>DATDHE010000442.1:0-4072 GCA_036521695.1 Candidatus Acidiferrum sp. | reverse complement strand
GGAATAACGAAAGCGGACTTCTTCCGGGCGGGCGATTTGCTGGAGTTCTGCCAGCGTCGAGGGGGAAAGAATGGACTGAAATACGGATTCCAACTCGGCGATTCCGGTTGCGAACATTTCTCGCAGCCGCTTCCGGTTCACTCGCAGCGGCCCCAGAATGCATTCGCGCTCCGCGCCAGTCGTAGGGATTGGCTGGGACCCCGCCTTGGTGCTCCACAAAGAAAAACTCGGTTCCATTGAAGAAAACAAAGCTCCGACTGTTTGTCGCATCGCCGGAACCAAATCGGCGGAAGCCCGCTCAACATGCTGCTTGGTTCCCAGGAAGGATTGGCGAATACGGTACTCTCCGGCGATTGCAGCCAGGGAGAATTGAGTTTCGGAACCAGCCTGAGCAGTATGATCATGCCATGCGTTCTGGGCGAGAAATTGGCTTCCAAGGCGGCCCGAGAATGCGAAATCCAACGCATATGGCTCGCGGATTTTTAATCCATAAAGCGCACGGGTCATGGGATAGAGCAGATTGGTCAAGAGGATGCCATCAGACCTGTGCCTGCAGTAGGTCGGCAACACAAGATCGAATTCTTCTGTGTAAATGGGCTGCAGGAGGGTGGTGAGCCAATTCGTTGTGATTTGAGTGGATTCGGGTGAAATCACGGCGCACGCCTTGGCGCGCAGCAATTCGGCAGCGGACAAGATGGTCCGCAGCGCCGTCCCCCGGGCGGGGCTGCTCGAATACTGCGTGCTGATCGAGTGCAACGTACGCAGGGTGTATGGCTTGGAGTCTCGTCCCCGCGCATCGTCGATCGCGGCCTTCACAATCAGCTCGGGAGTGCCATCCCGCGACCCTCCATCGGCATTGATGATCGCAGCTCTCTGACGGGGAAAGAATCTCAGGATGCCGGTTTGAATCGCCTCGACGATCGCGCCGATCGTTTTGGCGTTGTTGTGCGTGGGCACGCCCACCAGGATGTCCACTTCACCGACATTGATGAGTTGGCGAAGAAAATCATCGGTAAGAAAGGTTTCATCCGCCAATCTAACTTCCGGCAACCTGGCCTCCGCCACCCTAACCTCCGCCAACTTAGCCTCCGTCCTGTGACGTCGTTTCCATGTCCGTCATAACTTTCAGATTCGTCGCAACCGAAACCAGTAAAAATTGTAGGGGCCCAGGGTTAGAAGATACGGCAGTTCGCCCACCCGCGGAAAGATGTTCTTGCCGAACATCTCTATCAGAATATTTCCTTTGTAACGACGCAAATCCAGTTCGACAGCCTGTGCAGCATCGGAAAGATTATTGACCACCAGGATCGTCTCGTTGCCCAATTGGCGCACGTAGGCCAGTATTCGGTGATTGGCGGGATAGAGAAACTCAATCGATCCGCTACCGAACACGCCAGTCGTTTTGCGCACTGCTATGATACGTCCCATCCAGTTGAGGAGAGAGTGCTGGGTCCGCCTTTGGGAAAACACGTTGACTGCCGGATAACCGTAGACCGGGTCCTGGATCAACGGCGCATACAGCTTTTCTGGGTCTGTGGCGGAAAACCCTCCGTTCCAGCCCCCACTCCACTGCATGGGAGTTCTCACTCCATTGCGGTCGCCCAGATTGATGTTGTCGCCCATTCCGATTTCATCGCCGTAATAAATACTTGGAGTGCCCGGTAACGACATGAGTATTCCGTTCATCAACTCGATACGCCTGCGGTCGTTATCGAGCAAAGGGGCGAGCCGGCGCCGAATTCCGAGGTTGAGCCGCATCGCCTTGTCCTCGGCATACGTGTCGTTCATGTAGGCCCGTTCCAGGTCGTTAACCATTTCCAGGGTCAACTCGTCATGGTTGCGCAAGAACAGGCACCACTGGCACGAAGATGGAATTTCCGGGGTTTGCTGCAGGATCTCAGTGATCGGTTTGCGATCCTCCAACTTCACTCCCATGAACATCCTTGGCATCAGGGGAAAATGAAACGCCATATGAAATTCATCCCCATCGGCAAAATATGGCCGCAGATCCGCGGGCCATTGATTGGCTTCCGCCAGAAGCATCCTGCCGGGAAATTGTTCATCGAGTTTTCGCCGCAACTCCTTCAAGATGGTGTGGGTCTCGGGCAAATTCTCACAGTTCGTGCCCTCACGCTCCACCAGGTACGGGACCGCGTCGAGCCGGAAGCCGTCAACCCCGATTTCCAGCCAGAACTTCATGACATTCCACATCTCTTCCCGGACCGCAGGATTGTCATAATTGAGGTCGGGCTGGTGGCTGAAGAAACGATGCCAATAATAGGATTTCGAGACCGGATCCCACGCCCAATTGGACATCTCTGTGTCGAGAAAAATGATCCGGCTTCCTTGATATCGGGTATCGGTATCACTCCAGACGTACCAATCCCGGCGCGGGTTTCCCCGCGAGCTTCGGGACTGCTGAAACCACGGGTGCTGATCCGATGTGTGATTCAGCACCATTTCGATGATTACCCGTATGCCACGCTCGTGGGCCGATCCCAGGAATTTCCTGAAATCCTCCAAAGTCCCGTAGCTGGAATGGACGGAGTTGTAATCTGCAATATCGTAGCCGTCGTCGCGCAGAGGTGAGGGGAAGAATGGCATCAACCAGATGGTGTTTATTCCTAATTCCTGCAGGTAGTCGAGCTTTTGATCAAGGCCCTGGAAGTCACCAATGCCGTCCCCGTTGCTGTCGTAGAACGTACGAACGTGGACTTGATAGACGATCGCGTGTTTGTACCAAAGCGCATCCTGCTTTAACGGCAAACCGCTTCCTCCTCGTTGTTTAATGCAGTACTCGACCGAGTGGGCGCTAGTATCGCATTCGTTTCGCTCGGTGACAGTGCGTCTCGCGCATGCAGTTTTTCCGAGTTTGACGGCACTGCTACGGTTCGGACCATCACCATTTATTATTGTACAAATGGGAGAAACGATGCGATTTCGGGCGATAGCATCGGATTACGATGGGACTCTCGCCCGCGACGGGCGGGTCGCTCGCGATACCCTGGCAGGGCTGGAACGGGCGCGGGAATCGGGCAGAAAGCTGATATTGGTTACCGGCCGCGAACTTCCCAGCTTGCGCAACGTGTTTTCGCATCTCCATCTGTTTGACTGGATTGTCGCCGAGAACGGCGCTCTGCTTCATCACCCGGAAACGGGCGAGGAGCGACTCTTGTGTCCGGCGCCCTCCGCGGAACTAGTGGCCAATCTGCGGGAGCAGGGGGTGCCGCTCTCGGTGGGAAGGTGTATTGTGGCAACGGTAAGACCTCCTCATGATGTCGCCGTCCTTCTAGCGATCCAGCAACTGAACCTGAGCCTGCAAGTGATCTTTAACAAAGAATCGGTAATGGTCTTGCCCCGCGGAATCGACAAGACCACAGGCCTTTCCGCCGTGTTGTCTGACTTGGGCCTTTCGAGTCAGAGCGTCGTGGGCATCGGCGATGCAGAGAATGATCATGAATTTCTAAGCTTTTGCGGTTGCTCAGCGGCCGTGGCCAACGCCCTGCCTGCCCTCAAGCGGCGCGCCGACCTGGTCACCGGTGGCAGTTACGGGGCGGGCGTGATCGAAGTCATCAATCGGTTGATCGATACCGACCGCCTCTGCTGATTGCTCCACCGGTCCATGCCCTGTCTGCGACTCCAACCTGTTTGCTGGTTCGTCGAGGCGCACTTCGCACAGTTCTGCAATAAAGTTTCCCGCCCAGCGATAGATGTTGCGTTCTCTAACCACTTTTCGCATGCGCTGCATCCTGGTCTTCCGTTCCGCGGTGTCCATCTCCAGGGCCAAACGGACGGCTTCCGCCATCTGCTCGATATCGTAGGGGTTTACTAGTAGCGCGTCCGACAGTTCGCGGGCGGCGCCGGTAAAACGGCTCAGGATCAGCACTCCTTGCTCGTCCTGGCGTGCGGCCACGAATTCCTTGGCTACCAGGTTCATTCCATCGTGCAGGGACGTGACCATGCAAACATCCGCAGCCCGGTAATACTTCTCGACTTCCCGGTGGCTGAACTGGCGTTTGAGGTAGACGATCGGCCTCCATGTCGCACTCTGAAAGCGCCAGTTGATGCGGTC
>DATDHE010000441.1:0-2186 GCA_036521695.1 Candidatus Acidiferrum sp. | reverse complement strand
GACCGCATCATAAACTCTTATTCCTCTGTCTAGTAGATGCAGTCCCCAGACGCCCGGTTGCTAGCCGAAGTTCGTCACGACTGAGGCCAGAGAGCATCTAAGTCGTTCAGAATCAGTTCAGGCAATCGCCAAGTCTGCACTACATTTGCGGTTGAGTTCGAAGTGTTCGGGTAGGCTGAGGCCGAGCTGCTGCAGAAGCGATTTCTGCTCTGCGGTGGGCTCGGTGATGCGGCGCAGACGGATCTCTCGTCCGTCGGTCGTGGGCAGCACAATGTCGGCGCTTTGCAGTGTGGACAGCAATGCGAGCGCCTTTATCGCCGTTAACGGCTGGGCATTATCGACACCGCTGGTGGATGGTTGTGGAACAAGGGCGGGCCTGCGCTTCAGCAGATGCTTGAGCGTCACCCACAGAGCATAGCCGAGGAAGGCCACCATCACATGCGCCTTCACCCGCGGTTCCAGTTGATGAAACAGAGGACGAATCGATAGCTCGCTCTTCAGTGCCCGGAACGATGCCTCCGCCTCGGTCAACTGCATATACCGCGGCCAGAGTTCTTCCGCCGTCCCGGCCTGCAGGTTGGTGCGCAGCCTGTAGGCGCCTTCCCGCAACCCTCGCCACACCTGGCGATCTTCTTTGATCGCCCAGTGCAGGCGAACGCCTTCGGCTGTGTCGCGCAGAGCCACTTCATAGAGATCGTTCACTTGCGGATGGCTGGCCTGGATGCGCCCCAAACGCCGCTCCATTTTGTTTCGGTCCTTCAATCGGCCGGCCGCGATGGTGTTCGCCAGACGTTTCAGCGCATCCTCCATGCGGTCGGAAAAGCGCTTCCGGATAGCTTCCTCCTTCTCCTTGCGCCCGCTGGTGCGGCACAGAATGAAGCTCTCTTCGCCCTGGGGAATCGCCACTTTCTTCACTTCCACCTCGGGCCGCACCTGAATCCATTCGTCCTTCAGTAACTCGGCTTCAAACTGCTTCATCTGGCTGCGCGGCGTGCCCACCAGGTATTGGCCGCCGCGCTTGCGGATCGCCGCCAGATTCTCTTCGCTCACGATGCCGCGATCCATCACCCCGATGCGCCGCGCCTTGCCGTATTTGCGCTCTACCATACGCAGAATCGTTTCCATCGTCGATACGTCCGCCCGGTTGCCGTCGAAAGTTTCATAACTGAACGGGAAACCCTCACCGTTGACGATCAGCGCCATCACCATCTGTTCACAGTCGGGACGATGATCGCGCGAGTAACCGCGCCGCATCATTGGATTCTTCTCGGCCGCACCTTCTACGTACGTGCTCGTCAGATCGTAGAGCAGCACGTCCAACTCGGCGCCGAACAGCTCGCCGTAGCGCTGCTTGAGATGTTGCTCCAGCTTCCTCTTGTGCGGCAGAATCCGGTCCAGGCAACGGTACAGCCGCGTGTCGTTGATCTTGCCTTCTTCCATCCCCAGCAGATCATCCAGCGCGGTGGATGGATACCAGCGCTGTTCAATCGCCAGTTCGCTGCCCGGCGCGCACAGCCGGTTGATCGCCAGCACCGCCGCTACTCGCGACCACGCCACGTCCGCCTCGTGCTCATCCACGGCCTCCTCGAAAAAACGGTCCAGACCCAGACGCTTCCACAGTTCCAGACCGAGCCAACAGGAACCAAACTGTCGCGTCCGCTCCAATCGCACCTTGTTCAGCAGCACCCGCGCCACTTGGGGATCGTCGGGCGGCACCTCGACGTGCGATGGAAACAGCTTCAGTTGCTGCGTCTCGCCCTGCTCGTTGAAGACTTCGATGGTCTTCAGCCACCGCGCCTGGGCAGAATCGTTCAGTTCACCGAGATAACAGAGCGTTCTCTGCCGCGGACCGTCTGGCGTCCGCACGGTCTCGACCATCGACCAGTAGGTGTGATCCTTGCCGTCCTTCTTGCGGCCGTGAGATCGCAGAAACATTCTCGCCCAATCGTGTCACGAGAAGGAACACGCTTCAAGAGGGTTGGTCTGCACTACATCAACTTTTCAAAATTCTGCGATTGCCGGCAAACCAGCTGCGGCCGCCGAGCCACAGAATCGCTCGATTTGAACCGGGCGTGACGAACTTCGGTTAGGCGGCGATGCCGAACAGCTCGGCAACGAAGTGGGCTTGCGCGATCGCATCGCCTTTCGCTACCCACCTCACCCTGCCTTTCCGAATCATGTGCACC
>DATDHE010000440.1:0-13571 GCA_036521695.1 Candidatus Acidiferrum sp. | reverse complement strand
CACGCTCGAGAATTTCTTTCAAATCTTTCAGGTCCAAAACCATTCCGGTGACAGGGTCGGGTTCTCCTGCAACGGTCACTTCCAAAGTGTAGTTGTGCCCATGCCCATGTGGATTGTTACATTTGCCGAAGACGCGCCGGTTCTCTTCGGGCGAAAAATCCGGATTGTGGTAGCGGTGCGAGGCGGCGAACTCGATTTTGCGTGTGAGCAGGACCATGGCGATTCGCAGTGTCTTTCGTCTATCGTTTCCTTTATCGGGGCGCGCCGGGAAGAGTTACCGGAACTTCCCGTCCTTTCCATTCGACCTTCCCCTTCGCGTAGCCTCGGTACGAAGCCCAGAGCACACCCGCGTACAACGCCACCGCGGGCACGTAATAAATGATGAATTTGAAGGGATATTGGTTACGAGATAGCTCCGCTCCGTAAGTGAATTGTCGAAGCAAAAGGAAACAGACGCCCAAAAAGGGAGCGACGGGAATTTTTAGCCCCAGAAGAATGAGAGCCATCGGAATCCACGGGATAGCGGATTCCATTTCTCGTAAAACAGCGCCCGGCGTGCCGCCGACGAGCAGATAAAGATTTTTCTTCCAACCTTGCCACATCGCGCCGAACGAGCGGTACATCCGCACGCGCACGATTCCCTGCCCTGATCCAAAGCAAAGGCGAAATCCTGCGGCCT
The DNA here is from genome assembly GCA_036521695.1 of Candidatus Acidiferrum sp. Classification (GTDB taxonomy): domain Bacteria; phylum Acidobacteriota; class Terriglobia; order Acidiferrales; family UBA7541; genus Acidiferrum. The sequence continues at coordinate 12,892 of DATDHE010000440.1, read as the reverse complement.
TAGCGCGCTTGGCGAGAGCGACATCTTCGAGTACATCCGACGCGACGCTCGCGTGACCGCCGATGGAATTGTAAGCGTCGCGTTGCATCATCAGGAACTGTCCGTTGGCGGCAGCCGCCGGCGAAGCCGGGCTGTTCACGGCTTCGTAGGAAAAATGGTTTGCCAGGCGGCTGTAAACAAATGGGATTAACGCTTTTTCGTACCACGATTGCGTGATTTGCTCCGGCGAAAAGGAAACCAGCGCGGCGCTTGTTTCCTGAGCGATTTGCAGTGCCTGTGCGGCCGCGCCAGGTTCCAGCTCAGCATCAGCGTCGGTGAACAGCAACCACGGGCACTTGGCTTCTTTCGCGCCGAGGTAAACCGCATTGTTTTTTCCTACCCAGCCAGGCGGAACTTCCTGCGTTTCCAGTAGACGTAGGCGGGGAATCTTGGCCGTCAGCCCGCGAACAATTTCCGCGGTTTTGTCCGTGGATTGATCATTTACAACGAGAATCTCCAGAATTTCAGGTTGCAGCGCCAGCGATTCGACGCAAGCAGCAATGACGCCCTCTTCATTTCGCGCCGGCACGATCGCGCTGATCGAAGCCGACGGAGGGGCGGGCTGTGCGCTCGAATTTGGCGATTCGTTGGTCACGGCAAAGTCAGGGGACAAGGACCAGTTTTCGATCCCAGGCGGATAGGCTAGTATAGCATTCGATGAGAATCGGGCCGAAGATAGTGGCTTGGGGAGGCCTTGCGGCCTTTCTAGGCATAATTGTCGTTTTTGCGCTGCCGAGTTACCGTCACGGCGAAGCGTCCATCGCCGGTAAGCGCGCGGAAGACTTCCCCATGCAGCTCAATGGCAAGCCAGCGCATCTTTCCGACTTTCACGGCAAGGTCGTGGTGCTGAATTTCTGGGGCACTTGGTGCCCGCCGTGCATCGAAGAAACTCCTGCGCTGAACCGTCTGCAGAAATACATTGCATCGCGCAACGGCGTTGTTCTCGGCGTGGCTGCCGATGAAGACCCCGCTATTTATGAGCAATTTCTTCGCGACTACGGGGTAATTTTCCAGACGTACCGTGATCCGGCCACAAAAGACAATCACTCGCCCATTGCCCAATCGTATGGAACGGTCAGGGTCCCGGAAACCTACATCATCGACCGCAATGGCAAAATTGCCCGCAAGATCATCGGATTCCAGGAATGGGATTCACCAGAAATGCTTGCATACTTCGATTCCATCCTCGGCCAAAGCTAAAGTTTTCCCGGAAAAATCCCGACTTTGCTAATGCAAGGCTGCTGACAGGTCGAGATTGCGGGCTCGCATGCAGATACTGAAAGAACTTCGCGTCACTCCCTTCACTCCCCCACGATGTTTGACGGGATTCGCAGGAGGTCCTATGATTCAGCGCACTGGTCACTCCCGATGGTTGGCAAGACATTCGCCCACTATGTCGTGCTCGAAAAGGTTGGTGCCGGCGGCATGGGCGTGGTTTTTCGTGCCCGGGATGAAACGCTCCGCCGTGATGTGGCCCTCAAGCTCCCACCGACGGATTCTGTCACGAACGCCGAGTTGCGCGAGCTGGTCCTTCGCGAGGCCTGTGCCGCCTCCGCGCTGAATCATCCGCACATCTGCACGATATATGAAGTGGGCGAGGTCGATGGCCAGCCTTACATCGCCATGGAATACATTGCCGGCGAAACGCTCAATCGCCGCATTCCTCCCAATGGTCTGCCTACAGAGTCCGTACTGGATCTTGCTGCACAAGTGGCTGACGCCCTGGATCACGCTCATACGCAGGGAATTCTCCATCGAGACCTGAAGTCGGCAAACGTACGAATGACTTCTTCCGGCCAGCTAAAGGTACTGGACTTTGGCCTGGCAATAAGCATTAACGAAGCCTCGCTCGATGGCGTTACGCATTCCGACATTCTCGATTCGGGAAACGCCGCCGGAACACTGGCCTACATGGCGCCGGAGTTGCACCTGGGAAAAGCACCCGATGTGCGCACGGATATCTGGTCCATGGGCGTGCTTTTTTACGAACTGGCGACGGGCGCGCTTCCCTTTCAAGGGCGCACGGCCTTCGAATTGAGGAGTGCCATCCTGCGGGGTTCACCGGCCGCATTGCCGACGCACATTACACCCGGACTTCGTGCAGTGATCATGCGCTGTCTCTCCAAAGAGTCCGAGACCCGTTATCAGCGGGCGAGCGAGGTTCGTGCGGCTCTAGAGGCATTGCTGTCGGACACCGGCGTTGCGCCGCGGGAGGCCCCGCAGCCCGCACCAAAGTCAAAGACTTGGTATGTGCTCGGGGGGGCGAGTCTCATAGTCGCGGTGGCAATCGTCCTGTTCTCGTACGGGCGCATCAGCAAACCCACAGCTGGCCCACAAACAAGCGGTAAGTTGCGGCTCTTTCTTTCCTCGGAGAACTTCCTCAGTGGCCCAACGCTGTCACCGGACGGAAAGATGGTCGCGTACATTCAGGGGGAAAACGACGGGAGGGAAGAGCTGTACGTCAGCCGGCTTGCAGGTGGCGAGCATGTGCACTTGACCAATGATGATTCCAAAAAGGAAGATCCGCAATTCTCTCCGGATGGCGAGAAGATCGCCTTTGTTCGCCGGGTTGCGAATTCGATGCAACCCGAACTTTGCGTCATACCGGCTCTGGGTGGCGGTATCGTACCTTTGATTTCCGGAGCCGGACTTCCGGCGTGGTCTCCCGACGGCAGCAGACTTGCTTTCGTCCTGGGGAAGCAAGGAGAGCCGGAAGCGATCGCGACTTCCGCCGCAGATGGCTCGGACACGCGCGTCATTCTGAAAGGCGATGATGTTTATCCATTCTTCGGGCGTGTTTCGTGGTCGAGTGATGGGAATGTTCTAGCCGTTTCCCGAAGCCGGGGCGGCCAGAATCGGGACATTTGGATGGTGCCGGCACATGGGGGGACGGCAAGGCCCTTCACGAAAGACGCCGTGGCAGTGTTCAGCGATTCGCCGGTCTTTACGCCGGACGGCCTCGGCGTGATCTATCGTTCCAATCGCGGTGGCGCTTCGAACCTCTGGTGGCAGCCGCTAGACGCCAACCCGCCAGTGCAACTAACGACGGGCCCCGGCCCTGATGCCTTCCCAAGTGTGTCGCGCGATGGCACGATTGCGTTTCTGAATTCCCGGTCACGAAACTCGCTCTTACTCCATTCACTTTCAGATGGCGCCAGCACGACGCTAGGGAACGACGTTTCACGCTTGTGGGCTCCGGCGTTTTCGCCCGACGGAAAAGACATCGCCTATTCGCGCGGAGAACCCGATGGATCGTGGCATGTATGGAGTACTCCGGCGAGTGGAGGAGAAGCGCGGCAGCTTTCTTCTGGAAAAGTACCGGAGATCTATCCCCGCTTCACACCCGACGGCAGCTCGATCTATTTCTGTACCTTTGGAAAAGAGCCGTTGAGCATCTGGCGCGTGGCAACCAAGGGTGGTCCGGCAACGCAAGTGACGCCTCCAAATGCGGGAAGTGATTCCTACGGCGACGTTTCACCCGATGGGCGATCACTGGTGTTCGCGCGGACGGAGAACAATGTCTCGCATATCTACGCTGCGCCCACGGACGGGAGCGGCGCCGCGCGGCGTGTTCTCGATGCCCCAGGAACCGTTCCGCGGTGGTCTCCCGACGGAAAATGGATCAGTTTCAGCCCCAACCGAGGATTCTCCAGCGGCGTTTTCATTGTGCATCCTGATGGAACTGGCTTGAGGCGCCTCACAGAAAATGGCGGCTGGGCTGTATGGTGGCCTGATGGGGAACACATCGGCTTTCAGATAACGGGAGCGGATGGGAACACGCGGATTCAAGTATTTAACCTGAAGACCGGAGAAACGCGGACTTTGTCGGGCCTTCAGTTCTCTGGTATTAATTATGTATTCGACATATCGCGGGATGGAAAGTGGCTCGTCACTACAAAATACCAGCACGTTTCGGACGAGATCTGGATGCTGGAATCTGTCCACAAGAATTGACGAGTTCGGGTCCAGAAATCAAAGAGCAACCTTGCGAAGCCGCAAGGCGTTGGCGATGACCGAGACGGAGCTGAAGCTCATGGCCGCGCTTGCGAGCATAGGGCTCAGAAGCCAGCCGAAGATTGGATAGAAAACGCCAGCGGCAATGGGGATGCCCAGCGCGTTGTAAAGAAAAGCAAAAGCCAGATTCTGTTTGATGTTGCGGATGGCGGCGCGGCTGAGTTTGCGGGCGCGCACGATGCCGTGCAGGTCGCCTCTTACCAGAGTGATTCCCGCGTTCTCGATCGCCACATCGGTGCCAGTGCCCATCGCGATGCCGACGTCCGCTGCGGCGAGCGCGGGTGCGTCATTGACGCCGTCACCGGCCATCGCCACGATGCGACCTTGATCGCGGAGGCGTTTTACAATTTCCCCTTTTTGCTGCGGTTGCACTTCCGCTTCGAACTCCTCGATTCCCAGCTCGCTCGCAACCTTTGCAGCCGCAGCGCGACGGTCACCCGTCAGCAACACAATGCGAATGCCCTCCTCGCGCAGCGCACGAATTGCCTCTGGTGTGGACGCTTTGATCTGGTCGCTCAGAAAAAAAGCCCCAGCAACTCTCCCATCGATCGCCAAGTAGACAACTGTAACTGCCGCAGAGCCTGGTTCGACGGAAGCGGAATTCTCTTTCGTGGGCACTTCAATTCCCCGCTCTTTCAAGAATGTGGCTGTGCCTGCGAGGACTTTCTTGTTCTGGACGCGGGCTTCCACTCCTCCGCCAGCGGTGGCGAGAAAATCGCTCGCTGGTTCCAACGGCAGTCTCTTTTCTTCGGCGGCGCGACCAATGGCGCGGGCCAATGGGTGCTCGCTGGAACGCTCGATGCTCGCAGCCAGCGAGAGCAGCTCGTCCTTTGTGAAGCCGGATGCCTCGAAAACTCCAACACCTGTGATCTGCGGTTTGCCCTCGGTGAGCGTTCCGGTCTTGTCGACGACGAGCGTGTCGACTTTCGCGAGCGTTTCAAGAGCTTCGGCGTTTCGAACGAGCACGCCAACGTGCGCGCCGCGGCCGACCGCGACCATGATGGACATGGGCGTTGCTAATCCCAACGCGCATGGACAGGCGATGATTAGCACGGCGACGGCGGCGATGAGCGCGTCCGCGAAACGCGGCTCAGGGCCGAAGAGCGCCCATCCCGCGAACGCCAGCACAGCCGCGACGATGACAGTGGGCACAAAATAGGCGGCCACTCTATCCGCCAGACGCTGCATCGGCGCACGGCTCCGCTGCGCTTCGCTGACGAGTTTGACGATTTGTGCGAGAAACGTTTCGCTGCCAACGCGTTCGGCTCGCATGACAAAAGTTCCGTTTGTGTTGAGCGTGCCGCCAGTAATTTTATCGCCTGCGGATTTTTCGACGGGCATCGGCTCGCCCGTCACCATCGACTCGTCGAGAGCGCTGGCGCCCTCGAGGATCACGCCGTCTCCCGGAACACTCTCTCCCGGGCGCACGCGGAGGCGGTCACCTTGCTTGAGGAGATCGAGCGCGACATCTTTTTCTGTGCCGTCAGGCGCGACCAAGTGCCCTTGCTTGGGGACCAGGTTGAGCAGAGAGCGAATCGCGCTGCTGGTTTGCCGGCGCGCTCGCAACTCAAGCACTTGTCCCAGCAATACCAGAGTCGTGATGACGGCGGCAGCCTCAAAATAAGTGGAGACCGCTCCATGCGTGTCACGAAACGAAGCGGGGAAAATTTGCGGAAAGAGAGTTGCCACAACACTCTCAAGATACGCAGCACCAGTGCCCAAGCCGATAAGAGTGAACATGTTCGGGCTGCGATGAATAACCGATGCCCAGAATCGCTGGAAAAATGGCCAGCCGCCCCAAAGTACCACCGGCGTGGCAAGAACGAATTCGAGCCAATTGCGTGCTACCGATGAGAGCGGCAGCCTGAGAGCATCGCCAAACATTGCGATAAGCAGAACGGGCAGAGACAGGGCGGCGCTCACCCAGAATCGCCGCAGCATCAAATCGTATTCGGGATCGGCTTCTACTTCGGCAAAGACATCCATCGGCTCGAGCGCCATACCGCAAATCGGACAACTTCCCGGCCCAATCTGGACGATTTGCGGATGCATCGGACAGGTGTACCGCGCGTTTTTGTCCGGGGCGGAATCTCGCTCGGAAGCGTGTGAAGCGTTCGCCGAATGCTTGCCATGGCCAGCGATGGAAATGAGTTCGGTTACGGCTTTGTCATGCGCCGCCAAGTACTTTTGGGGTTCTTTTGCAAACTTCTCCGCGCAGCCCTTCGAGCAAAAATAATGGGGTAGTCCACCATATTCGATTTTTGCGGCGGGCTTCTCGGGATCCACCAGCATTCCGCAGACGAGATCCTTCGCGCGGACGGAGAGGTGAAGTCCCAGGTGTGGCTGCTTAGCATCGGGCATGGGAAGCTGTTCAGACATAACTATATAGGATGACTTAGCATTCTTGGATGATTCAGGCTGTCAAGCCGCTACACGAACGAAATCCTTGTGCGGGCTGGTATAATCTCCGCATGACACTCATGGAAGTTACCTATGAACTGCAATCCCCACTCACGCAAGATCAGCTGCGGCGCCTGGGGGAGTTTTCAAATACTTATGGCCTGCGGCGCTTTAACTTTGATGAGAGCAAGAAGCATCTGTCGTTTGAGTACGACGCTTCGCGTCTCCGCGAAACGCAGATAGAACATGTGCTGGGGCAAGCGACCATCGCCGTTGCGCGCAAAGTGATTGAGACAGGCGCCCAGACGGAATTTAAGAATTAAGACTCAAAATGGCGCGAAAGTGCCGTTCTTTGCGCTTGGGAAGGCGTTGCTACCTGCGAGGATGAGCGCATTCGTTGCGAGTTGAAAGCCATATTCAACCGAGCAGTTAAATCCACGCGAATGCAGAAAAAATGAGGTCCCGCTTGGGATCGGGGGCCTCGGAGAATGCGTTTCGTTGTCAGTGTCGTTTTCACACCGACGCGGGGGTCATGCCCCCCTCTATTACACGGCCTGCGCCAATGTCAGCCGCGTCCGAAGTTTCCACCAAGTCTCTCCTTAACAAATACTTGGCTGAGTTACTGGATTTCGCGCACCGCCCCAAATCCGTCCGCTATTCCACATTGGAACTCGCCAAAACTGATTCGGGAATGGGCCCCTTCTTTCCCTCGCCGCCTCGCCGATCCCACCTGGTTACAGGACCCCGGTAACAAAGTATTCAGACTCCCCGTGCTATCGGTTTTCCGGCGCAATACCCACAGTATCCCTTCATGCGCATCCTCCCCGGCAATCAGCCCCTCTGGCGGACTTTGGGATTCGGAGCCGCGTCTGTTCTCATAAGTTTTCTTGCGGGATCGCTGCTTTTGTCGGCAAACACAGCAGGAGAGTTGCGCACCGCCACGGTCGGCACCTGCTATTGCCATTGTGCGGAGTCAGGCGCGCACCACGCTTGCGTGAAGATGTGTCAATCGCCGAAGTACGCCGCACGACGTTGGGCGACAACCTGCGCCAAGCCGCGGTTCAAGCTGCCCATCGAAGACCGCGATGCTGGTCCACGATTCGAGCATCCGGGCCGAAACGAGAGAGCGCAGAACGCGAATCCGCCGGCAGCCAGTTAGGCAGATACTTGCGAGTGGATGGTTGGGGCGGAACGTCGGTCGGTGGTCTCCTCTGACATGCCCAAAAGCTGCGCTAACATCTCTGGAATCTCAAAGATGGCATGATTGTCTAGGGCCACGACATTTCTGCGAAACTCCGCGAGCCTGGCCGGTTCCAATAGTTGGCGTACTCCTTCGACGACGTGTCGAAAGCTGCTAAGTACAACGCCCACACGCTTTTCCGTGACCCACTCGGCGTTGTAGCGTTCCTGAGGAAGAGTCCAAGAGTTGCATTCGATGAGCACTGGGAGTTTGCGCACCATCGCTTCCGCGATGCTGCCGGGCCCCGGCTTGCCAATCAGGAAATCGGCCGCGCGCATGAGCTTGTGTACTTCCTTTGTAAAACCAACAACATGCACGGGCATTTTCCATTTTCGACTGCGGAATTTTGCTGCTAGTTCCTCATTGCGCCCGCAAATCAAGATCAGCTGGAGAGGAAGACTTGCCGTATTCAACCGTTCGGTTAAATACAACATCACCTTCGATCCGTGTCCGCCGAACAGAACAATCGCGGTTGGAAGATCGGGCCGCAAACCCATCTCTTTGCGAAGCGCCACCGGATCGACGTTGTCTTCCGCGTAGAAATCGGGACGCAGAATCATTCCAGATGCTTGAAAAATATGGGAGTTGTCGTGGCCAAAGGCACGCGCCTGCTCGACCGCGCGCTCGGTTCCGGCGATGACGTATTGCTCCTTCAGTGGCTCAATCCAGAACCTCGGAGGATAGTCGGCCAGATCCGTAATGAGGGTCACGAAAGGCCGCCCGGGGTAGACGGCCTTCCAGCTTTCGCAGATCTCGCGATTAAAGTGGGGAATAACAGAGACTAGGAGATCCGCTGGGTGCTTGCGCCAGAATTCTTCGAGAAGACGAACCATGGGGCCGTGGAAGAGGCGTATCGTAAGCTGCAGAACCCGAAGGAGATATTTGCTGCCCAGGGTCCAGCCGTTCTGGAGCATGATGTTGTATTGTTGCTGGATGCGGATGCCAGTCAGTTTGCGGAGAACGTCCAGGCGGTCGGTCAATTCCTGGAATTGTACAAGTTCCACCTGCCAGTCCCGTCCCTGCTGGGCAGCGATGGTCTGAAGAGCGATGGCAGCGTTGCGATGTCCGCCCCCGCCGTCGTGTAAGACCACTTGGATTTTTTTCATGGCTAAGATTCTGCCATGCCATTTCAGCTCTGCAGCAAGAGCATGCTCCATGCCATGTGGATAACTTTGGAAGTCCAATGTGTTCAAGGAGTTCCGTGGACACATTCATCTACAATTCGCGACCTCTTCATGGCCTGTTCATATCGTAAGGTAACAATGGTTTCATGCGCTGCGACCTCCACATTCACTCCATCGCATCAGGCATGTGTGACACTCCCGTCTTTCGGCGGATCTGCCGCGAGTCCTACAACCAGCCCGAGGAGGTTTACTCCCGGGTGAAACAACTGGGCATGTCCATGGTGACCCTAACCGACCACGACTCGATTGATTCCGGGGAAGTTCTCCGGAAGTACACGGATTTCTTCCTGAGCGAGGAAGCGACCGTGGAAATGCCGGGTGGAACCCAGATGCATCTGGGAGTGTATGGAATCACGGAACGCGACCACATTGAAATCCAGCACCGGCGTAAAGACTTCATTTCGTTGATGATGTACCTCACCGAGAAGAAACTTTTTTTCAGCGTGAACCATGTTCTCTCTGGACTAACAGGCCGTCGCCTCGATGAAGACTTCTGTTGGTTTGCTTCCTACGTGCCAGCGTTTGAAACGCGGAACGGCGAGATGTGGCCCAAAGCCAATGAGAACGCCGCTCGGCTGGCATCCCAGCTCGGCAAGATCGCCATTGGAGGGAGCGATTCGCACACGATGGCGGGAGTTGGGCACACGTACACGGAAGTACCCTGCGCCCGCACAGTGGACGAGTTCCTCGCCGGACTTCGGGCAGGCCAAGGGCAGGTGCATGGAGACCACGGCAGCTACCTTAAGCTGACCGAGGACATCTTCCGCATCGTGTGGTCATTGTGGATGGAAAGGCCGTGGACTCTGGCACTTATGCCGCTTGCGCCGCTGGTTCCGGTCTTTACGGCGAGCCATTGGATGAACGAGATTCGCTTTTGCCAGAAATGGTCGGCTGCGCTGGAGCGCGGCGAAAAGCGCCAACGGATGTTCTGGGATATGGATTCTAGCTTCGAGGCGAACTGGGGCTAGATGGGCTAACAACCATGGCTGTCGCACGCACTGTCTGGGGATTCATCGAGCGGCGGGACTACCGCGTGATGCGGAGGATGAACCGCTGGCGGGCCCCGCGCTGGGTGCGCCTGTGGATGATCTTGGCTACCCGGATGGGCGACGGCTGGCTGTGGTATGGGCTGGGGATCATGCTGCTGATCGGTGGCGGCCCTCAAAGGTTTTTCGCCATTGGGGCGGCGGGGAGTGCCGCAGCCGTGGGCATTCTCGTCTTCAAAGCATTGAAAAGACTGAGCCAAAGGCCTCGGCCTTGCCAGCTGGAGCCACATTGCTGGTCGAAGGTTTTGCCTCCGGATCGGTTTTCATTTCCGTCTGGGCACACTATGACGGCATTCTCGATCGCGCTGGTGGTTAGCTACTTCTATCCTTCGCTGGAAGGGCCCTTGTTTTTCTTGGCTCTCAGCATCGCCGTTTCCCGCATTGTGCTGGGAATGCATTTTCTGAGCGACGTGCTGGCGGGCATGGTTTTGGGTGTAGCGCTGGGATGTGCGTCGATCACGACCTTCGCTTCGCTCGGCTGGGTCTGAGAAGCCTGGCTGAGTTTTTATAAAAACTTCAATATTTCAATGCGTTCTCAGGGGCGATCAGTCCGAAAATGCCAGATAGCCTGGCACAATAAAACCTACCCGGGGAATAAGCGTCAGAATCCCCCACCAACTGGACTTACCAAGAGTCTCGGCGATCCCCATCCAAATGAGTATGACAATGACGACGTTGACGAAAGGAATCATCAGGAGGAAGAACCACCAGTGGCTTCTTGGCGACGGCGAGCAATAGGAACATGTTTGCGATAGGAATCCACGCAAATCAGTCGTTTGGTGTCTCCGCCTTCCGGGCAATGATCTGAACAGAAAAGGCTAAGTACGAATAGAGTGCTATACCGATAATGATCCAGAAGGATAACGATGCTATGTGATCGGGGGGTTGATCTCCATCGGCAAAGGCTTTGCTTGCCGGCAACAACAGGAAAGTTAAGGCTAGTGCCCAAATGATTCGCCAAATTGTCTTTGATTGCCCTTTCATTGGCACCTTTCCGTGAACTGATCCAGCCTTAATCTCATTCTGTGCCGGCCCAACGGTGGGGCGTTGGGAAAAAGCACGCGGGGTTCTCCAACGATTAACCGTAATCTCCTTTTTGACTTCGAAGGGGCGATTGTGCGCCCATATCGCCTGCCAGCAGTATGAGAAGGCATTTATTCGGACACATCGGCGGGAGTCTCCGGCGTATTGAACAAAACCCAGGCTGCGTTCTTATCGCTCACAACTGCGGCAAAGAGGGCACGCCCTTCGAAGCTCCCTTCGTTCCTCAGGGCAAGCAGGTAAACGTGCCGTGCCCCTACAAGGGTTTCGGGTGGGCTGCGAGGGCTTCCCGGAACGCTGCGAGATTGCTCTTGTCTACTGTGGCTGTGCCTGTGTCGACCCAAGCGGGCATTGGAGGTGCTGGCGCGGTGCGCCAGTCTTTGAACTCGTGGACGGCATTGTGGTGGAGATCGTCAGCAAACTTCAGACCGTAGAAGGCCATGATGTACGGCTTCTGCACGATGGTCGCGTTGATCCAACCTTTTTCAATGGCGTCGAGCGTCTCCGGATCTTTGTCGAAGGAAACGATGGCGATCTTGCCAGTCAGGTCCAAGCGGTGAAGGGCCTCGGCAACTCCCGATCCGCCGGAAGCCTCGAGACAAATAACGCCGTCGATCTTTTCTTTCTTCGCGAGAAGAGCAGAGACGCCGTCGTTGGCGTTGCGGGGATCTCCCTTGTCGTCAATGGTCTGGGAGATCTTGATGCCGGGGTATTTCTTGAGAGCTTCGGTGACACCGCGGACACGCTCGTCAAGATTAGACTGTCCAGGGATGGTGATGATAACGACTTGACCCTGGCCCTTGAGAATATCCGCCATGCGCTTGCCACTTTCCTGGCCCGCGCGGAAGTTATCGGTTCCAACGAAAAGAATGCGGCGGGAATCGGGGGCGTCGGCATCAATGCAAATGACGGGGATGCCTTGCGTCACGGCGCTGTCAATCACGGGTTTGAGCAGCGGCTGGCTCATCACGGAAATAAGAATGCCTGCGGGATGCAGGGCAACCGCTTTTTGAAAGGCGTCGAGCTCTTCTTGTGGAGAGAGAGTAGCGGGGCCATCCATTTCCGCTTTGACGCCCATGCCTGTGGCGGCGTCGCGCAAGCCTGCCTCGGCTTCTTGCCAGTAGGGCAAACCGATGTTTGCGGAGATCAAATAGTATTGCTCTTCTTTTTGGTGATAGGGCTCCTGGCAGGCAGCAAGCACGGCGCTAAGAAGGACAGCTGAGAACGCCAAGCTCTTGGGATGGAGTTTCATTGGAGGTCTCCTCTGCACAAAGTACCGACTCGGGATCGACGAAAAACTAGAGACCCGAAGTTCCTGGCGCAAGAGGGTACCACAAGAGTTGCAGAGTACAACCAGTGCGGCTGCAAGATGGCGGGTGAGTTTCTGATGACCCTGTATCTCAGGCTCAAGGATCGTCTTTCGCAGACTTCGGCACCCAGTCACAGCGAGAGTCTGGCCGGCCGAGCCCAGCTGAAACGAACAGGTCTCGCGAATCTGATTCTGCCAATTCAATCGCTTTCTTTAGCATCTCGATCTTCCCTTCGCTCAGTTTCAAATGACAGCTGCGCGCGACGCGTTGACCAAAGAGAACGAAAAGCTTAAGGCCGAGATCAAAAACCTGAAAACGAGGAGTTCCGGAAAGAGAGCTTCGAGTCGAAAACATCGTCGGGGCTAAAGGTCGCGGCAATTCCAAGACTGGGGCATGGCTTGGAGCGCGCAAACCGATTTCTGTTTTCGTTGTCAGAAAAAGGAGGTTGGAGCATGAAGACGTTTGAGGTGCAATTTTGCTATCGAGATCGAATGAAAGAACAGCGGAGTCGATGGTCAGAGTGGATGCATCGAGTCTTCCAGGCGCGGTTGGTAAGGCGGCACGTGAGTTTGTCAAAGGCTTGGACCGGAAGCAGAGATTCGATATGAACAAGAATGG
>DATDHE010000439.1:0-34168 GCA_036521695.1 Candidatus Acidiferrum sp. | reverse complement strand
CCCTGGGCGAACTTGGGATCTCCCGGTTCCCATGCAAGGTGTCTGCGTACGTGCACGGGGTCTCTGACCGCGCGGGACTCTGGCACTCCTCGCGATATCGGTGCACCAGATGGGGCCTTCCGCTTTCTCCTACAGCGTCGGCGTCCCGGAGTAAATCTCTTACGCGGCTGAATACCCGGCCCGCACGTTCCCCTGTCAACGCTTCGACGCCCCCTCGCGAGCGGCTCCGCATGACTCGGGGCCGATGTGGGTCGCTACTCCACTTTCGTGTGACTTTTTCATTCACTACAACCTCGCCGGTTTAACCGGCGCACAGGAGAAAGATTATGAAGTGCAAAATGACGGGAGCGGCGGGATTCGCTGGGGCGTTTGTTGCGGGCATGTTGGTGGCAACGGCGTTGGGCGGGGGGATGGCTGCGGCAGGGGCGAAGACGCTGGGGGTGGCGGTGCAGGGGCAGCAAGTTATCCTGCAGAAGGTCATCAGCCCGACGGTGTCGGACGAGGACATTGCTTTGCTGCGGAAAGATATACGGGCAATGAAAATGCAGGTGATTGGGGAGAATTTGCCGCTGTCGGATACGGAGGCGGAGAAGTTCTGGCCCATCTACAAACACTACGCGGACGACTTGCATGAAGTGAACAACTCGAAGTATGCGCTGTTGAAGCAGTACGCGGAGACGTGGGAAACGATGTCAGACCAGGATGCCCTGATTTATGTACGGCACTGGATGGAGGTGGACGCGGAGGCGCAGGCGTTGCGGCTGAAGTATGTGCCGACGGTGACCCAGGTCTTGCCGGGGAGGAAGGCGGCGACGTTTTTCCAATTGGATCGGCGGCTGTCCATAATAGTCGATTTGCAATTGTTTTCGCAGATTCCGTTGGCGCATGTGAAGGAGTAGGAGCAAGAGATAATAGGAAATCAGTAATCAGATACCAGGAAGCGAAGAGAAGAGCTTACCGTCGATTCCAGGCGAAGTGCCACTCTACAGGAAACAAACGCGTAAGTCGTTTGTTTCTTGTCACCACCGACGGCGCAGGTCAGAGTCAAAAGCCCCACACGCGGAAACGGCGTATGGGGCCCTGGCGAAGAGGACTCACGGTTTTACGTGGACTTTCACGTGTTGCGAGTGGATGCCGTTTGCGATAACTACCAATTCGTAATGGCCCACCGGAATCGTGTGTGGGACGTGGAAATGGGTGTGATGCTTCTTCTTCCCCGTGGCGACGGCCATCGTCGAGTGGTCGAACGTGCGGCAAAAGAAAACCTTGTTGCTGCCAACACGCTTCAGCCGAACCAGAGGATAGTTCGTCGCCATTTGCGCATCATCTCCATAGGCATTGGCTTGCGACAAGCCGTTCAGTTGGCGTCCGGTCAGCCGGTAGGTGTGTCCGTGGCGCAAAGATTTAAGCACATGAGCAATGTGCGGGCGCCAGTGGTGGTGAGGTCCCCCGGTGGGAGTAAAGACCTGCAGCTTCGATGTACAGGTGGAATACAGAACTTGGCCTGTCGGCAAAAGCAGGAATCGGCAGTTAAACGTAACGGTAGTCGCAGCGTTGGCAGGGCCCGCTAGCGGATTCAGCCCCGTGCCATCGTATTCGAAGACGCTCACTGGTTGACCAGCCCAACCCGCATCGACCCCTGTTGTGATGACGCTTCCCGCCATGCACAGTACGCGGCCGTTGGGTAGGAGACACGCCGGAGCATCAAACGCGCGCATCAGTTTGCCGCCCGTGCCCACGGGGAAATCGGGTCCGGCGAACCATGCCCCGGTTTTGACCTTGTAAACTGCGGTGTGGCCAGTGGCGCCAGCGCAGAAGACTCGGTCGTCGGGCATCAGAATCGCGGGACCAATTTCAATCGAGACAGGCGCGTTCAGGACGAGATCAGCAGCTGCAGGCACGGCCCCTGCGCTCACCCACTTATTTGTTTTTATCTTGTACTTCTCGGCCTTCGGATGATTGTTAACTTCCGGGCAGAGAATAAAATCGTTGGGCAGGAGCGTCCAGCCTTCTTCGGAGCTTGTGTCATTTTTTAGGCCGCCCGCAGTCCAAGTATTTGTTGCAGGATGAAAGATCGCAGTTTTTTTCGTCTTGATGCTCCCCAGCAGAAGCTTGCCATCCGGGAGGACGCACGAAGGTGCGTCTCCAATATTGGCCCAGCCTGGAGGCACGGGCACGGAAGTCCAGGAATCGGCCACGGGGTCATAAATCTCTGCGGCTGCCAGATCGAGATTTACGCCACCGTTGTACTCTCCGCCTGCCACAAACACGCGACCATCCTTAAGCACGGCCGAGGCGTAGTACAGGGGCGCGTTCACAGGTCCGTTTTGCGTCAGGGGCGCATTTGCCACCATCGGGCTCATCGGATGCCAGGTGCCTTTCACATAGTCGCCTTTGACGTCCGGAACGAGTTTATGCCAATTGGCGGTCTCATATTCGTGGCACATCACCGTGCCGTCCGTCAGAAGAAGCATTGTGTCCACGCTGAAAGAAGGGGTGTTCGTTAAGGTTTTCCAAGGTCCTGCCATGAAGTGTTCCTCCTATGAGAGAATGTGAATCTCGCAGGAAAATCGTTTCATCCAGCCGATGTCCCTTCCGTGGCGGGGGACATTCTTAACTCTCCGAGACGATTCTGACTTTGTCTTTTGCTGTCGGGGTGCCCCACCCTTCGGCAACGCTCACTGATCTCTCAAGGCAATGACCGGATCCACCCATCATGCGACTTAGAATCGTGATTCGCCAATGTTCTTTAACCTAACCACGAGCCGCCAAGTAGCACAGCCACTCCTGGCAGGGCTCTCTGTTCTTCACCACGCGCTCGTTCTCTTTGTGAGGGCACGATCTCGCGAGACTCCGCCCAGCAGCCGGAACATCGTGCCCTCTTCGCCGTCGTGCCATCCATACGCACCCGGTTGCCGCATTACCTACAATCTATTTACGAACTGAATCGTGCGGGTTCCAGCCACAACCTCACCGCCGTGCGAAACTCCCTTCGGAATGAAATATTCCTCTCCCGCCTTGGAATCCGTCTGCCCTCAATGATCAACGTATAGCATCCCGCACAACGACCATGTATTCGTCGTGCTCACGCGCGTGCGCTGCGGAACTCGCCGTTTCGCGGCAAGTCCAAAACGCCATTTGAATCCCATCCGCCCCGTCAAACACGTAACCCTCAACTCCGGCCGTCGCCTGACTACTCGTTGCAATCCTGTTCTCAGCACGCTTCATGAACTCCGGGAAATCGTCCATAGGTATATCTTCCTCGGCGGCAATTCTCGCATCCACCGTGAATGTGTCAACACTCGGCGTGCCTTCAGAAGCCCTCTACAAAAACGGTTGACGCTATGCCCCTCCGCACACAGAATCTTTACTGTTCCGCGCCGCAGCCTTCCAGCATTTGCTGCGCTTCGCGGACAGGACAAATACTCTGATGCAAGCTCCCTCTCGGCGTGCCGCTGTCGTCATAGTTTGCTTATCCATCGTTTGCATCGCCGTGTCATTTCTCCATTCGCGCGCCGCTGAAACACAATCCTCCCCCGCTGCGCAGAAAGCTGCGCCTCGGGTCGATCCCGCCGAAGCCTATCGACTCAACACCCTGGGCGTCGCTTACATGAATCAACAGCGCCCCGCCGAAGCGCAAAAACTCTTCGAACAATCGCTTACCGCCGACCCCCAACTCGAAGTTGCCCGCGTCAATCTCGGCATCTCTCTCCTTGCGCAGCAAAAACTCGAAGCCGCGCGCGCCGCACTCGTCGCCGCCGCGGAGAAACTTCCGCAGGATCCCTACGCCTGGTACAACCTGGGTCTCGTCTACAAAGACCTCGGCGACGCGGAAAAAGGTGTCGCCGCTTTCACGCACGTCACGCAAATCGCCGACGAAGCCGACCCTTGGTATTTCGTCGGCTACTTGAATTCGCAACTTCAGCGCTACGATCAAGCCATCGCGGCTTTTCAAAAAGCTCTCGCCCTTTTTCCATTTCACGCGTCCGCCGAATTTGGGCTGGCTCGCGCCTACCAGCGCAGCGGCAACGCCGAAGCGGCAAAAGAGCATCTCGCCAAATTCCAAAAAATGACTGCCGACCATGTCGCCACACCGTTTGGTGCCGGCTACGGCGATCAAGGCCGCTTCTCGCTCGCCGAACTTCCACGCAGCTTGGTTCAAAACGCGCCGCCCGCTATTCCCGTTCACTTCGCACCGCTGCCTTACACATCCATCGTGCAAAGCCAAGTTGCAAATTATTTTCCACCTGGCCCCAGCGTAGGAGTGTGCATCTTCGATTACGACGGCGACGGCAAGCCCGATCTATTCCTGGTCACCGCCGACAAAGCCAACGCCAGCCACTTCCTCCACAATCTCGGCGGGGGCAAATTCTCCGATGTCACGCAGGAGTCTGGCCTATACATCAACGAAGCTGGCTTCGGCTGCGCCGCTGGCGATTTCGATAACGACGGCCACACCGATCTCGCCGTCTGCTTCACTGATGGCATCCGGCTTTTTCACAATAATGGCGCGGGAAAATTCGAAGACGTCACCGAAAAAGTTGGCATTCGACGCGAAAGAGGCTGCGTCGGCGCAACTTTCGTCGACTACGACCACGACGGCGATCTCGATCTCTACATCACCACTTCCCCGGATGAGGCCGCGCGCGGAACAAAACGCCACAATTTTCTGTGGCGGAACAACGGCAACAGCACCTTCACGGATGTATCCGCCGAAAGCGGTCTCGGCTTCGACGCCACCGGCGCAGGCCTGGTCACCACGGATTTTAACAATGACCGCGCTATTGATTTTGTTTTTGCCGGAGGCACCGACGGCGCATCCATTTATCTAAATCCCCGCGAAGGAAAATTCACTGCGCTCCCCGCTATCGATTTCAAAAAAGAAAACCTTCCGCCCGCCGTTGGCGTCGTCGCCTTCGACTTCAACAAAGATGGCTGGATGGATCTCGCCTTCACACACGCCGGCGCTCCCGGGATCAGCCTCTGGCGCAACGTTGACGGCAAGCATCTTGAACGAGTACCTCTTCCGGACTTCGGCTGGCAACGCGGCTGGGGAATTTCTGCGATCGATTACGACAACGATGGCTGGCTAGATCTCGTCGCTGCCGGCGAATCCAGTAGCGGCGGCGAGATACGCCTGCTCCGCAATCTCGGCGCTAAGGGCTGGGCCGACGTCACCAAAGAAGTGCATCTCGATGCCGTGAAACTCTCGCAGCCGCGGGCTCTCGCCGTCGCCGATTTCGCCGGTAATGGCGACGCCGATCTCGTCGTCACGCAACTTTCCGGCCCGCCCATCATTCTTCGCAACGAAGGCGGCAATCAGCACAACTGGATGAGCATTGACCTCAAACCTCTTGCCGACAACAAAAATGGAATCGGAACAAAAGTTGAAATCTACGCAGGCGCGCTCTATCAAAAGTGGGAGGTCCAAGGCGCGAGCGGCTATCTCGGGCAAAATGCGCCCGGCATCCTCGCTGGCCTTGGCGAAGAAAAAAACGCTGAAGTCGTTCGTCTACTTTGGCCCACCGGCGTGCCGCAGGACGAAATAAATCTCGCCGCCAAAAGAACGCAGTCCATCGGCGAACTCGACCGCCGCGGCAGTTCTTGTCCCGTTTTATTTTCCTGGAATGGCAAGGAATATGAATTTATCGCGGACATGATCGGTCCCGGCGTCGTCGGCCACTGGGTGGGCCCCGGCCAGAACCATGTCGCGGAGCGCGACGTTCCCGATCCGGACGAATATCTAAAAGTCAGCGCTGATAGCGTTCATCCACTTCACGGTATGCTGAGCTTCCGGTTCATGGAGCCGATGGAAGAAACTGTCTACCTGGATCAGCTGCGTCTACTCGCAATCGATCATCCTGCAAGGTACGAAGTCTTTCCGAACGAGCGATTCGTTTCTAATCCGCCCTTCCCCGAATTTCGCGTTATCGCCAGCCACGAAGCGCATCCGCCGGTGGGAGCATGGGATGATCACGGCAATGATGTTCTCTCGCTCATTTCGCAGCGCGATCGCCAGTACGTTACCGATTTCGAAGGCTTGCCCTTCGCCGGTTTCGCGAAACTACATTGGATTGAGCTCGATCTCGGAAAGTGGGACGCTGCAAAACCGCTGCGTCTCATCATCGACGGCTACACCGATTATTTCACGGCCACTTCGATGTATGCCGCCGATCAGGCAGGAGTGAAAGTCATCGCGCCGTATGTCGAAGCGCTCGACAAAAACAACAAATGGGTCCGCACCGTGGAAGACATGGGCTTTCCCGCTGGCCTCGAACGCACCATGGTCGCAGACCTCACTGGCAAACTTCCTCCGGGCACGCGGCGGATTCGTATCATCAGCAATCTAAAAATTTATTGGGACGCGATTCGCATCGATCAAACTCCCGATGCAAAAGAGATTCGCACCGCCGAAGTTCCTCTGGCGAATGCCTCGCTGGAATTTCTCGGCTATCCACGCGAAATTCGACTCACTCCCGCCAGCGACACAACATATTCTTTCACGAACCGCAGCATGACGGGACCGTATGCGCGCGCCGCCGGCAACTACACACGCTTTGGCGATGTGCTCGATTTGCTGAGCGCCGCTGACGATCGTTTCGTCGTGTTCGGTTCTGGCGAAGGCGTCAAACTCGATTTCGATCCGCGCAACTTGCCTGCGCTTCCCGCCGGATGGGTGCGCGATTATTTCTTCTATGCCAACGGCTTCGAGAAGGATCTCGATTTCTACGCGGCCTACGCTTTCAGCGTCGAACCGCTTCCGCGCCACACGCTGCTACCCTACCCATATCCCGCGGGTAAAGAATATCCGGATGATGCCCAGCATCTCGGCTATCAGCTCGAATACAACACGCGCCAGCGTTCGGACCGGCTGCCTCCGAGCTTGAGCTATCACTATCCGCCTCGGAAGTGAGGCGTCAACGATGCCGAGAACGCCGTGAGCTCTTGAGCATTGCCAAATAGAGAGTCGTGGGAATTGCTGAAAAAAGCGGCAGCGGGGCTGCCGCACTCCAAATCGCTACATAGCATTATCATGCGGGACTCAGTAGATTCCACTCCTGCGGGGCGTCACCGCGAATGCACGCGCTTCAGTCCCATTGGACGGGTTCCCAGGCCCTGGATTGCGAGCTCTTCAGAATAGCGTCGCAAAGCAGCATTTCGTCGTGACCGGTTTCAAAGGTCGGAAATTTTCGGGGCGCTTTCCGATCGCCCGCCGCAATGTATTCGTAGAAGTCGCGGAAGAGCTGCATGAACGTGTCTGGATATCCTTCGGTGTGCCCGCCAGGATACACGGCGTAGGGCCGCGCTTCGGGGGTCATCAGCGCGGGATCTTTGAGCATCGAGCCATTCGCAGAATCGCGGCGACCAATCCACATTTCATTCGGATTTTCGGCATTCCACCACAACGAGGCTTTTGAACCGTCGATGCCGAAGCCCAGCTTGGCTTTGTGGCCAGCGCTGACTTGGGACACAGTGACGACACCGCGCAAGCCGTCCTGAAAATGAAGCAGCATGGTGGCGTAGTCGTCGCTGGTCATAGGCATTTCGTCGTAGGCGGTAGCATCGGCTTTTTTGAAGGTCTCGACGCGGCCGCGTGGCTTGCGGCGAACAGAAATAACCGTGGCGAGGTCCGCGCAGACTTCGGTGATTTTCTTGCCCGTCAGGAACATCAGCAAATCCATGGCGTGCGTGCCGATGTCGGAGACAGCGCGCAATTCGCCGCCGAGTTTTTGTTCGAGACGCCAATTCCAATCCGTGGGATGCAGGAGCCAGTCCTGCAGAAAACTCCCGTGCGCGGTGTGCGGCGTGCCGATCTCGCCTTTCTGGATCAGAGAGCGCGCTTCCTGACAGAGCGGGTAGTAGCGCAAATTGTAAGCGACGCCGCCAACGCGATTCGCTTCGCGGGCGAGCTTCACCAGCATTTCGGATTCGCGCGAATCCATGGCCAGCGGCTTTTCGCACAGCACGTGTTTGCCGGCGCGGAGCAATTTGCTGGCTTGCTCGAAGTGAACGTAATTCGGAGTGCAGATGTGAACGGCAGTTACGGCCGAATCTTCCGCTAATTCGTCGAGCGACGCGTAGGAGCGGTCGAGACCCAACGCTTGGCTGGATTCCGCGCCACGCTCTTTCGTACTGCCGAGAATGCCGCGTATGGGGATCCCCAGACGCCGCAGAGCATCTACGTGCGCTCTGCCGACAAATCCCACACCGATTACTGCCGCCGTATGCTTCATCGCTCTCGCTCCTGGTGATGCGCTCACGCTTGCGCCTTGTTCAAGAAATGCTACGCGTGAGGCAGTTTGCGTTCCTTAGTGTGCAGGAGGCAAGGTACCAGTTTTTCTGCTTGGCGGAAATGGGAGTTACACGGAACAGATGGAGTTGCAGTTAAGAGAGAAAAAGGCGACAGGCTCAAGGCAACCAGTGGCGACTGCCCTGAGCCAATGCCGACGAATTGGGTTGCGGTCTGCCCCGTTTAAATACTTTCTGGTCAGACCTCCAGCTAGAAACTCAGCTTGAGAGCCAACTGAACGATTCGCGGGTTGCCGTAGGTGTTGGTAATTTGCCCGAACGACGGACTGCTGAAACTCGTGTTGGGGTCCTGGAACAGCGGATGGTTGAAAATGTTGAAGAACTCGGCACGAAACTGCAGATTAGCGCTATCCCTGATCTTGTGGATCGGGAAATCCTTGAAGAGCGAGAAATCGAAGTTGAGCTCGCTGGGCCCTCGCAATATGCCGACTCCAGCGTTGCCGAATCCCGTTGTCACGGCAGGGCAATTTCCGTCTGGAAGGACCTGAGAGGGGAGACATGTTCCAGGTGGCTCTTCATCGCCCACGACAGCGGGAGCCATGAAGCAGCTTTTGTTGATGTAGTCGATCAACTTGGAGGTGGTGGAACCCGCAGTCACGTATTGTCCGGGTGTGCAAGTTCCACGAAGGGAAGCTCGATCCGTCGTTATACCATAGACATTCTGAGTATTAGTGTCGCCTACGGTGAGATAGTGACCAGTTTGGAACACGGTGACACCCTGGATTGACCAGCCGCCCAGGGCTTGCTGGGCAAAAGCACTGTTCCAATGAGGTTTAGGCAACTGATACGAATAATTGATAACGAGCCGCTGCGGACGGACGAAGTTGTCCGGCCCGTATCCAGAGGCGAGATTGTCTTGATTTCCGAGGACCTGCCCGCCGTTGGGGCCCGTCGTCGTAGCGTACGCGGTGGAGAGATCCTTGGCCCATGTGTAGGAAACTTGGGCCTGCAGACCGTGACTGAAGCGCTTGTTCAAGCTAACCAGAAGAGCGTTATACCAGGACGCTCCGGCGGACTCTATCTGCGACATCAGAGAACTTGAAAAGCCGATGTAGGGGACGCGCGACTGGATATTCTCAAATATATTCGTGGTCTGACCATTAATGGGATCCGTCGGGCTGGCAAGAGAGGCCTGGTTGACCGATCGTTCTTCAATGAGGTGTAGACCACGCGCTCCCGAATAGCCAACTTCCAAAACCAACGAGGGAGTAATCTGTGTCTGGGTGCCGAAGCTGTATTCCTGAACCAGCGGCGGACGATAATTGGGCTCAAAGAAGGTGATGGAATTTATGGTGCTGGGCGAATACGGAACGAAAGTTGGGAAAGCCGGATTGTCCAACGGCAGCGGTTGCTGCTCGGTGAAGGTTGTGTTGGGGAGGAACTCGCGAATTTGGCCGTAGGGCGGCGCGGAAATCAGCTGCAGGAACGGCTGACCGGTGGAGCGGGAGTGATAGACGCCGTAACCGGCGCGAATGACGACACGGTCGTGTGTGTAGGGCACTTGGTAAGCGAGGCCCACGCGCGGATTCCAGGTATTCTGGCCGATTCCGTTCAAGCCGAAATCGTTATTGAGTTGTTTAACTCCCGGCGGGATGGTGCCCACATAATTGTTAGGAACAGTCGTACCGGCCAAGGTACCTGCGGCTGGCGGATTGGTGTCCGCCAAAGATGGATCGAAACCAGCGTTGCGGCCTTGGGCATCGCCGAAGTCACCAATGCGATCGTAGCGTATGCCGAGGTTCAGGGTAAGGCGCTTGGTGACTCTGAAGTCGTCTTGCGCATAGCTCCAGACTTCCCAGTCGCGATAGGCGCGATCAAACAGGCCGAGCAGGTCGAGGGAGCCGAAGACGTTGCTGACGCCAGTGCCATTTTGTGCGCCGGATTCGCCAAGCATGAAATCGGCCCAGCTAAGGAAGAGTTCACCGGCGAGATAGTGAAAGCCAACTTGGTTGTTTTGCTCACGCTGAAGGCCAGCGCCGAAACGGAAGTTGTGTTTGCCGTGAGTCCAGGAGACGGAATCCTGGAAGGTATAGGTGTTTTCCGCGATTTGAACGTTCTGGCCATTGCCGCCGAGGGAGAGGCCGGTCGGACCGGCTGCATCAATAGCGACGGCGGGAATGTCGTTGTCTTGTGGGACGACGGTAACGCCAACCTGCGACCAAGTGAAGCCCGGGATGGCCTGCGCAAAGGTGGCGAAAATGCGGTGATAAGCCACTTCGGCTTCGTTCAGGAGTGTTGGAGTGAAGATGTAAGTGTGGGTGAGTGAAAAGTTGCGGAAGTCCTGTGTGAGGTTGACGGGAGCGCCTGGGGGCGAGCCGCCGCCGGTCAGGTTGGTTTGCGGAAGAGTGTAGACAATATTGCTGTTGGCGAAGAAAAAGCGGGCGGCCAGTTTGCTCTTGGACGACATTTCGTAGTCGGCGTTGGTCATGAACTGGTCTTCGGTGAAGGGGCAGGCCTGGCTGAAAACCAGAGTACCCTGCGAATCGAAGGCAAGGCTAGGATTGATGGTTTGAGGCGTCGGGATGAGGTAATTGCCGTTGGGGAGCTTGGTATTCAGTAGAGCGAGGGCGACAGGATTGATGTTGGAACCATCGGCGGCGATCTTGGTGCCACCCAGGGCACCCGACTGACCGGCAAAGAGGGCGCCGAGAGCCGCTTGCGAACGGTCATTAGTAAGCGGTGCTTCCTTCATACTGGAAGAACAGTTCAGGTCGAGACCGTTACGCTGGCGCGTACCCTGGTAAGAGGTGAAGAACTGGAGCTTGTCTTTTTTGACGGGACCACCGAAATCGCCGCCAAACTGGTTCTGTTTGAGTTCCGCGCGAGGGGCCCCGACGGCGTTGAGGAAGAAAGGGTTGGCGTTCATGTCGTCGTTGCGGAAGTACTCCCAGGCCGCTCCGTGATACTGGTTGGTGCCGCCCTTGGTGACAACGTCCACGTTAGCGCCGGCGTTCCGGCCATACGAGGCATCGTATTGCCC
Organism: Candidatus Acidiferrum sp.; assembly: GCA_036521695.1. Classification (GTDB taxonomy): domain Bacteria; phylum Acidobacteriota; class Terriglobia; order Acidiferrales; family UBA7541; genus Acidiferrum. The sequence goes on along the minus strand of DATDHE010000439.1, from coordinate 22,878 downwards.
GGTCTGGACTTTGAATTCCTGAATAGTATCGGGGTTAGGGATGGCGACGCCCGCGCTGAAATAGCCGCTCTGTTGGATGTCGTTGACACCGACGCCGTTCATCTGGAAATTGTTGTCGGAAGCCCAGTTACCAGCAGACACGGTGGGATCCTGGTTGTTGCCGCCTCCGCCGCGGCCCAATTCGCCGGCGTTAGAGACTTCCGCCGATACGCCCGGGTTGAGAGCAATGATCTGGGTAAAGTTGCGCATGGCGAGAGGAAGCGATTCGACCTGCTCGCTGGAAGTAACACGGCCGAGGGAGCTGGATTCCGTTTGGAGCTGTGCGACCTGGGCTTCGACGACCACAGTCTCCGCGATCTGGCCGATTTCGAGCCGCAGGGTGAGCGCGTTGGCTTCCGTGACGGTAATCTCAACGTGCGGGACGGTCACCGAGCGGAAGCCGGTTTGGGAGACTTCGACGCGATAAGTGCCGGGCAAAAGCAGGGGAACGATGAACGCGCCAGTGGCGTTCGTGGTGACCGTACGCACTTCGCCAGAAGCTTCGCTGGTGACTTTTACTTGCGCGCCAGCGATGCTGGAGCCGGATTGATCCGTCACTGTGCCGGAAAGAGCGCCGGTACCCGCGGTTTGCGCTGCGGAATTCGCGGGCATTCCGCCGAGGAATAATGCAACAAGCGTTGCGCAGAGCAGTAGAGCGCAACTGTGGGAAGCGCGGTTTTTCAGAATGTCGATCGAAGAGATGAGTGTTTCCTTTGCGGCCATGCGTCAGTCCTCCACTCGATTGTTGATTAGAACGACTATCCCCGACTGATGCCGGCACCCACCAGTGCGCGGCTTTCGCAACATATGTTGCTGTCCGATTGGAGAGAGGCTAATCGCATAGAGTGCTGGTGTCAAGAGGATGCTTTTCGATAGACCGCATCCGTTTTTTGGAGCGTTCTCGGCTAGTAACATTTGTTGCGCATGTAATGATTGTTGGAGGGGCTTAGAGTTGCGCCAGACCAGTCGCACGAGGGGCACGCGGCGTGGAAGGATAAGAGTAGGGGGAGAATTTCACACAGCGGGCATACCGACCGGATCGGGGCAATTTCCGAACACAGAGGGGACAGAGAAGAGAGGACCGGCTAGTGTCAGTCCGTTGGGCGCGTTCGCGGAACGCCAGAGAGGACGAAGATTTAGATTTGGGCCGTACCGCCGTCGACGAAGAGTTCGATGCCGGTGATGTAGCTGCTGTCGTCGGAGGCGAGGAAAGAGACGACTTTGGCGATTTCGTCGGAGGTGCCGAGACGGCCCATGGGAACGCCGCTTATCATGGCGGCTTTGAACTGGGCGGTTTGTTCGGCGTTCGCTCCCAAGCTATTTAAGCCGGGAGTATCTATGGGGCCGGGGCTGACGGCGTTGACGCGGATTTTGCGGTCTTTGAGATCGAGGGTCCAGTTGCGCGCGAAAGAACGGATGGCGGCTTTGGTGGCGCTATAGACGCTAAGCGCGGGGTTTCCTTTTATGGAGACGATGGAGGCGTTGAGAATGATGGAACCGCCGTTGGTGAAAAGCGGAAGGGCCTTTTGGACGGTGAAGAGAAGGCCTTTGACGTTGGCGTTGAAGGTCTTGTCGTAGTGGGCTTCGGTGATGGAGCCGAGGGGTGCGAATTCTCCGAGGCCGGCGTTGGCGAAGAGAATGTCGATGCGACCTTTTTGTTGCTTCACGGTGGCGTAGAGGCGATCCAGATCGGCGAGATTTGCGACGTCGCCTTGGACGGCGGCGACGTTTTTGCCGATGAGCTTGACGGCGGCATCCAGTTCCGCTTGACGCCGGCCGGTGATGAAGACGTAGGCGCCTTCGGCGGCTAGCCGCTGTGCGGTGGCCAGGCCGATGCCGCTGTTGGCTCCGGTGATTACCGCTACTTTTCCTTCGTGCTTGGGCATGAGCGTTGCTGCTTCGGATATCTCGCGCTTCGGATTATGGCGCAACGAGAGTTAAAGGCGCGGGCCTAAAGACCCGCCACAACAAAGGTAGGCGCGCGGCCGGCCAGGCAAAAACCGGGCGGGGCAAGCCCCGCCCTTGCCGAGAGTGGTTGGCCAAAAAACTTATCTGACGCCGCCCCCGACTTGGAGGGTTTCGCCGGTCACATATTTGGAATCGGCCGAGGCTAGATAGACGGCGGTGGGGGAGATGTCGTCCGTCTGGCCGATACGGCCTAGTGGGGCTTGCGACTCGATGAACTTTTGGAAATCGCTGCCGATGAAGCCGGCAGCGTGCACGCCTTCGGTTTCGATCATGCCGGGGTTGATGGAATTGACGCGGATTTTGCGGGGGCCGAGTTCCTTGGCGAGGGAGCGGGTGATGCCATCGACGGCGGCTTTGGTGGCTACGTAGACGGAGGCGTTGGGAGGAGCCATGGTGCTGGCGATCGAGCCGATGTTGATTATGCTGCCGCCGTTATCGCCGAAAAGCTTGAGAGATTCCTTGGTGGTGAGAAGCAGGCCGAGAACGTTGAGGTCGAATTGATTGCGGAAGAATTCTTCGGTGAGACCCTCAAGCGGGGCCAAGACGTAGACGCCGGCGTTGTTCACGAGGATATCGAGGCGGCCGAAGGCTTTTTTGGTTTCGGCGAAGAGGCGGGTGATGTCGGCTTGCTTAGAGACGTCGGCTTGGACGGCGATAGCTTTGCCGCCCTTTTTGATGATGTCGGCGACGACTTTGTCTGCGCCGGATTTGCTGGAGGAATAGTTGACGACGACGGAAGCGCCTTCGGCGGCTAGCGCCTTTGCGATGCCTGCCCCGATGCCTTTGGAGGCTCCGGTTACGACTGCCACTTGATCCTTGAGTTTGGACATTTTTGTCTCCTTTGCGTTCTGCTCTTCGATGCTATTTATGTACCGTTGGGTACGAAACTATCGTGTTTGGGCGGCAAGTGTCAAGGACTTTCTTACCGCTCGATACGAAACAGTGTGATAAGATGCTGGGGCATGAAAAAGGATACAAAACGGAAAAAGCGGGGTTACTCGCCCATTTCCCGGCGCTTAGCGGTAAAGCGGAGCGCAGCGCATCTGGGGCGGCCGCGGGCCTTCGATCCGGAGAAGGCCCTGGAGGCAGCGCTATGGGTGTTTTGGACCAAGGGATACGAAGGGACGGCGCTATCGGATTTGACGGCGGCGATGGGCATTAACCGGCCGAGTATTTACGCAACGTTTGGAAATAAGGAAGCGTTGTTTCGGAAGGCGCTGGATCGGTACTCGGAGCGAATGACGGGATACACGACTGAGGCGCTGAAGGAGCCGACCGCCCGGGCGGTGGCAGAGCGGTTGATGACGGGAACGGCGGACTTGCTTTCGTACCCCGGGAATCCGAAGGGATGCTTGATGGTGCAGGGGGCGCTGGCTTGCGGAGACCAGGCCGATCCAATACGCAAAGAACTGATTGCGCGGCGGGCGACGGGAGAAGCCGCACTGCGCGAGCGATTCGAGCGCGCGAAAGCTGAGGGGGATTTGCCGGCTGGGGCTGATCCGGGGGATTTGGCGCGGTATGTTATGGCGGTGATGCATGGGATGTCGGTGCAGTCGGCGGGAGGGGCTTCGCGCGAGGAATTGCTGGGAGTGATTGATTTGTCGATGCGAGCTTGGCCGCGCGCATGAGAATATACTTCTGGTAGGGGACAATGATGCCTGGTATTACGCCAAGCCGCAGTCCGAAAACTCTGGCGGAGAAGCTAGCCGTAGAGGGGAGCACTTGTCCAATCCCGGCCACCCATGACCGTCTCGCGGAGGTCCATCACTGGTGGCACCAGATGGCTGAGTGGTATCACCAACCCGACCCGTTTCGATATCGTCTCGGCGCGTTCGCGCAGGCCGCACGTTGTGTGACCCTCATGCGGCAAACTGAGAAAGCCGTCTTCGAGAGTTTTGATTTCTACGAGCGCAGAAATCGGAAGTTGACCCACTGCTGTCGTTAGCGCCAGCGGGGTTCGGCTTCGGTGATGGTGATGTAACGGTTGATGGGGATGTCGGTGAAGCGTTGGACTTGAGTGCTGGGTTGGGGCCACTTGATTTCGAGCCAGTCGAGTTTTTCGTGTTTGGCCAGGCCTAGGACGATACGCGGGTCGTGGGAGGAGAGATAGCTGCCGCCGCCTACTTTGAAACGGGTTTGCTTTAGGTCGCCTGCTTGATAGGAGAGGTGGGCGCCGATGGCGTCGGGGTTGGATTTTTTGCCGATTAGATTCAGGCCTAGCCAGTGATTCTGGCGGGCGGCGTTGTTGCGGAGTAGGACTGGTGGGCCGTCGTTGACGGCGATCAGGACATCAAGGGCGCCGTCGTTATCGAAATCACCGACCGCTAGACCTCGGGCGCTGAGTTGACGAGCGAAGATGGGGCCGCATTCTTGGCTGATATTTTTTAGACCTTCGGGCGTGTTTTTGAAAAGCAGGAGAGGCTCGCTGTAGGTTACGCCGGGATTGATTTTGTCGATGACGTCGTCGGGATGGCCATTGGCTACGAAGAGATCGAGAAGACCGTCGTTGTCGAAGTCGAAAAACTTGGCGCCCCAGCCGCTCATCATTTGCGTGGCGCGGGCGACGCCGGTGGGGCCGGCTTTGTCTTCGAAGGATTCGTCGTGTTTGTTTTGGTAGAGGCCGTAGAACTCGTGGTCCAGGTTTGTGACGAAGAGATCCATCCAGCCGTCTTGATTGAAATCTGCGGAATCCACACCCATTCCGGAGCGGGCTTTGCCGCCCGGTCCATAGGCGACACCGGCGGTGAAGCCAATTTCTTCGAACTTTTTTCCCTTGCGATTGGCGAAGAGGAAGTTGGCGGTGGTGTCGTTGGCGACAAAAAGATCGAGGAAGCCGTCGTTGTTGATATCGGTGGCGACGACGCCCCAGGATTTTCCGGGATTATCGGCGATGCCCATTTTTTGACTGACGTCGGTGAAGGTTCCGTCGCCGTTGTTGTGGAACAGCCAGCTGGGCATGGGGTTGAAGATGCGGGGATAGCAGTATTCGTTGATGCCGGCGAGCGCGGGGATGTTGGGGGCGTTGCAGACGTGGTGGGTGAGCTTGGTGAAATCAACGAAGCGGCAGACGAAGAGATCGAGGCGGCCGTCGTTGTCGTAATCGAACCAGACGGCGCTGGAAGCCCAGCCGGGAGCGGCGACACCGGCTTTTTCGGTGACGTCGGTAAAGGTACCGTCGCCGTTGTTGCGATAGAGGATGCTGCGGCCGTATTGCGTGACGTAGAGGTCGGGGAAGCCGTCGGCGTTGTAGTCGCCAACGGCGGCGCCCATGCCGTAACCGCCGCCAGGGACGCCAGCTTTTTCAGTAACGTCGGTGAACGTGCCGTCGCGATTGTTGCGGTAGAGGGCGTTGCGGAGCGGAGCCGGAGGAGTCCAGAAATCGCAGGGGCCGCTGTTGACGAGGTAGATGTCCATCCAGCCGTCGTTGTCGTAGTCGAGGAAAGCGCAGCCGGGGCCGGTGGATTCGGGGAGAAATTTTTGCTGGGAGTGGCCGCTGGTGTGGACGAAGTTTATGCCGGAAGCGGAGGCGGGAATTTCAGAGAACGGAAAAGCTTGGTCCGGCGCGGGTGCTGCTTGAAGAATATTAGGAAGAGTGGCAGCGGCGGCGGAGCCCGCTAGGTAGCGGAGAAAATCGCGGCGGAGATGGAGGTCGTGGCGCATGTGGTTATTCGGGATAGGTGGAGTTGGGACGCGCGATGCGGATCCAGTGATCGGTGAATGCAGAATGCAAATTGGGAGGCTCGACTTTGGGCATGTGGCAGGTGACGCAATTCTTTGTGGCGACGGGACACGCGGCGCCGGGATGATTTGCAGATTTTTTCTCGGCGGTGCTTGACGCGTGGCATGCGAGGCAATTTTGATCGTAGGAGGCGACGTCGTGTGAGAGAGGTTTGTGCGGGTCGTGACACGCCATGCAGGTGATGCGCGCGTCGCCTTCGGCCCAGCAGCGGCTGTTTTCGAGACGATAGGGAGCGAAGCGCACGTTGAAGGTGCCGGCGCCGACCATTTGACCGGAGACGACGTCTTGCCAGGTGCGGTGGCAGGCGCCGCAAAAATCCACGGAATCGACGCGGGCTAGCTGGGCGGGATTGAAAGTCAATCCGGAGCCGCGCTTTTCGGTTTTGGCTCTGGCCGCGGCGATATGCTGCGCGCCGGGCCCGTGGCAGGCTTCGCAGGTGACGCCCAGATACGCGGCACTTGGATCGAATTGATTTTTTGTGGTGGAGGCGGTGGTGTGGCAGCCGAGGCAGAGGCGGGCTTCGTTAGGCGGGATGGCGCGGCCAGCGGCGTCTTCGAGAGTTGCTGGCACGGAATGGGATTGGCCGGGAGTGATGTCGAGAGATTGCGTGGCGTTGTAGAAACTGACATGGCTTTCATAGAATTTGCCGTTTTGCTGGTAGATGAAAGTTTGGCCCATGTGACCCGAGCCTAGCGCCCAGAGTAGATCGACGGAAAAAGAAGAGGTTGCGTTGCTGACAGTGAGAGAGCTTTTTTCGGGGGTGGTGAGGAGTTGATAGGTGTAAGGGCCGGTTTGAAACGGCAAGTTGCCGTGTTCACGAAGGCTCTTGGAGTCTGGCGCGCGGACTGCGGCGTGAAGCATGGCGGTGGACTGCTGGGTTTCGGCTTTCAGTTCGTGGCACTCCATGCAGGCGTCAGGCCCCGTGTATTCCGTGCGAGCGGGCGTGCCTTTCGTGGGCCACCAGCCCGGCCCGCGAACGCGCATTTCCGTGGCGAGAGAGATACTGCTCGATTGCGGAGATTGCGCGAGAGAGGATGCAAGGAAGAAGAGTACGGAAACCGAGAGGAAAAGTCCGGCGGCGGAAGGAAAGATGAGGAAAGCGGTCTTCACTGCGGAGGCTTTTGATGCTCGAGGCCCTCGGCGACGCGGCGCTTGAGCTGTTCGAGGGACTTGGCGGTATCGCGCTGAAGCGCGGCTTCGCGATTGGCGTCTTCTTTGCGTCCGACGCCATTGTAAGCGAGCGCTAATTGATAGTGTCCGGTGGGGCTGTCGGGGGCCATTTTTTCGTAAGTTTGGAGTGGTAGGATGGCCTCGGCAAACTGCTTGCGCTCGACGAGCGCGGAACCCAGCCCAAGATAGGCTTCCGCAAAACCGGTGTCGATTTTTGCGGCGCGAGTATAGTGGGCGATAGCGGCGGACAAATCGCCGTCGCCTTTTGCGAGTTCACCCAAAACATACTCTGCGGTGGCGTTGTTGGGATCGATCTCGAGTTCATCCTCGAAGCTCTTCTTCGCTTTTGCGACAGCCTCGGGAGTCGGTTGCGGGGCGGATAGAAGAACGCGGCCCAAACGCCCATGTATGCCGCGGAGCGTGGGATCCATATCGATGATCTTCTGGTATTCGGCGGCAGCTTCTTGCCACCGGCCCTGGGTTTCGAGAGCTTCAGCGTTGAGTTCATGGACCTGATAGGAAAAAGGGGCTTCTCGAACGAGGTCCTGGGAAGCGCGAAGAGAGAGATCGGAAAAAGCGTGAGCAGCGGCGTAGAGAACATCGGGATCGCGGGGGAAGTCGCGATTGAGGACAATGAGGAAATCAAGAGAATCGTACGGGGCATTGTGGGTCATGGCGCAATTCAAGCCGAGGAGGCCGATACGCTTTTTGAGATCGCGATCAGTGACTTGATGGATGGATTTTTTCAGGAGTGGAAGGGCTTCGGCGCAGTGGCCAGATTCCGCGAGAGACATGGCGTGCTGGGGGTTCTGCTGCTGAGCTGAAGGAGCAGGAGTTTTGGGAGGTGCTTGAGCATTCGCGGGAGGAAAGAAGAGGAACGAAACCGCAAAGCTCGCGCAAAGATGAAAGAATCGATTCATGATTCGATTGTACATCCAACTCTCGCCAGACAAAGCGGCCCAGAAAAGGAACGGCAGGCGCCGAAGCGCCTGCCATCCCATGGGGTGTTGAGGTGGAAAACTAGAATAGGAACTTCAGAGCGATTTGGAGCTGTCGTGCGCCTTGTGAGCCGGTGATTTGTCCGAGCGATGCGCTGCTCGAATCAAACGAGCCACCGGCGGGTCCGCCGCTGAAGGTCCAGATAGGTGTGTTGAACGCGTTGAAGGCGTCCAGCCGAAGCTGCAAAGTTCTGCGCTCGCCGAGGCTGAATTCCTTTTGCAGGCTGGCGTCCAGAGTTTTGGTCCAAGGGCCACGGATGTTGCCAACGGAACAAGTTCCGAAGGAACCGCCGCCTGTAGCAATGGCGCCAACGGGTGCACCCGCAACTGGATTCGTTACGGTGCCAGTGTTCGTATAGGTCGTCAGGACGTTTGCGTTGGGTATGGCCGAAATGTTGTTGGTGGCAAACCACTGAATGTGCGCGGGTACACCGGCGCTGAAGGGCACGAATTTGTTTTCGATGCTGATGGGCCCGTTGCAATTCGGCAGAGCGGACAGTGTGTAGGGCTCAATGGAGTTGGTGCCGGAGTGGTCGCCGTAGGCGCTCCAGCCTCCGAAGTCATTCAGAGTGAGAGCAAATCCGCTGTGCATCGTCAGGATGCCGCTGATCTGCCAGTTGCCGATCAAAGCGTTGACCACCTTGTTAGCGTCACTGCCGAACTGTTTGCCCTTGCCGAACGGCAATTGGTATGAGTAGTAGCCGGTGAAGACGTGGGTGTCGTCGTAGTAGCACGGCCCCCAGTCAGCATTGGGTTCGTAGATGTTCTGCCAGCCTGGCTGGCCGCCGGAGCTCTGCGCCGCGGTGCTGCCCCAACCGGTGCCGAAGTATCCGGGCGAGTTGCTGAGGCACTTCGAGTACGTATAAGCAAGCTGACCATCCAGGCCATGGAAGCCGCGCTCCTTAAGGACGGCTTGGAGTCCGTCGTATCGCTGGTTGGAGTTCGACATGTTTGCTCCCGCCAAGGCGCCGAACGAACTGAAACCGTTGCCACCGGAGTCGGCATTATAGAGAGAACCGGGAGTTCCGCAGTTCCACGTTCCGGCGTAGGTGACGGTAGTGGCGGTCGTGGTTCCGAAAACGGAGCCCTTGGGATTAAATGTGCAGGGGCCGCCAAGGCCACCGAGGAAAGGTCCCGCAGCCTCGGCAACAATTGGCTGTCCGGCGAGGGCGGGCGTTCCTGCGGCGTTTAGGCCTTCGCGCTGTGCGACGTCTTCAAAGTTCAGCAGGTGACTTCCCTTCTGACCGACGTAGCCGATCTGGAAGGTGAGGTTGTTGCTGAACTGCTGCTCGATGGTGAAATTCCATTGCTGAATCAGAGCGGGGCGGAAGTTCTGGTCAAAGATGCGGATTCTGCTGCCCGCGTAGCAGCTAAATTGCGGTGCGGGACAGGGAGGAGCACTTTGCCAAGGCTGTCCGAGTGACCCGATCCCGTTGGGATACGTGGATTCAAAGTTTCCGTAAGGAAGATTGAGCGAGAGCTCTTCGTTGCTTCCGCCCCCTTCGATATAGGAAGAAGTGCCGTAGGCCGCGCGGACGACAGTTTTGCCGTGCAGGAAACGCGGGGACCAGGCGATACCCAAGCGAGGGTTCCAATCGCCGAGGCCCGTGTAGTTGTTGTACAGGGCTCGATCGCTGTAACCGGTTGCGCCGGGGACCACGGTTTCAATGGAGCCGGATTGCAAGCCGAAGTTAACGACGCGGTTGTTTACTTCGTACTGCGGCGTGTGGTCTTCGAAACGGATGCCGAGGTTCAGCGTGATGGTTGGCTTCAGTTTCCAGTCGTCCTGGAAATAGCCGGCAAAAATGCTGCCACGGAGTTGTTCAAGAGTGGCCGAACCGCTGTCGCGCTGGCCGCCGGAGGCGGTAATTCCGGCCCAGAAGTCGGCAAGTCCCGTTTGGCACCCGCCGCCGCAGGGACCAGAAGCTTTGGGCAGAATGAGGCTGGACCCGTTTACACCCGTTGAGGAGTTGATGGCGATGTTGCCTAAGACCCCCTCATTGCCGGGGTAGACATAGTTATTGCGTTCGCGGATGAATTGGAAGCCGGTCTTAAAGGTGTGACGACCGTGCGAGATGATCACGTTATCTTCGACTTGAATTTCGGTATCGCGGAAGATCTGCCACAGGTTGATGAGTCCCAGGTTTGCATTTGCACCCGCCCCGGTTGGAATGCTGATTTGAACTAACCCGGGAGCCTGCTCGTTCGCCCCGGCGATCCCTAGTTGTTCGCTGATGTTGCCAAGGCCGGTGGTGGGCGTTTGATCCTGGTTAAACCGGAAGACGTTGACGCCTGCACGGACCTCATTGAGGATCGTAGGGGTGAGAGTGTGGGTCCAGTTGACGGAGCCGCTCCAGCCGGGCTCGTCGGTGCCTTCCGCAGCGCCTACATTGGAGAAGGGGAGGCCGGTGAAAACACCCTGACTCGTGTCGAATTTGGAATAGCGTCCGAAGATGCTGTCCTTGTCTTCAGGCTTGTAGTCAATCCGGAGGTCGCCCTGATCGCTATTGAAGTGGTTGCCGGCCGTGAAGGAATAATTGTTGCCATAGGCGAGGTCGGAGGTTGGTAGGGGATAGTTCTTGGTGTCGGCAAATAAATTCGAGGCGAAAGTACTCTCTTTGAGAGTGGAGTTGGACATTTTGTTGAAAGGAATCGGGGCGTTGTTGTTATTTGGATCCACGAGTTGCCCCGCAGGATTGCTGCAAATGCCAGAGGCGTTAAACGCGCCGGGACCGCCTTGGGCGGGTAATTGCGTGCAGAGCTGGCCAAAGTCTCCGCTGCGCTCGCTCTGTGTGAAAAGCTGAGCCTGTTGGGTAGAACTCGAGGGGATGCGCATGCCCTGGTAGTCCCCGAAGAAAAATAATTTGTCCTTGATGATCGGACCTCCGAAGGTGCCGCCGAACATGTTGTAGCGGAGGGTGGGTGTGGGCGTGGGAGTACCGGTCGCCCAGGCCGCGGTCTTTGAGTTGGAATTCATGTAATTATTGCGGAGAAATTCAAAAGCATCGCCGTGGTAAGAATTCGTGCCGGACTTAATGCCGACGCTGATGACGCCGCCTGCGTAGTTGCCAAAATCCGCGCCGGGGTTTTGCGTGACGATGTTGAACTCTTCGATCGCGTCCACATTGGGCGTGTAGGCGACTTCGTTGTTCTTGGCTTCCTGATTGACGATGCCGTCGAGGAGGAACCCAACGGCCTGCTCGCGATTGCCGTTGATGTCTGGGCGGCCGGAACCGGTCATTAGCTGGGGCTGCGAGAGGCTCTCGGGGTTAACGGTGGTGGCACCCGGAGAAAGCAGCGATAACTGAACGTAGTTGCGGGCGGCGAGTGGCAAATTCGTGATCGTGTGGGCGTCCACGATGCTGCTGACCGCGGCACTCTCCGTCTGCAACAGCGGAGTTTCGCCGGTGACTTCCACCGTGGCGGTGACAGAGCCAACCTTCATGACCACGTCAATGCGCGCGGTCTGGTTGAGGACCAGAGTGAAAGGCGCGTGCACGGCGGTCTCGAAGCCTTTCGCTTCCACTTTGAGATCGTAGCTTCCGACGGGGGTACGAATGATGTTGTAGATGCCGTCCTGATTGGTGACGGATGACCAGTTTGTGCCACGATCCGTATCGTGGGCGGTCACGGTGGCGCCGACGATAGGCGCGCCGCTTGGATCGGTGATAGTTCCTGTAATTGTCGCGGTGACATCCTGAGCCCACGCTGCATTGGCGCCGCACAAAAGCGCGAAGAGCGTCACGCACAAAAGAATCAGCCCCAAAGACTGCAGTTTTTTCATGTTAATTCCTCCGAGGCGAGGCCCCCGACGGCCGTTCCACCTCTCCTCAACTGTCGAAATCATCTGCACAGCACCCGCACCGTTGAACTGCTATATGGCCGAATGGTGGATAGCTATATAGCACGATTTTAGGCTTGTCAAGCGAAAAGTAATGAATTATAAGGATTGTGGATGTGAGGACCTATAGCACCGGAGAGTGGTGATGTATAGCAGAGGAGGCTTGCGCTCTATATCACTGAGACCGCCGGCAGGTGCGCCAACGCTCCGCCGGGCTGGTCGGTGCTCGATCTCCGCGCCCGCGACGGAGTTGGAAATGGGCAAATCGGGGCGAAGCGTGAATACGGGTTGCGGTTTCTCTTCAAATTCAAGAGGCTGCGGGAACGCGCCAATTCGTTATAGGCTGTCTGTAAATGCTGGGAGCGAGAATGCCTGCTAAGAGTCGAAGCAATGGGTTGCCTGCTTATCAGAGAATCCAAGGCAGTCTTCGGAAGCGGATTGACGCCGGGGACTTGCGCACCGGAGATGCCGTGCCCTCGGAGCGCGACTTGGCGAAGATTCATTCGGTAAGTCTTATGACGGCCCGCCACGCGCTGGCTTCGCTGGAGCGGGAAGGCGTGGTGGAGCGGCGGCGGGGGATCGGCACGTTTGTCTCTGCGCCAAAGATTCATTTCAACAAGCTGATGAGTTACACGGAACAGATGGCCAGCCGGAGCATGACGGCGGTTTCGAAAGTGCTGTTCGCAAAGATCATTGATGACGAGCAGGAGGCGAATGCGCGACTTTCACTTTCGCCGAAGAGCGGGGTGATTAAGCTGGAGCGCCTGAGACATGCCGCGGGAGAGCCTTTTGCGCTGGAAACCTGCTACCTTTCGGCGGCGCAGTTTCCGGGACTGCTTTCGGCTCCGCTCCAAAGAGAATCACTGTTCGGAATTCTGGAACGCGATTACAAGGTGGAAATCGGATATTCGGACGAAGAAGTGGACGCCACTGCGGCGGACCCGCGGACGGCGGACCTCTTGGACGTGCCGAGGCGCGAGCCAGTGTTGCGAATCCGGCAGGTGATTTTTTCAACGAATGGAAAAGCAGTCTTGTACGTTTTGGGATTCTACCGGTCCGATCGGCACAATCTAGTGATACGGCGATTCCGGTAAAGTGAAATTTCGCGTGATGCAGGGGTATGAGGCGGTGTGGTAGTCTGCTTCCAAGTAAGTTAAGTAAAAACTGAGTTTTACCTGACGGCCACCCAGCCGGCATTCTTAGGATTTGGTGGCTGCGCGAGGGACGAAGTGATTCTCGCCGGAGACATTGGCGGCACCAAATGCAATCTGGCCGTGTTTGAAGAGCACGGCTCTTCCTTACAACTTATTTTTAAGCGCCGCTACGCTACGAATGAATTTTCCAGCCTTGAAAAGTTGATCGAACGGTTTTTTCGCGAAAGCCCGGCAGAGACGGGTACGATGTCCGGGGGCAACATTGCCGCTGCGGGCTTCGGTGTCGCCGGAGCGGTGGTGGACGGCCGCCTAGTGGCGAACAATATCCCGTGGGAGCTGACGGCCTCCGCGTTGGCCCGCAATCTGAACCTCGACATCGAACACCTGGCATTGATCAACGATCTGGTGGCCACGGCTTATGGACTGGTACACCTGGCGCCACAGGACTTTCTCGTTCTGAATGCGGGAACTCCGCAGATCAACGGAAACCAGGCTTTGATTGCGGCGGGGACCGGGCTAGGCGAGGCCATGATTATTTGGGACGGCAGCCAACATCGCGCGTCTCCGTCAGAGGGCGGTGCGGCTGATTTTGCGCCGCGAACGGAGCGCGAAATTCACCTGCTGCACTTTCTGAAGGAACGACTTCCCCGGGTTTCCTGCGAAGAAATATTTTCTGGCCGCGGGTTCCGGAAACTGCATGAGTTTCTTGATCCCGCCATGGTGCATCCGACGTTTAGCGAAGCGGAGAGCGCTTCGGCCAGCGAAATTACGCAGAACGCGCTGGCGGGCACGTGCCCTGTGTGTGTCGAAGTGCTGGATTGGTGGATCGATGCATTTGGCGCGGAGGCTGGGAATTTGGCGCTGCGCGTTCTGGCGTATGGCGGCGTGTACTTTGCGGGCGGAATCGTTCTGAAGATACTTTCGAAATTACAGCAGAGCGGTTTCTGCCGGTCGTTTGCGGACAAGGGGCGGCTGAGTTCGGTGCTGTCCAAGATTCCGATTTCCGTGGTTTTGAACGAGGACGCGCCGCTTTTGGGGGCCGCGCATCAGGCGCTCGGAACTGTAGCTGCATCTAGACGTGAGCGTCACGAAATTTTGTTTGAGCTTCAGACCGAACGCGAAGGACAGCCGCGGTAAAAGAAGTTTTATCCAACTCCTTTCAAAACTGCTATTCCAAACTTGGGTCAGGGAGTGTTTTTGGCGGCAACGTGTGATGTTGCCATTTGTGCTCGCGTGTGTTTTACGATCGCCAGAAATTTCCTGGCGTTTTCCGAGATGATTTCCGGCTTCTTTGCTTTCAGGGCGTCGGCTTGCACTAATTCTCCACCAATGCCGAGCGCAACGCAGCCCGCTTCGAGAAATTCGGCAGCGGTGTTTAGATTGACGCCGCCTGTTGGAATGAATGGAATTTGCGGGAACGGACCTTTCAAAGCTTTGATGTATCTCGCGCCTCCCATCTGGCCACACGGAAAAACCTTAATGAAGTCGGCACCGGCATCCCATGCGGCCATGACTTCCGTGGGAGTCAAGGCACCGGCCATGATGAGCTTACTTTCCCTCACTGCCAGATCGACTGTTTGAAGGTTGAGGCCCGGACTGACGAGGAACTGCGCGCCTCTGTCGAGGCAACTTTGTGCTGCCTGCGCATTCAAGACCGTACCGGCGCCGATAAGAACATCGGAGCCGCAGTTGTTGACCAACTCTCGGATGACGTCCAGAGCGGCGGGGACGGTCATCGTGATTTCGACGATGGGAATGCCTCCCTGACAAACAGCTTCCGCAGCGAGACAGGCTTCGGCGGCGGACGAGGCACGAACGACCGGGACGATTCCAATTTCGATGATGCGTTCGCGAACTTTTTGTTTATCCATGGGCGGTGACTTTACTCGGATTGTTTTTCAGCGCGCGATGCGGGCTCCGACTCCTTTCATCACTTGGACGACCTCCTGGAGTGTGGCCATGGAAGTGTCTCCCGGGGTGGTCATGGCGAGCGCACCATGCGCGGCGCCGCACTCGACAGCCCATTGCGGGTCGTGTCCCGCCAAGAAACCATAAATCAGACCGGAAGCGAAGGAATCGCCGCCTCCCACACGATCAAAGATTTCAAGGTTCTCACGGTTTCTGGCCTGGTAGAATTTGCCGTCGCAATAGCAGATCGCGCCCCAATCATTTTGCGTGGCGGTTTTTGCGTTTCGCAGTGTGGTAGCAACTACCTGAAAAGGATATTCCTTCAAAACAGTGGCGATCATTTGTTTGAAGCCTTCCACTTCGAACATCGAGTGATGCTCGTCCATGCCGGGGACTTCGAATCCGAGCGCGGCGGAAAAATCTTCTTCATTACCGAGCATGGCATCCACGTGCGGGGCGATACGGCGGTTTACTTCCTGGGCGGCTTTCTTTCCGCCGTGGGATTTCCAGAGAGAGGCGCGGTAATTCAGGTCGTAGGAAACGGTCGCGCCGTAGCGTTTCGCTGCCTGCATGGCTTCGAGGGCGACTTCCGGAGTTGTCGCGGAGAGCGCGCAGAAAATCCCACCCGTATGAAACCAGCGCGCGCCGTGCTTTCCAAAGATATTGTCCCAATCGATGTCTCCGGGCTTCAATTGGGAAACGGCGGTGTGGCCGCGATCGTAACTTCCGAGGGCGGCGCGTACTCCGAAGCCGCGCTCTGTAAAATTAAGGCCATTGCGCGCGGCATGGCCTACGCCGTCGTGTTCGACCCAACGGATCAGCGACTGGTCTACACCGCCTTGATAAATAAAATCCTGAAGAAGCCGGCCGACGGGATCGTCCGCGAAGGCCGTGACGACGGCTGCGTCCAATCCGAAACATCGTTTTAGTCCGCGTGCGACGTTGTATTCTCCGCCGCCTTCGCAGATTTCGAAGGATCGCGCTGTGGCGATGCGGCGATCGCCGGGATCAAAGCGGAGCATGATTTCGCCTAGACTGACAATGTCCCAGCGGCAATCTTTTTTCGGTTTGATCGTCAAACCCATGTGCGCACCTCAGCTCGCCATTTCATTGGTATTGCACGCTCTCGTTTTTCCCTTCACAATTTCGGTCTTCAAGCTGGCATTTCCTTGCTGATTCTAGCGGGCGCCAGCCTCGGAGCCAGAACCTGAATCGCAGCGAGTGCCACTAGGTAAGCCGACCCAGCGATGAGGAATGGAACCTTGTAGCTTCCTGTCCACTGAAGTTTGTGGCCCACAACGTATGCGACGATGAATCCCCCTATGGCACCAGCCATGCCTCCGATTCCATTCACCGAGCCTACCGCTTGAACGGGAAACATGTCCGAAGACAGAGTATAGAGATTGGCGGACCACGCTTGGTGGCAGGCCGCAGCCAATCCGATCAGCAAAACGGCTGACCACGTGTTTTCCACGCGGTAGGCGAAGACAACCGGTATTACGCAGACGGCGCAGATCAGCATGGCGGTCTTGCGGGCGGTGTTGACGCTGCGCCCGCTCTTTATCAGCGAGGAGGAAAGCCAACCTCCGCCAACGCTTCCGACGTCCGAAATTACATAAATCACCAAGATCGGAAGTCCAATTCCCGTGAGAGGCAAGCCATGTTTGGTTTGCAGGAACCCTGGCACCCAAAAAAGATAAAACCACCAGACTGGGTCGGTAAGGAATTTCGCCACGACGAAGGCCCACGTTTGCCGAAGCGGAATCAGGCGCGCCCAACTGATTTTTCCGGCCGGCGCCGGTTGATCGCTGCAGATGTATTGCAATTCCCCCTTGGAAACCTTCGGATGTTCGCTCGGCTTACGATAGATCAACAGCCAAAACGCGAGCCAAATGAAGCCGAGTGCGCCGATGGAGATAAATGCTGCTCGCCAGCCCCAGTGCACCACTATCCAAGGCACAAGAAGCGCCGCCAGAATAGCGCCGGCGTTCGTTCCGGCGTTGAAAATGCCGGTGGCCAGCGCTCGTTCTCTCTTTGGAAACCACTCGGCTACAGCTTTGATGCTGGCGGGAAACACAGCGGCTTCGCCAAATCCCAGAGCGAACCGGGAGATTGCAAAGCCGGAGAGAGAATTTGCGAAAGCGGTCCCCATGGATGCTAAGCTCCAGAAAATCATCGCCAGCGCGTAACCCAGGCGCGTGCCGAGCCGGTCGATCAGCCTGCCCATCAATAACATTCCCATGGCATACGCAATCTGGAAGGCGGAGACCAGATTGCCGTAGTCGATTTCGGTCCAGCCGAGGTCGTGCTGCAGCGTGGTTTTGAGAACTCCCAGGACTTGCCGGTCCATGTAGTTCTTCGTGGTTCCCAGGAGAAGCAGGGCGCAGATAGCCCAGCGAAAATGACCAGCCCGAGAAGAAACCGAGGGCCGCACCTGCTCATGAAGAGTGGCTGCTTGGTCCATGGTGCGAATGGAAAGCTACTAGTTTTTGCGGCCCGGTTCCAGTACGAAAGATTCTTTGTTGGATCCGCGGAAAGTTGTCCACCGGAGATAATCTCAGCCAAGTTTTTCTGACTCCTGAGAATCCGCGTCAACGTAAACGTGATAAACGATTCTTTTAGTAAGTCTCAACAGCCGAATTTGCGGTCTTGGCTTATGATTTGGCAGCGAGTTGTCTTGGAGGGAGAATCTGAGCATGCGCATTCCTATTGCTGGGGTACCTTTTGCACTCGTCGTCGTGGCAGTGTTTCTGACATCTTTGGTCTCCGCAGCCCCCGACCGTGTCTCCGTCGTTGTCAACGAGGAAGCACGCCGGGTTGACATCGCGATCGATGGAAAACCCTTTACGTCCTATATCTGGCCGACTTCGCTGAAAAAGCCTGTGCTTTATCCGTTGCGCACGGCTAAGGGCACGATCATCACGCGCGGGTATCCGCTCGAACAGCGGCCCGGCGAACGCGTTGATCATCCGCATCACGCGGGGCTGTGGTTCAACTATGAGAATGTCAATGGGCTGGATTTCTGGAATAATTCCGACGCTATCAAACCGGAGAATGCGCCGAAGATGGGGACCATCCTTCAACGCTCGATCGTCTCGGCGAAAAGCGGCATGCAGCAGGGCGAGCTGGAGGTTGAAACCGATTGGGTCACCTTCGAGAAGAAAGTCTTGTTGAACGAACACACGCAATTCGTGTTCCGGGGCGGGGCGGATTTTCGTAGCGTTGACCGCATCACCACTTTGCGCGCGCTCGATGAAAAAGTTTCGTTCCCTGACGAGAAAGACGGCATGCTGGGTCTTCGTGTGATTCGCGCACTGGAGATTCCTTCGGATAAGCCGGAGGTTTACACGGATGCCAGCGGCCGCGCCACCACCGTGGCCAAGCTGGACAATACCGGTGTCAACGGCACCTACCTGACCAGCGAGGGCAAAAAGGGCGACGCTGCGTGGGGTACCCGCGGACGCTGGTGCAATTTGGCCGGGCTGGTAGGCGACGAGCCCGTGACCATCACGATTTTTGATCACCCGGAGAATCCCGGTTTTCCTACGTATTGGCACGCGCGCGGTTACGGACTGTTCGCGGCAAATCCCCTCGGCCAAAAAGTATTCAGCAATGGCAAGGAGGAGCTGAATTTTTCGCTGGCTCCGCATTCGAGCGCAACTTTTCGGTATCGCATTTTGATCTCGTCGGCGATCTTAACGCCTGAAGCCACGGAAGCCGCTTCCAAGGACTTCGTCGCGGCGTATCATTGATTCGCGGAATCATCCACTGAAAAGCATGACCATGCACATCGGCCTCATCGGCGGGGGAAACATTTCGGACACGCATGCCCGTGCGGCGCGGGCCATCGCTGGCGTCGAAATCGCTGCGATTTACGGCACCAACGCCGACAAGACAACCCGCCTTTGCCGCGAACACGGAGGAACGGCATATCAAAACTTCGACGCGTTCCTGAAACATCGCCCCATGGATCTCGTAATTATTGGCAGTCCTTCCGGGCTTCACGCTGAGCAAGGCATCGCGGCCGCGCGGAACGAACTTCACGTCCTTACGGAGAAACCGATCGAAATTAGCACTGCGTGTGCCGACGCGCTCATTGAGGCCGCAAAGCAATCGGGCGTTCAGCTCGGCGTTATTTTTCAGGACCGCATGAAGCCGCACATTCGGCAGCTGAAAAGCTGGATTGACCAAGGCTTGCTCGGCAAGCCGCTATTTGTGGACGCTCGCGTGAAGTGGTATCGCCCTCCCGAGTACTATGCTAGTTCACGCTGGCGCGGCACTCTCGCGCTTGATGGAGGGGGTGTCTTGATCAACCAGGGCGTTCACACTGTCGATTTGTTGCTCTGGTTGCTTGGTGATGTTGTCCGAGTGCAGGCCCGCACCGCTACGCTTTTGCATAAGATCGAAGCCGAAGACACCGCCGTCG
This sequence comes from Candidatus Acidiferrum sp., assembly GCA_036521695.1. GTDB lineage: Bacteria > Acidobacteriota > Terriglobia > Acidiferrales > UBA7541 > Acidiferrum. The sequence continues at coordinate 3,635 of DATDHE010000439.1, read as the reverse complement.
CGACCCTCGAATTTGCTAACGGCGCTCTGGGTATTTTTCAGGCCACCACCGCTGCCTATCCCGGCTACCCGCGCCGTGTCGAAATCTCCGGCACCGAAGGCACCGTCATTCTGGAACACGATCGCATCATCGCCGCCGACCTCCGTAAAGCTCCAGCTGCCGTCAGCGAATCCTCCGCAGCGGATGAAAACAAGAGTGCCTCGTCCGCCGCTGTAAGCGATTTTCGCGGCCACCAGGCTGTCCTCGAAGATTTTCTTGCCGCCATCAAAGATAAACGAGCCAGCGCCTGTGACGGCATCCAGGGTCGGCGCAGCATCGCCCTGGTCGAAGCCCTCTACCGTGCCGCAAGAACTCCCGATCGAATCGTGACTGTCTGAACCACGGAAAACAGTCTGCCAAACTCTTCCTGCTTCGTTCATCAGGCGCTCGGCTGTACCATATCGATTTGTTTCAGACTTATGGCACTGACATTTGGCAGAATTCAAACAGAGGTCTTTTCTATGCGGCGTCAAAAGGGGTTTGGGCTTGCTGTCGTTCTGTTTCTATTGCTAGGCGGCCCACGATTGGCAGCGGAAAAATCGACGGCCACACAGCTCATTGAGCTCGCCAAATCGAATAGCCCTGCGCTGAAAGATACGATCACCAACACGCTCGACGCCAAGGAACTAAAAGCTGGAACGGCTTGGGTTGGGCGCGGGGCAGATTTTTTCTTTGCGATCGAAGCGACTTCGTCACCTTCGCTTGTGATCGATGGAGCTTCCGGTCCACCGATGCAGAATTTATCCGGCTCCGATCTTTGGTACGCCGCCGCTCGCATCGAGCCCGTCGGAAAGCTCCACTCTTTCTATTACCTCCTCAATGGCTCGAAGGACGGAGCGACGTTTGGCGGCCGGCTGGACTTGCCTGCGTTTGGTCCTCTGTCCTATCAGCAAACGGGAATTCCAGCGGGCACGCTTTCGCCGAAGCTTTTCCACACTAGCGAAATCTACGATGGCATGAAGAGCGAATATTGGATTTATGTGCCCGCACAGTACGATCCGCACACGCCCGCCGCTCTAATGGTGTTTCAGGATGGCGAGTGGTACCTCGACCGAAACGGGAACAACCCGGCGCTTAACGTCATCGATAATTTGATTGCTCAGAAGAAGATTCCGGTGATGATCTGCGTGTTCATCAACCCGGGCGACATCGAGAGCGCCAGCGGCACCCCCACTTACAATTTAGTGAAAAAATATTCGGACGAGTGGCAGCGAACCCTGAAGGATTCCATGCGCAGCACGCTGTATGACACCGTGAGCGATCGCTATGTGCGGTTTCTGCATGGCGAAGTGCTTGCAGAGGTCGCAGCCAAATACAACATTCGCAAGGATGCTTACAGCCGGGCGATCACGGGCCTATCGTCGGGCGGGATTTGCTCCTTCAATGCGGCGTGGCAGATGCCGGATCAATTTAGCCGCGTCATCTCTTGGATTGGCAGTTTTACGAGCATCCAGTGGAAAGAAGACTCTGCGGTTCCGGACGGTGGCCAGGACTATCCGGAGAAGGTTTTGCACGAGGCACATCGGAATCTCCGCGTTTGGCTGCAAGACGGTTCCGAGGACTTGGAGTTGGAGAAGTATGGCAGCTGGGCGCTGGCCAATATCCGTCTCGCCAATGCGCTGAAAATGAAGGGCTATGATTTTCACTTTAGTTTCGGCAAGGGCACCCACAATTCGGGCCAAGGGGCGGCGGAGTTCCCAGAGGAGATGGCGTGGCTCTGGCGAGACTATGATACCAGCAAGACGTCTTATACCTATGAGATGGACCCGGCGGAGAAATCCAAGCCGCTGTTTCGGGTTTCGATAGCTAATCGCGAGGCTCAGTAAGACTGGAAATCAGAAGTAGCCCATATTCACTCCAATGGCGCAACCTGCGGCCGCCGCCACAAGCATGTTCCATGTCGACGACGTAAGCACAATGCGAATGAACCGTGCAGTTCCTCTTGACAGGGGTATAGACTAAGTTGCCGTAAGACTGCGGCAGATATGCCTATTCGCTGAAACAACCAATTCGGCTCTTTCGAGTTCCAAGAATCTAGCTTGACGGGATAACACTCAATCGTTTTCTGCGCATAAGAGGTTATGGGCCAAATATCCCAACTCCGCGGCAAGCCCAAGACCCTTCTTCTTCGTATTGCTATCGTATTGATTCTGGTGGCTATCCCCTTTCTTTTTGTGCATTTCCGGCAAGGACGACCATCGGCGGACAGGACGGAGTCCTTAGTCAAAGTCGAACGGAAGAATCTTTCGCAAACGCTGCGGCTCAACGGAACCACGCAGGCTTCGCGCTCCTTTATCGTTCTCGCGCCGAGGCTGGAGGGAGCGCAGGTCGGCTCGATGGTCGTTACCAAGCTGGCCCCGGCTGGCACGCATGTGAAGAGCGGCGACCTGCTAGTCGAGTTCGATCCCCAGGCCCAAATGAAAGACTACCTCGACAAAAAGAGCACCTTCGACAATCTGGTGAGCCAGGTGGCGCAGAAGCAGACCGATGAGGACATCGCGCGCGCCAAGGACGATACGGCGATGAAACAGGCCGAGGACGAATTGAAGCGGGCGCAGCTCGAGATCCAGAGAAATGAAGTGGTATCGCGAATCGACGCCGAGAAGAATCAGGAAGCTGTTGACGAAGGGCAAGCTACGCTGAAGCAGCTAAAGGAAACCTACCAGTTGAAGCGTGCCGCGGCGGTGGCGGCGATAAAGATTCTGGAGATTCAGCGAGATCGTGCAAAGGAAGTGATGCGCTACGCGTTGGCCAATGCGGCGAAAATGACGGTGCACTCGCCTATGACGGGAGTGGTGGTCTACAACACCATTTGGCTAGGCGGGCGGATGGGCACGGTCCAGCAAGGAGATCAGGTGCGGCCGGGGGTGCCGTTCCTTCAGGTGGTTGATCCGTCAAAGATGGAAGTGCGCGTGGAACTGAATCAAGTGGACCTTTTGAAAGTGCATCCGGGGCAGAAAGCGGAAATGCGCTTGGATGCTTATCCGGGAATGATGCTTCCGGCGGTCCTCGATGAGCTTTCGCCTCTTGGCCACACGGGGCAGTTTACCGAGATGGTGCGGTCTTTCACGGCGCGGTTCCTCGTCCAAGGAAACGACCCAAGGCTTTTGCCCGACCTTTCGGCAGCCATGGACCTGGACCTTGGAACGGACACGAATGTGCTCGTCGTTCCGTACCAAGGCATTGGTACGGAATCGGGACATTCGTTTGTGTGGCTGAAAAGTTCGAGTGGTTTTGAGAAGCGCACGGTGAAAATAGGGCGGCGCAATGACCTGAACGCCGTGGTGGAGTCTGGACTGGCAGAGGGCGACGTGATCCGGCGGGACGCTGGCGAAGATTCTGGGGCAGCGGAGCAGCCATGAGCAGCGGAAATCAGAACTGGAAATCTAAGAAGAACGTGCTGGGTGGTGTTGCCATCCTGGTTGTTGGCGGGCTGGTGTTTGGGGCCTTTCGGCTAGCCAACTCAGCTGTGAATTTTCCGATGGCGGATGTAAAGCGCTGGGAATTCGTGGATTACCTGGAAATTAAGGGCGAGGTCAAAGCCATTCGCTCGGCCGTGATAGCGGCTCCTTACGGGGCGGGAGACTTGCAGATCC
>DATDHE010000438.1:0-4292 GCA_036521695.1 Candidatus Acidiferrum sp. | reverse complement strand
CGGTCGAGTCTGAGCAGCCCCCCATTTCGGAAACGCGCCGATTCTCGCTCCGACAAAGAATCCTTTTGTGGCTTATCAGCTGGGCCAGCTACCTGGCGATTTCGCTGATTGGTCCCACTCTCCGCTATTCGATATCGTGGGAAGAACCACCCTCGCCGCCGGACGCGACTTACGAAAAGCCGGTTATCTATTGCTTCTGGCACCGGGCCGTCTTCCCAAGCGCGTGGTTATGGAGAAAGACCGGGATCGCGGTAATGGTTAGCCGCAGCTTCGACGGGGAATACGTCGCTCGGACCCTCGGAAAATTTGGTTTCGTTGCTGTGCGAGGCTCAAGCAGCCGAGGCGGCGCAGAAGCCTTGCTCGGCTTACGAAGTCAACTCGAACGGGGCACCTCGGTTGTATTTACGATCGACGGTCCACGCGGACCAAGATACGTGGCCAAGCCGGGACCGGTGCTGCTATCGCGTGCCAGCGCCGTGCCGATGGCGGCATTCTACGTGGCGCTCAGTGATGCCTGGGTTCTGAACACCTGGGATGCGCTGATGATCCCGAAGCCGTTCTCGAAGGCGTTGGTGCGTCTGAGCGCCAAAGTGCAAGTTCCAGCCGAAGCGGGCGATGCAAGGGACGATTCAGAAACCGACGCGAAGATGGCGGAGTTTCACGCGCAACTACAGGCTGCGCTCGAGCGCGCCACCTGCTTCGCCGAGCAGCACGTAGCACGGGTGGGGTCGGCGGAGTTTCCTACAATCAAAGGGTAACTTCGGCGAAAGGGCTCTTCTGGCAAAATAAGTAAATGGCTTCGTGCCCCAAGTGCGACGGGTTCTCAGCAAGGTTCAACATTGGCACTCTTCGCGAGTATCGGGACATCGTTCGCCAACTAATTGAGATCGTGAATGAGGGGACATTCTGGCTGGTGCGGCGCCAGGTGGGGCTGGATGTAAGTCACCACGCTCCTGTCTCCCCGGAGGGGAGGGGAAGTATTTTTTCCTTGACATCCTCTCTCATAGGATGGTTGGGATAGAGCTCCGACGCGCCGGCTGCAGGTGAAGGGTTACCAAGCCCGCTCTTTCGATTGCGAGTTGGGTTCTCATTTCCACCATGGCCACGTTTTCGAAGGCCCCCCCTATAATGCCGGACGGCCGAATTTCCCAGGTCCGGTTTGAAGCCTTGGCATCTCGTCCGTGAGCCTTCCCATTCGCCACGAGGTTCAAGCGCTGGTTCGCATACGCCCCGACTTCGAATGGTTTGCTCATAGCTTAGTTCCAGCTCATGCGTCGGCTTATGTCGGCTCTGTGTCCGACCACCGCACTGAAAATGGAACCACCAAGTGCCCAGAGTCCCTTTGCCTGTTGTCGGTGTTACCTCCATCAGGGAGACGTGGACCGCCTCCTGCGAGGACATTACTCCCCGGTCATCGCTCTTACAGACTCATTCGTCGATCCCACTCGCTCTCCTCTCCTTCGGCCTAAGCCTCGTTCGAGGAGTCTCTGCAGGTTGCGACCAGCCCCTGCTGCTGGCGGGACCTTCCCGACGTTATCTCTGTGAATCCTTCCTTGGGTGCCTGGGGCCCCTGTCACGGCGGTTCCGCGGAGTGCATCTGCCTGTTTCTTCCTCCCCGTCATCGGCCTTCCCCCGTACACTATCGAGGCCGGCTTCCCGCGTTAACCCGTCAAAACGATTTCATGACGGATCCCTTTTTCGAGACTGCAGCCATTTCGTTATGTTCAGGCCCCCAAGTTTGCTCGCCTCCCCGATCGTTCCTACCGCTGCAGCTTATCGCCGCAGGGCAGCCGAGGCTTTTACGTCCAAGCTGAACATGCTTCGTTGCCTAGACAAATTCCGCCTGGAAATGCGCCACTATACTAATGAAGGAAAAACGACAGTGGAGGTGAGGGCGTACAATCTGGACGCTATGAACAAATTTGTGAGCTGGGCTCCCTGGCTATCGAGTTTGGCTCTGCGGGAAACCGCGACAAACTCAACGAGGTGAAATGTGCCGATAAGAGTCTTTGACACCGGTGAACGGTCAAAGCCTCTTGAGAATTGGGTAGTGTCTCATTTCGGTGTTGCTGACTTTTTCTGCAGTTTTCGCAGAGCGATGAACAGAAGCCAGATGGCCGCCACGATAGCAGAAGGAGTGATGAGATGGAGACATTCAGATGGGTTTCGGATCGCATAAACGGGAAAGTAAAGGACGCCGGGCAGAGCAATCCAAAGGTTGCGAGGGACTTCCCATATGCTCGTTGAAAAGGTCAGCCCGAAAAGCAGGCAGAGAAGAGCGGAGATTCCAGTGGTTTCTAAACCTTTGCGCCAGCCAGTACGCCAAAATGCCACGGCGACAAAAACGATAAGTGAAACGTAAATCATAAAGAAAGGCCCAACCCACCTCGATAGTAGTGTGCCGCGCGAGCAACCACGGAGCAACGGTACGAGGGTAATGGAGTATTGAGGGTCTATTTTGATGATTTTTTCTCTTTGCGTTTGGCGCAGGTATTTCTAATGCGTCTCCCAGCCGTCGCTGACTGCTCCCCCGGGAGGCCTTCGAAACGAACCAGCGGCTTGGCCGACTTCGGGCGCAGCGAGGCCACCAGCGCGTAGAGGGCAGTCTTGCCGCCCTCATAGCCGGCCTCCCGCACGCGCCGCAGAATCTCCAGCGACGCTAGATCGGGTGTGTGCTGCAGAATCTCGAGGATCGGTTTCCGGAAATTCGCCACCGTGCTCGGCCGCCCGACCTGTCGTTGGGCGCGCTCCGCCGCATCATCGACATGCACCACTGGCCCCTCTTGCCCGATGCGCTTCACCGAGCACAGCGACACTCCCGTCAGCCGAGCCACCTCCGCCTTGCCGTGGCCCGCCTTCAATAAAATCTCCACTTCGTGACGCTTTAACATACTCAACATCCTCCTCTCCCTTCGCCTCCACCGGTCCTTTGACCGGCGCGGAGGCATAGGGAGAAGTTCTACCGCTTGTGACTATCCCTGGGTGGCTCAGAATTTCCGGAATTAGGCGGGTCAGAATTTCCGGAACTCACAGGGCGATTACACTCGGAACCTTCGTTCCCGGTGACGCGGGCCATTGGAAACGCAAGACCCGGAGCGGAGCACATGGGGTAACACGCTTCGTTGGCGAATGAGAGCGCCCGACCCGATTTCCGCGAGAGAAAAATGGGGAGCGCGGGCGAGGCTGTTATCCGATTCGGACCGTCGGCAGCTCAGCGGCGCTCGTATCGGCCCCGCGTGGATGCGATGATTTGCGAGAGGGGGTGTAGCAGTTTTCCCCGCTCATATAAGCCTACCCCCACATCCGTTTGACGGGGTAGTGGAGGAGCCGCGAAAAACGGGGCCACCCCATAACTAACGAGTTAAACCCCCGGAATTTGACTGAGTTAGAGGCGAATTTCGGCACCGAGGAGGCATGTCGGGCATACTTGACGCGTCTCCGCTGGCCGGCGGGGTTCCGCTGTCCGCGCTGTGGATCAGACAAAGCGTGGCCGGTGCGAGGACTGTGGGAGTGTGCCGAATGTGGGTGCCAGACTTCGGTGACCGCCGGAACGATTTTCCAGGACACCCGGACTCCGTTGCCCGTGTGGTTTCGCGCCATGTGGTGGGTCACGACCCAGAAGAACGGTGCCAGCGCGTTGGGGTTGCAACGAGTGCTGGGGCTGAAGAGCTATGAGACCGCCTGGACGTGGCTGCACAAATTCCGTCGCGCGATGGTAAGACCGGGGCGTGATTTGCTGCTGGGCCGAGTGGAGGTCGATGAATGCTACCTCGGTGGTCTGGAGGAGAGCTTGCCCGGTCGGCTCAATTTGGAGAAAGCCTTGGTCGTCGTGGCTGCGCAGGAAGACGGACCCGGGATCGGTCGGATTCGCATGCGCCAGATTGTGGATGCTTCGGCCGCCAGCTTGGTGCCATTTGTGCAGGACTCAGTGGAACCGGGCAGTGTCATCCACACCGACGGTTGGCTGGGATACCTGCCTTTGGAAAGCAAAGGCTACGAGCACGAGGTCACGTTTCTAAAGCGCAAGAAGAAGACTCCGTCGGAGTTGATGCCGCGAGTTCACCTTGTGATCTCCTTGCTCAAACGGTGGCTGATGGAAACCCACCAGGGAGCGGTCAGTCAGAAACATCTGCACTACTATCTCGATGAGTTCACGTTCCGGTTCAATCGCCGCCGGTCAAGAAGCCGCGGCAAGTTGTTCTTCCGACTGGTGCAACAGGCGGTCGCTGTCGGGCCCGTTCCCTTGGATCGGATTCTTCATCCCACAACCAAGGCCAAATCACAACCTGTTG
>DATDHE010000437.1:0-2989 GCA_036521695.1 Candidatus Acidiferrum sp. | reverse complement strand
CGGGTAAGTTGGCCAAGAAATTCTCTTCGGTGGGCACATTTGCTTAGACGCAGCAACAAAAACTCGGTTGCTCACACGGTGATTTATTTTGTGCGTTGTGCTGTTTTTTCTTTGCTTATTTTTATTCGCCGCTGCGCACCGCGCGATTATAGCGAGGCACGCGTTTCAGTTTTGAAACATCGATCCCGTCCAAAATCATCGCTAGTTCGCTGGCACGCAACTCCACCGATCGTGCTCCCTGCTCCACTCGCGGCAGTTTGAAGACTCCCATTTCCAGCCGCTTATACCAAAGCACGAAGCCATCGCGCTCCCAGACCAAAATCTTTAGCCGATCTCCGCGTCGCGAACGGAACACGAACAAATGGCCGCTTTGCGGGTTCTCTCCGATGACCACTTTCACCCGCTCCGCCAGCCGATCAAATCCACAGCGCATGTCGGTGGCCTCACTGGCCATCCAGATCCGCGCTCCCTGCGCGCGATCCATGGCCTGCAAACTCGGCAGCCCGATCACCCCACTGCCTCTACCAACATCAGCAACGCCCGAACATGTTCGGCATCGAATCCGCGCCCCACCAGCAGGCTTCGGCCATTCTGGAGTCGAACTTCCACTCGCGGGTCGCTGGGCGCGCTCGGCGCAGGCTCCTGCACTTGCACTTCTAAGAATTTTGCTGTCGCACTTTTCAGCAGCCGCTTCTTCCACACGAAGAAATACGGCCGGCACAGAGCACGCTCACGGCAGAACGCCGTTACCGTCTGCCCGCTACGCGCTTGCTCGGAAACCACCCTTCGCCACTTCGTCCATGCTTTCTTCCCACGTTTGGTCATGTCGCAACATTGCGCCGCGACGCAATCTTCTTCAAGATGGGGTTCGTTTAGCGCTCACACCATTTCCTGTCGCTGAACCCAAAGCCACTGCAAGTGATCCGAAAGCGTGGGTTTGGGTTTTTTAAGAAAGAGTCAGCGGTAGGCTTCCTTACGGTGACGCACGGCAGCGATTTCAATAGTGTCGTTGTTCTTTAAGTTGAAGAAGACCCGGTAATCGCCACAGCGGAGGCGAAAGCCGATGAGTGGCGGTTTCAGCCTCTTTACATCGCCGGTGCGGCTGGTGACGTAGTGGTCCACGCAGTAGAGAACCTGCATTGCCTGTTCGCGATCGATGGCGCGAAGGTCGGCCCGTGCCGCCGGTGCCCAGAGAACTGAGATTCGCTCTGGCGTAGGCCTTTCGGGCGGTTCGGTCACTTCTTCATGCCGAATTCGCGCTGAATTTCCTCGTGGGGAATGCCTTCACCACGGACGAGCGAAGCACGGGCGCGCTCCAGTGCTGCGGCCGTCTCGGGTGTGAGCTCTTCCTCCTCTACGGGGGCACTGGCGAGGGAGAAGGGATCGAGCATAACTTCGAGCAAGCCGACAACCGCAGACAGTTGCGGCGCAGGAAGTCGGTCGATCAGTTGATGAGCGTGCTCTTTAGGATCAGCCATAGATTCTCTTCTACTCCGTTGTCACATAGCTGACGGTAAGCTGTCAATGGTTGACCACAAGGAGCCCCGGTGCCTGTTCCCAATTGGGGAATGCGAGCTTTCTTGTACTATCGACTCACGCGATGATCGCAAACCTCCGCCAACTCGCCGCTCTCTTCCTTTCAATCTCACTAGCAGTTCCCCTCTATGCCGAACCAGCGAGTGCCAGTAACGACATTCGTAACATCACCGACACCTACGACTACGACGCCTTCGGCAACTTGATCCACTCTACCGGCTCAACGCCCAACAATTACCTCTTCGCCGGCGAGCAGTTCGATAGCGATCTTGGGTTGTACTTCAATCGGGCCAGATACCTGAACGTCAGCACCGGCAGGTTCTGGTCCATGGATTCCTTCGAGGGGCTCCATGACCAACCCCTATCACTCCACAAATATCTTTATGCCCAGGCGAGTCCTGTCAATCGGCGCGACCCAAGCGGCAAGCAGGATGAAATCGAAGAAGTGGCCGCTGAAGGAATCGGGGAGGAGCTGGATTCGAATATTGCCGCCGGAGCCGAACAACAGGGCGCAGCTGCAACGGACCTCGTTGGAGAAGCGGAGGCTGACGTTGCAGAGTCGGCAGCGCCCGCCGAAGAGGGAGAAGCCGCAGAGGCTGCTGCCGAGAATCCCCTAAAAGTCACGGACAAAGGCCTGAAGCATATTTTGGAAAGACATGCGCCGGGTGGTGCTCGGACAGCGGGCAAGAGCTTGTTCAACGCTGGTGAGGACATCCGTGGACTTCTGCAAGCTGGCGAGAATACAAACCCAGTTCAGCAGCTTGGCGGTAACTTCCAACGCGTGATCGATGCGGGACGGGAGATAGGAATTGACCGCGTCACCGGCGCAGTAACCCAGGTCTACACCATCATCACCAACGCGGCAGGAGAAGTAGTGACAGCGTTTCCTGGACTGCCGGTTCCGTAAGAGGAGGGGAAAAAGGATGGGACTGACAGCTGTTTGGGAAACCGAAGATGGAACTTCCCTTGGAAGGGTCGAGGACCCCACGAACCTGTTACACCGGTTGCTGCCAGATCCGAAGGATGCCTCGTTTCAAGTGCTGCGGTTCATCGACTGGTATGGGGACACGGTCATCAATCGGCTCCAGCTGGAGCCGTTTCTCCACGAGTGGGATAGGATCGCCCAGGGTGCAAAAACTGACGAAGAGCGGACACTCATCTCCGGGATTCGCTCTCTCGCTGTCCAGGGCCAGAAAGAGCAGCATACGTACCTCAAGTTTTACGGCGACTGAGGGGCACGAGGGCCGGTTGAGTGCGAGCGCCGCAGAGCGCCCAAAGAGCCATGCCTACGGCATGGGGAGGGGTATGACACGATCACCCCGGAACGGGCGCTGTAGAGCGCCGGATGGCGCTCTCGGTTAACTTCCACTGGTCACGCCACTTGCGAAAACTTAGGAGGCCCGGCGGATCTCTTCCCGAATGACGCGGCGGAGTGTCCTTTCCAATGGTTCCT
>DATDHE010000436.1:0-15360 GCA_036521695.1 Candidatus Acidiferrum sp. | reverse complement strand
CGCGCCAACTGCACCTGGGTAAATCCTCGGGCCTTCCTGAGCGAAGCAAGCCGCTCGCCGAAAGGCGTCTCTCCGTACTTTTTCCGTGGCATAGCGAAGGTGATTTTAAGGGGCATGTTCGGTTCCTTGCGCCTCTTCAGGAGGAGAGGCGTTGACAGACTAACGTATTACGTATACTCTCACGACGGGTTCTGGAGGGCAAGAAACTTCCCTGTAACGGATAAAAGTTCTTGACAAGTTTTTTGCAGAAGCCCGGAAGCGGCAGGAAAGGAGGAATCGATGGGGCGGATCGCGGAGGAGGAGATCGAGCGGCTGAAGCGGGAGGTATCACTGGAACGGTTGGCGGAAGCACGCGGGATGCAACTGAAGCGGCATGGGGCGGACCTCATCGGGCTGTGTCCCTTCCACGAAGACCACTCGCCGAGCCTGGTGATCAGCCCGAAGAAGAATCTCTGGAACTGTCTCGGGGCTTGCCGTGCGGGAGGCTCTTCCATCGACTGGATGATGCGTGCGGAAGGCGTGAGCTTCCGTCATGCGGTGGAGCTGCTGCGGGAGGAGCATCTTCCTTTAGCCGCAAGTTCCCGTGCAGTGAAAAGTTCTTCGGTGGTGAAGCTGCCCGCGCCGGTGGAGCGGGATGCCGATGACCGCGAGCTGCTGTTGCAGGTGGCGGGCTACTACCACGAGACGCTCAAGCAGACACCGGAGGCGCAGAAATATCTGGAAGCACGCAGGCTGAAGTCTTCCGAGATGATCGGTTACTTTCAGATGGGCTTCGCGAATCGCACGCTGGGGTACCGGCTGCCACGCAGCAATCGCGTCACGGGAGCGGAGTTGCGTGGACGGTTGCAGCGGGTGGGGTTGTTCCGCGAGAGCGGTCACGAACACTTCAACGGCTCTGTGGTGATCCCCATCTTCAATCTCGAAGGCGAAGTGGCGCAGATGTACGGGCGAAAGATCACGTCTGGATTAAGGGAAGGGACGCCGTTGCACTTGTATCTGCCGGGTCCGCACCGTGGGGTGTGGAATGAACAGGCGTTCGCCGCCTCGAAGGAAATCATCCTCTGCGAAGCACTGATCGACGCGCTGACGTTCTGGTGCGCGGGGTTCCGGCATGTGACCACGAGCTACGGAATCAATGGGTTCACCGACGAACACCGGGCCGCGCTCAAAAAATACGGTACCAAGAAAATCTTCCTGGCCTACGACCGCGACGAGGCGGGCGAGAGCGCGGCGCACGAACTTGCCGAAGAACTCCTGGCGATGGGGATCGACTGCTTCCGGGTGCAGTTCCCGAAAAACATGGATGCGAACGAATATGCGTTGAAGGTGCAGCCAGCGGCGAAAAGTCTCGGCATGCTGTTGAACAAGGCCGAGTGGCTGGGCAAGGGCCAGCGTCCCACAGTGGCGGTGAGCGAAGAGAAAACTGAAGAAGCAGCTAAAGAACAAACAACAGACTCCATCGAGGCCAACACGAAAGAGGAGCGCGATCTTCCTCTCACTGCTGAAATGGCTGAATCCGCGCCACTCCCGTCCGCCGCTTCGCCGTACATCGATGTGCCGGTAGAGATCAAGGGCGATGAGATCACGATCACGCAGGGTGACCGCCGCTACCGCATCCGGGGCCTTGAAAAGAACCTGAGCGCGGCGATCCTGCGGGTGAACGTGTTGGTGTCGCGTGGGGAGAGCTTCCATGTGGACACGCTCGATCTGTACGCGGCGCGGCAGCGCGTGGTGTTCACGAAGCAAGCGGGCGAGGAACTGGGAGTGAAGGAGGAAGTTATCCGGCGCGATCTGGGCCGCGTGCTGTTGAAGCTTGAAGAGCTGCAACGCGAGCAAATCCAGAAGGCGCTTGACCCTAAACCAAAAGAGATCGTGATCGAGGAAGGAGAGCGAAGCAAAGCGATGGAACTGCTGCGCGATCCGCGCTTGCTCGACCGCATCCTCGCCGACTTCGAGCGATGCGGCATGGTCGGCGAAGAGACCAACAAGCTGGTGAGTTATCTGGCGGTGACTTCGCGGCTGCTTGAAGCGCCGCTGGCCATCCTTGTGCAATCGAGTTCCGCCGCTGGGAAATCGGCACTCATGGAAGCGGTGCTGGCCCTCTTGCCCGAAGAGCAACAGGTGCAGTACTCGGCCATGACTGGGCAGAGCCTCTTCTACATGGGCGAGAGCGATCTGAAACACAAGGTGCTGGCCATCGTGGAAGAAGAAGGCGCGTTGCGCGCGGCTTACGCGCTGAAACTGTTGCAGAGCGAAGGGGTGCTGACCATCGCCTCAACGGGAAAAGATGCGACGACGGGACGGCTCGTCACGCACCAGTATCGCGTCGAAGGCCCGGTGATGCTGTTCCTCACCACGACGGCGATAGACCTCGACGAAGAGCTACAGAATCGTTGCTTGGTGCTGGCCGTGGACGAGGACCGCGCGCAAACGCAGGCGATCCACAAAAAGCAGCGCGAATCGCAAACGGTCGAAGGGCTGCTGGCAAAGCACGAGCGCCAGGAAATCTTGCGCGTCCATCGCAACGCACAGCGGCTCTTGCAGCCTCTCTTCGTGGCAAATCCCTACGCGCGGGAGCTGACGTTCCTGGACAGCCAGACGCGAACGCGGCGCGATCACATGAAGTATCTGACGCTGATCCGCAGCATAGCGCTGCTGCACCAGCATCAACGGACGCGGAAGACACTCACGCACGGCGGCAAGGCGCTCGAATACATCGAGGTAACGCTCGACGACATCGCCACGGCCAACAAGCTCGCGCATGAAGTGCTGGGCCGTTCGCTCGACGAACTCCCGCCGCAGACGCGCAGGCTTCTGCTGTTGATCGATGAAATGGCGAGCGCCGAATGCCAGCGGCTAAAGATGGAACGAACGGACTTTCGCTTTAGCCGCAAGGATGTGCGGCGATACACGAAATGGGGCGACACGCAGATCAGAGTTCATCTGCGAAGGCTGGAAGAACTGGAATATCTTCTCATTCATCACGGCGGGCGCGGGCAGAGCTTCGTCTACGAACTGGTGTTCGAGCGCAAGCCGGACAGCGGCAAGCCGGTGCTGCCCGGCCTGATCGAGATCGAAAAGCTCTCCGGCTGCGTGTACGACGAAAAGAACGCGGGGCAAAACAGGCACTTCGCGGGGTCAAAGCGGCCCCAAAACGGGGGGATAGCGGGAGGTGGTCGGGGTGAGGAATCGCCAGCACTGGCACGGCGGAATGGCGATCTGACCCGGAATCTCGAAAAACTCACTACTAGGGACAGCAGAGAAAATTACGTCGTACGTACGGTTAGCGGGGTGCGGTGATGGCGCGGGCAAAGAAAGCCGGGCCGCAGCCGTTGCCGCGCAATCAGCTCGGCACACTGCTCGAACAGTTCATCGAATGGATGCGCGTGCGGAACGCGGCGGAGTACACGCTCTACCATCGGCGCGCGTGCGTGGCGCGGTTCGTGCGCTGGGCGAGCGAACGCGGCATCGAAGACCCGATGGAAGTGACGCGTCCGATCCTCGAAAGTTATCAGCGGTATCTCTACTACTACCGGCAAAAGAACGGGCAGCCGTTGACGTTCCGCACGCAGTACAGCCGGTTGGTTCCGGTGCGTACCTGGTTCCGCTGGCTGGTGCGCAACAATCACATCCTGCACAACCCGGCCTCCGATCTGGACATGCCGAAGATCGAAAAGCGGTTGCCGCGCGCGGTGTTGAGCGAGGAAGAAGCCGAACGGGTAATGATGCAGCCGGATATCCGCGATCCGCTGGGTCTCCGCGACCGCGCCATTTTAGAAGTGTTGTACTCGACAGGAATCCGCCGCACGGAGTTGGTGCACCTGAAACTCTACAATCTCGACCGGGAGCGCGGGACGCTCTCGATCTGGCAAGGCAAGGGGAAGAGGGACCGCATCATCCCCATCGGAGAACGCGCAGTGGCCTGGGTGGAAAAATATCTGTGCGAGTCGCGGCCCCAACTCTCCATCGAACCGGATGACGGCACGGTGTTCGTGAGCATCGAGGGCGGGGCGTTCCATCCCGACCGGTTGAGCATGTTGGTGCGCGCACACGTCGAGAAAGCCAACATCGGCAAGAAGGGTGCGTGCCACATGTTCCGGCACACCATGGCGACGCTCATGCTGGAGGGTGGAGCGGATATCCGGTTCATCCAGCAGATGCTCGGGCACGCGGACCTGGAAAGCACCCAGGTATACACGCAGGTGTCGATCCGGCAGCTAAAGCAAATCCACACGGCGACGCATCCCGGCGCGGCGCTCGAAAAAAAGCGGCCCGCGTCCGCGAGTTCTGAACTGCAAGATGAGGCGCAGCGCAAAGCCGATCTGTTGGCGGCACTCGACACCGAAGCCAAATCCGAAGAGGAGGAGTAGCGGGTGTATAATCACGTTATGGCAAAGGATGTGATCCACATCTCGGAAGCGGAAGCCGCCACGACCAACGTGGCGACGCTGCTGGTCCACGTGCGCGCAGGCGCGGAAGTCGTGATCGAAAATGACGCGCGGCCCGTGGCCGTGCTGCGCTCTGCAGAGCCGCATCCAGGCCGTCTGCTCTCGGAATCCATCGCGCTGGCGGAAGCCCACGGCTCTACCGTGACGCTCGATGGAGACTTCGGACGCGACCTCGAAGAGATCATCCATAGCCATCGTGAACCGCTGAACCCGCCTGCATGGGACTAATCCTGGACTCCAGCGTGGTCATCGCCGCCGAACGCCGAGGCGATAACGTGACGCAAATGCTCAAGCAAATCGTCGCTGCCACCGGCGATCAGCGAGCCGTGCTCTCTTCGGTTGGACTGACCGAGCTTGTGCATGGCATCTACCGCGCGCAAACCGCGCAGGCACGCAGCCGCCGAGACTCGTTCATCCGTGAACTGCTCAACGACGTGGAAGTCTATCCCTACACCAAAGAGACGGCGCTGCTGGCGGGCAAAATCGACGGAGAGCAACAGAGCCAAGGAATCGTCATCCCTTTCGGCGATCTGCTGATCGGAGCAACGGCGCTCGCAGTCGGCTACTCCGTGCTGACCGCCAACGTGCGGCACTTCCGGTTGATCCCCGGCCTCAACGTCGTGCAACTCTGAGCGTTCGACGGAAGCAGCTAAAGAAAAAAACTCTCTCTGTACAGATAACGCCGAAGACAACGAAGCGAGATCGGTGATGGTTAGTCACAGCGGCTCGCGTAAAATCCAGTCATGCGAGTGTGGGGCGTTGTTCGCCAACTTCTAGCCATAACACTGTGCGCGCTGCTCGCCGCGTCTGCATACTCTTCGGAAAAAACTCTCCCAACAATCCAACCATATGCCCAGGGAAACGAGGGGGCGTACCCAAAAACTCGCGTCTGGGGTTCAAACGAGAAAATCCTGCTGCATTTTAGGGCAACGCTGCTGCTAAGTGAAAAGCAGCACTGGGGTTGGGCGAAATGTAGCTGCGAAATCGTGGTGGGGTCAGGAGTTACCTACGACTACGACGCCTTCGGTAACCTAATTCACAGCAGCACCACGCTGTCGTCATCAACTCCGAACAATTATCTTTTCGCGAGCGGACAGTTCGACCCCGACCTAGGCATATACTTCATGCGCGCGAGGTACCTCGGCACGACTACAGGCAGATTTTTAACTCCGGACGCATATGAGGGCAACGAATTCGAACCGGTATCTCTACATAGCTACGCCTACACTGCCAACGATCCAGTCGATCAGAACGACCCGACCGGTCGAACGGCAACAAGCACCACCGAGGCCGTGGGAACAGCTGCGATCAGTGAGACACTCGACGCGAACGTGGCAAATTATATAAACCTCCTAGAATCGTTGAAAGCTGCTGAGTTCTCGGCCAAAGTTTTGTCGGTGAGCGCTGCACTTGCCGCGGCGATAGTAGCTACCGATGTTCTTCTGGACAATAAGGACAACGATGATGGAAAAAAAAGGCGCGGACGAATAGGGATTCAGGGAAACGATGTTAAGAAACGGATTAATACGCTAGATAATTCAGCTCCATCCTTGCAGTATCGGCTCGACCCCGGCCAAGTCGGCGGCTTCACAGTTAGCGCCTCGAAAGATACGCTTGCGTGGGGTTGGAGCAGAACTTGGCCTGTGTTAAAAGCCGAAGGCAATGCAGCGCTTAGTCTCTTGCAGGTCCAGGTTGGGACTAACGGACTAGCATGTAGGACGCGGGCATTACAGAAGGCCTTCAGCGCGATAGCTTCTGGACCTCTCTTTGCAGGTTACGTAGGTGAATGGCAGGGAGAGAATTATTCGTTTTGCGATGGTTCCGAGCGGGTAGACTTGTTCGTATTTCAAGGAGCGGCATTCGAAAAATGACAAATAGCCTCGCTAACGGCGAATGCGACCTGCGCACGTATTTGGGAAAACTCGAGACGCTAGTTTCTTTGAGCTTTGGCAGATTTAGATTTGAAACAAAGGTTTTCCCTTCTCTTCCCAGCCTATTAGCAACTACAGAGGTGACTGCGAAAAAGAGCTACAAGTATGTAAATGATTGTCACCGGTCTGACGTCGTGCATTTTAGAGCTTCGAAAAAAACCTACCGGCACTTTGGACTAGCGATTCTCGCCACAATATTCTGCCCCGAACTGTCGGAATTGCGTATCGATCTACAAGCTCCATCATCGCAAATTAGGTCGGTGACAATACGCTACGAAGGCACGACCTCACGGTCTGTGCTCGACTATCGGACGCAGCCTGTCAGTTTTGACTATCATCCCAACGAGGTCGATGAACATCCTTGGACGGAGAGGCGGCCACCTGAAAGGGGCTGGCCTGAATTCTGCTTAACTTATTCGGGTGTCGAGCCCTGGAGGCATTGGGATGAACGCGACAAAATCGAAGGATTCGGCGGCGACGACGCATCAGTACTTCTCGCCTCCCTCTTACTGGATATCGGCCGAGACGATAACTTGCAGCATTGTGTGAAGCTGGAGTCGCCGTTTCAATATGGTGGCGTTTCTAACTTCAGCCCCGAAATCCAGTTTCATTTGCCAGAGAGTGATGCGTGGCCCACGCCTTAAAATTCGAAACTACGTCGCACGGGTAGCCCGGACGGCGGGTCGCTTGAATGCAATGCGGCGAAGAGGACATTCGTCATTTCTTGCCAGTGGGATTTCGACATTTCTCTGTAAGATATCGCCAATGACTCCGGTTTTTCGTCGATACCTCGCCGCAATCATCTGCGTCACGCTTTCCGTTGCCGGTGCTCTCTGTACCAGCGGAAACGCCTCGCAGCCCAATGGCACGGTGAACACCGGCACGACCACCAACGCTTACGACAACGTCGGCAATCTCCATAGCGTCACCGCGCCGAACGGGAACGGGATGGTGCATGCCTACACCTACGACACGCGCAACCGGCTCACCAATCTCGGCGTGAATGGAATGGTCAGCGGCGCGCCCGGTGCCGTCGCCAGTTATGCCTACACTCTGGACGCTGCCGGGCATCGCCTCTCCGTTAGCGAACTCTCTGGTCGCACCGTGAACTACGGCTACGACAATCTCTACCGCCTCACCAGCGAGACCATTGCCAGCGATCCCAACGGCATCAATGGCGCGGTAAACTACATTTACGACCCAGTCGGTAACCGCAAGCAGTTGACTTCGACGCTCGCGCCGGTGCCAGCAGGCCTGTGGAACTATGACGCCAACGACCGCTTCACCGCCGGCGACACCTACGACAACGACGGCAACACCGTCTCCTCTGGCGGCATCGCCAACGTGTACGACTTCGAGAACCACCTCACGCAGAAGGCTGGCGTGACGATTGTCTACGACGGCGACGGCAACCGCGTCTCGAAGACTGTTGCAGGCGTCACGACCAAGTACCTCGTCGATGACCACAATCCCACAGGTTACGCGCAGGTGGTCTACGAGACCTTCAGCGGCAGCAGTTCCGGCAACCGCGAGCTGAACCACAGCTACGTCTACGGTCTCGAGCTGATCAGCCAAACGCGCAGCTACGTGGCCAACTTCCAATCCGCCGCGCAATACATCTACTACGCCTACGACGGCCACGGCAGCGTGCGCGCGATGACGGATCCCAGCGGCGCCGTCACCGACACCTACGACTACGACGCCTTCGGCAACTTAATTCACAGCACAGGCACAACGCCAAACAACTACCTCTTCGCAGGCGAACAGTTCGACCCCGACCTCGCCCTCTACTACAACCGCGCTCGCTATCTCAACACCAACGTGGGGAGATTTGCCACGCGAGACTTTTTCGAAGGCAACTCACGTCTCCCCCTTTCGTTGCACACCTATTTGTACGGGAATGCAGATCCTGTGAACCGTAAAGATCCAGCGGGCAGAGAAGGAGACCTAGCTACCGAAACCGGCGTGGTTGGAATAGGGGAAGAGATCGAAGCGCAACAAATCCAACAAGTGAGTGTTCGCGTTTTTGTTGAAATCGAAGAGGGTGTTCAGGCGGTCCCTGAGGTTGCCGAGGCTCCTCAGACATTTAGCTTCCTGACCAGGGCGATTGCATTCCTTCTCACGGGCACCGTAGCGGTGGCCAGTGTCCAAGTGGCAAGATCTCCGAATTCGAGCGACTTACCCGATGAGGATATCGCCCAATCCGCCAACTATGACCTCTATCGTTTCGGCAATGCCCAGGGGCCAGGCACGCCACGTTTGGGCACTGATTACGTCCTCAATGGTAGAGGAAACATAGACGCACAGAACCCGTACACCGATCCAAATTATCGTGGCGCGTCCGCGTTTCGCAATCCGTTCACGTCAGGACTACATGGGACCTACTGGCGTGCTCCAATCTTTAGTCTGCAAGCCGTTCCAGGTCTGGCTGTCATCGAAGACGGGATGGATACCCGCGTGGGCAGCTCGCTACCAGCGGGCCATCACACTATCTACCCGACGCAGGAAGTATCTCCTGTTGGGTTCGAGCAACTGATACTCCAAGCTGGCTGGACGTATTCTGGGAAGGTTAAATGACCGATGGCATGAAGAAGTCGTGGGACGAAATCATCCAAGCAGATCAACGGTTTTGGGTAGCTCTCCAGGCGCTGCTTGTAGGCGCTAGGGCGGAACGTCTCGAAATTCTAAGGTCTGGCCTGACAACGGCACTGGACTCCGCCCTTCGCGTTTTAGGTCATGTCGGGAGTGATGAGGTCGAGGAGCTTCTTCCAGAGCTGCTCCATCTCGCCGGAGGCGTGCATAGGCATCTGTGGCAAGTCCGCGCCCTGATACGCAACCTCCCGAAAGACAGGCTTGTCGCCAGAATCGAGAGACTGGCCGAGCCTATCCTGGCATCTGGGGACGCTCAAGAATATTACCGATTCTTAGAGCTCTACGCGCAGATCGATTACGGGCTCACTGAGAGGCTGGCGAAAAGGGCCGCCAGTTCAGCCGATCATGACATTCGTGAAGCTGGCCAGAGCTTCTTAGAAAAGCTCCGTGAACACAAATAGGCGCTTAAGCCACATCGGGCGAACCGTGTGACTGGGAGGGGTGCCGGGCGGTTAACGCCGAGCGCCAGAGAACACTGTCAGAGCCATGCCTTCGGCATGGGGAGGGGGGTGACACGGCACCCCGAGAGGGAGGAAGAAGAGCTTGAGGAATTAAGACCGCAGGTCCGAATGGCGTGCTCACCGGCCAGGGCTGAGGTCCCGTTCGATTGTTCGTTGTCTCTCCTGAATGAGAGAGGATTGTGAGTCACTCTTTTTTTCGACTCGTGGTTCTGGTGCGCGTGTCGACTCCAACGCAGATCGGTGTGAAACATCGCGGCCAAGCCCTTCGGCAAGAGAAGTTCTATCGTTGGTATAGATTTGCGCATCATAGCGGCCACGCGACACTGCGACGTATGCCAAACGACGATTGACGAGCTTCTCTCCTCTTTGCTCGGTGTCAATGTGGACAAGCACGCGATCAGCAGTCTGCCCCTGGCTGCTGTGGCTTGTCACTGCATATCCGTAGTCGAGATGGGGATTCTCTCGTATGTTGAAGGCAATCGCACGGCCCGAGTCGAGACGAATTCGTAGTTTGCCACTCCCGTCGATCTTCTCGATCATAGCCAGTTCACGGTTGGCGACATGCTGGTCACGATTCGGGGCGGTGAACTGTACGCGGTCGCCTTCACTGAACGCCCGCTCTGTTTGCCGGTACAGCGTTACGCCTTGCAAGCGGCGAGGGTCGTACCTCAACCGCTGGCCATTCTCACGTTCAACTGTGACATGGTTCTGTTTCTCTTCAACACTTTCGACTCGCGCATATTCTCCGGGTGAGATGCCAAGTAACTTGCTGCCTTTAGCGTACCTCAACACGTTACCTGGCTCGTATCGGGCGGCCCATTGGCGGTCAGCACCAGTGATCTCCTGCCGGGCGACCAACACCTTCACCCGGTGCTCGTGGTAGGTCAAGGTATCTTTACGTTCTCAATGAACCCGTGGATCTTTTGGATCCGTCGGGAGAAACGCCGCTTACGGATTTCATTGCAAAGCTCGCGGCGCGTGGGATCCAGATATCGGCGCAAGCGTATGGAACTCTTGTTCACGCACTCATCGAAAATAGCATCGCCCTGAAATTCTTTCCGAATGTATTCACTGAGTTCCCCGTACCGGGTGGCGAAATCGACGTTGTTATTCTATCTGGAGGGCAAGCACACCTCTATGAGATCAAACCAATTGGCGGTACAGTGCCTCCCCAGCGCCAAATTCGGCGTTACCTAGCATCAGGCGCGGGACTGTTCAAACTTCCGCTTATTGCGGGCACCCTGACTTTTGAGGATACCATTCGCGGGCCCTTTCTCTTTGATAAGGTCACTTACGAGACGACCAGCCCCGGGGTCATAATTTATCAGCCGGCCATCGATCCACCCAGCGGCCCCCTCCCAAGCCCCGTTCCCCTCCTGCTGATATCCACTGCTGCCGTTCTAGCCGTCGTTGCCGTGGCTATAATTATCGGTGCGCTTGGACCAACAGGTGCACTCATCTGAGGAGGCTTGCATTCAATGGCAATCCGGCGAGTGAACATCACAAGGGACGAGAACATCGAGGATCAAGAGCGACTATCACGTCACCCAAATATTCGAAGTTATCTGCGATTCCCCTGGGGGTACACGCTCTTTGAATTCTACGATCCGATTTTTGACACTCTAGATACAAGTAATCCCAAGGCGAAGGACGCGCAGCGTTCATCCGAGGAGACTCAGGCAAGACTCGCGGCGCTCATGTCGGAAGAGCGGAAGCTGTTATGGCCCCTCTACAAAGGACGTCCCGAACATTGGCAAGGAAATCAGCTGGGGCTACCATTGGAAACAGGCATCTACAGAGTCTTAGACAGGAAGAAAATCGAGTGGCCGTGGTTTGGTTCGTCACCTGGCTGGGAGTCCGAGAACAAAATCGTAATTTGTGGCAGAGCCCCTGCCTCAGCCCCAGATTCGCGAGTATCACTGGAAGGGGTGTTCGGCGAGTGGGTCGAGTGGGGAACGTCAGGTCGTGAGCTCGCGGCAGCGGACCCTCTGGTCTTCCACGGCGACATGTTTAGAACTCGGTGCCATTTTAATCTCTCGTGCTGTGATGCGTGTATTGGACTGTACCTATTGCTCTCTAAAACTAGAGAGCGAACCCTCCTTGATGCTGTGGGCTTTTTCCGGCCAAGCGAGAGTTCGTTTAAGTTCTATGAGATAGGGGGGACAGGAGTATTGACTTTGGAGAGCCCGTTCGCGTAATTGCCCCGGGTGATGAGGCTCATTTCTGGATTCCGGCGGGTGGCAGGCCCTTGCCCCGTGCGCAACCGCAAGCAGATAACCTCGACGCTCGCGCCCGTTCCAGCGGGCCTGTGGAACTACGACGCCAACGACCGCTTCACGGCGGGCGACACCTACGACAACAACGGCAACACGGCCAGCTCCGGCAGCATCGCCAACGTCTACGACTTCGAGAACCACCTCATCCAAAAAGGCGGAGTGAGCATCGTCTACGACGGCGACGGCAACCGCGTCAGCAAAACGGTTGCTTGCGTGACCACGACCTATCTGGTGGAAACGCTGAACCCGACAGGGTACGCGCAGGTCGTCTACGAGTCGTTCAACGGCGGTAGCTCCGGCAACTACGAGCTGAACCACAGCTACGTCTACGGCCTCGAATTGGTCAGCCAGACGCGCAGCTACGTCGCCAACTTCCAGAGCGCCACGCAAAAGATCTACTACGTCTACGACGGTCACGGCAGCGTCCGTGCCCTGACCGACCCCAATGGCGCGATCACCGACACCTACGACTACGACGCTTTCGGCAACCTGATCCACTCGACGGGCACCACGTCGAACAAATACCTGTTCGCCGGCGAGCAGTTCGACTCCGACCTCGGCTTCTACTACGACCGCGCCGGATATCTGAACACCAGCACGGGTCGGTTCTGGAGCATGGATAGCGAGGAAGGGGACGATGAGAGTCCGCTGTCCTTGCACAAATATCTTTTTGGTCAGGCGGACCCGGTCGACAACACGGACCCGAGCGGGAACGAGATCGACGAGATCGGTGCCGGGGCGATGTCGGAAACGCTAGACAATATGCCCTCCTTGAGCCTCAGTCGAGAGGAGAATGCGGCATTGCCGATTCCGCCCTATCCTCCTTTGCTGGCAGCGCGGCAGCTTGTTGGGGCGATCTACGCTGAATCCGGGACACAGAGCACGGGAGGAGAGATTGCCGACGAAAAGCTCGCGATCGGCGAGACCTTTCTAAACCAAGCTCAGGCCACGCAGGATAGTCCGAAGTACAACAAATTTGGGGACGGAACACTCTGGGGCGCAATCAAGACGGGTTCCGTGGCGGTTGGTAGTCCCCAATGGAATCAGGTAATGGATGGCACATCAAGCACTTCCGACTTGAAGGACTATAACGTTCTCAATGCGCAACTAACGTTCCCGCCCACCAGACTTCACCTAATCAATTCGTTCTTGGCAGTGGACGAATTCGGATTGACCGGCGAAGTTGCACCTGCCCTACCTCTTCTGGACGAATTGGGTGGGCGAGTACCGATTGCCTTCAATAAGGCAATTAATAAGCCACCGTACCCTCCGAGGGAGGAGAAAATAGGCAGAATTGGGCTAACTACGTTCTATGGCTTTAAGCCCGGGAGGGAGCGCCAGTGAGATCTCGGGAACTTTTAAGCAAGCTGACATTGGGCGTTGCGGCTGTAGGGTACTGCATTCTCTTCACCCTCCCGCACCTCAGCGGACAAGCGTCAAAACCTTCTAAGGACATGAAACAGCTGCCTAAGTTCGAAGATTATCCAGTTACTGAGGACTGGCGGGGGCCTGCCTCGCCGGTACAGCTTAATTCGCGGGAAGAACGACTGTTCCGCACGTACCTCACTGAAGCTTCGAAGAAAAACCCGGATTTCGCAAATCAATACCGGTTTGTGATGTGGGGTTGTGGAACTCAGTGTGTAGGCGGAGCGCTTATTGACCTTGGAACTGGGAGAGTTTACCAGCCTCCACTCGCGTCCCAAACGAGCGGGGAGGAGCACTGGATTTTTTGCACCAACTGGGATAAAGCACACGACCTCGCATACCATGTCGACAGCCGCCTCTTCATCCTTCCTTGCGGCGATGAAGTATATTATTTCATCTGGGAAGCGGATCATTTCCGGCAACTCGCCCGTGTACCCGGGAAGTGGCCCTCTCGAACAGGGGCGAATGGATAACGTCCTTATCTCCTTATCGACGGTCAGAGCCATGCCTGCGGCATGGGGAGGGGGTATGACACGTCATGTATGAAAGCGCTGCGATGTGTCAAGAGCTGTTTGGGGATTTTTTCTTCTTTCCTGCGAAGTTCAATCCGCTTTGTGTACACCCTGCCCCTGTGCCGGAGAGCGAAGTGGTTTTCGAGGGTAGCCCTGGCATCAACGGGGAGTTTGTGTTTTTATTTTCGTATCTGTAAGGGGATTTTTCTTTAGCTGCTTTCAGCCTCCGCGCTGCGCTTCGTTCTCTCGTCCATTTGCTCGTGCTTGCGGTTTCGTCGTGAGCCATGTATTCGCCCTGGTTGCGGGCATGAGCATATCGGTTTAGGGTTTCGCATTCACCCCGAGGCCTCTTCCCCCCGTGGTTCGCTGGAGAAGGGTCAGACGTGTCTCGCGCTTACCCGTTCCTGGACGAAATCTTGTTTTGCTGAGGTGCCCGGTAAGGTTGCTGCTTGCGGAGAATCCAATAGCTGGCCTCCGCAAGGTGGCGGGCGACGGCAACAATCGCTCGGCCATGTCCACGTTTGGCAAGCAGCCTCTGATAGAGGTACCCGACGTGGGAGTGGCGATGAGCTTTAACGCGGACGGCGCAGTTGGCCGCTTCGACAAAGGCCCATTTCAGATATTGGTTGACGAAACGCGAGATGCCACCAAGACGGGTGTGGCCTCCGCTGGAGAAGACGCGGGGCACAAGTCCCGAGTAACTGGCCAGATTTTCAGCGCGCGGAAAACGATTCACATCGCCGATCTCCAGCGCGATCACTGGAGCCAGGATTTCGCCAACGCCGGGAACACTGCGCAAGAGATGGACCTCGGCAGAGGGTGTGATCTCCGCGTGGATGCGCTGTTCGATGGTCTCGATGTGGGCGGCGAGTTCATCAAGAGCACAAAGCTGAACTTTCACCATGTGGGCTGTCTCGGGGGGAAATTCAGTCAGGCGAACCGCAAGATATTCCCGGCCCTTGCTTCCGAAAAGGTCGCTTATTGCGTCGGTGTGCAGGCCGTAGCGATCCACGGCGGCGTGAATGCGGTGCTTCAGACTGGAGCGCAAATCGCGCAGAGCCATGCGCGTGCGTAGAAGCTCCCGCTGATCTCGTAGGGGGCCTGGTGGAATCCAAGATTCCGGCAGAGTTCCGTTGCGCAGTAGGATGGCCAACCCTTTAGCATCGAGCGCGTCGGTCTTGTTGGTCTTACCCATGCGCTTCTTGGCTTCCATCGGATTCGCCAAGTGTACGCGATGGCCGGCACGCTCCATTTCATCGACCAGCCAATACCAGTGGCCGGTAGACTCAACGGCGATCTCGCTCCTTTCTGGGAGCTGGCTGAGAAAGTGGGCGTAGTCCTCCCGAACATGCTCGATCCGAACAGGTTTGGATGCGGCCCCTCGTTCGTCAACGGCCACAAAAACCGAGAATCTCGTGTGCGCATCGCATCCGATGAACTGCTGCATCTTGGCACCTCCTCGTGTGCGACGAGAAGGCTATCGCACCACGAAGCGCTCAGCAGCGCTTTCATCAGATCACCCCGGAACGGGCGCTGTAGAGCGCCGGATGGCGCTCTCGGTTAACTTCCACTGGTCACGCCACTTGCGAAAACTTAGGAGGCCCGGCGGATCTCTTCCCGAATGACGCGGCGGAGTGTCCTTTCCAATGGTTCCT
>DATDHE010000435.1:0-5137 GCA_036521695.1 Candidatus Acidiferrum sp. | reverse complement strand
AAGACCACGGATACCAGTCGAGCCTGAATTTGAACATCCCCAATCCCGGAGCCCCCGGGGAGAATGGCGCCCTCGAGTACGGCTCAATGTCGAATCAGGGCCAAACCTACTTCCGGGATGTAGGACCCCGCGTCGGATTTGCCTACGCTCCTACAGAAATGTTCGGTCACATCCGCGATGTTGTCATCCGAGGAGGCTATGCCATCTACTATGCGGCACTTTTCTATGATGACCTACCGACAGGGACCATTCAATTCAGTAATGGTAACGTCGTCCAACCGACGTTTACCTCGCTGAACAACTTCACTCCTGTCCAGGCACTCTCTGCCGGTTTCCCTAATTTCGCGCCCCCGGTGAATAGCACCGACCCCTCGCGCCTGAATGGCCAGAACGTCGGATATATCGCTCCCTCTTATGGGCGCCCGGCTAGGACGCAGAACTGGAGCCTCGAGGTTCAAAAGCAACTGGCGCAAGACCTCATCCTGAGCGTGGGTTACGTGGGCGTCAAAGGAGACTATCTTCACACCAACATTGCTCAGGTCAATGCCCTCAACCCGAAATTCTACGATCTCGGTACCGCCCTTACAGACTCCGTCACTTCTCCCGCTGGCCAGGCCGTTCTTAGCAGTTTGGGAGTAACGGTGCCGAACTGGTTTGTCCCGCTCTATGGTTCAAACGCCTTAGTTGGCCAGTTGCTTCGCCCCTACCCTCAGTACCTGGACATCGGCGGCAGCAACAATAATATGTGCTCGTGCCTCGAAAATCTGGGAATCTCCACATACAACGCCTTCCAAGCAAAACTGGAACGTCGCTTCCGAAATGGTCTGAACCTCTTGGCCTCCTACACCTTCTCAAAGACCTTGACCAATGCGGACAGCGCCATCCCTGTCTTTTCGGGCTTCCAGTCTAATGAGTTTGCGGCTCAGGATCCGTTTAACCCCAAAACTCAGAAGTCCTACAGTTTCCAGGACACGCCCCACGTGCTGGTCCTCAGTTACATCTACGAACTGCCCGCCGGACCGGGGAGAAAATACCTGAATCATGGCGTCGCCAGCAAAATTCTGGGTG
Organism: Candidatus Acidiferrum sp.; assembly: GCA_036521695.1. Lineage (GTDB taxonomy): Bacteria > Acidobacteriota > Terriglobia > Acidiferrales > UBA7541 > Acidiferrum. The sequence goes on along the minus strand of DATDHE010000435.1, from coordinate 4,069 downwards.
GGTGGCAAATCGGAGGCGTGCAGCGTTATCAGAGCGGCACACCAACCATCTTGGGTGCCAATGCGCCCTCGGCTCCCTTCACGGATGGAGCATTCCGTTACAGCCTCGTTCCCGGTCAACCGCTCTTGGCGCCCAACCATGGCTCCTTTAATCCCTTCGTTGCCAATATCAATAGCGGCTGCACGGAGCAGGCCAACGGGACCTTTATCGCGAACAGCACGAATAACTACTTCAACTGTGCTGCCTTCATAGATCCGAACGCCCTGGAACTTGTCGGTCAGCGCGGGTACGTCTATGGCGACGCTCCGTTAATCCTAGGCAACGTTCGAAGTCAACCATACTTCAACGAGGACTTTGCCATCCTAAAACGCACCGCTATAAACGAAAGGCAGTCCATCGTCTTTAAGGTTGATATTCCAAACGCTTTTAACCGCCATGTTTTTGGCACGCGTGACGGCGGCCTTACAGACAGTACCCTCGGCGTTTCCGGGGGTGGTAGCTATAACGTAGTAAGCCCGGTTCGCCAAATTCAGTTGACGTTGCGCTACCAGTTCTGAAGTTTGACGCACTTTGCCGCGATCCTCTCCTCCTGGCGCTCCACACCGCGGCAGGAGGACTTCTTTAGGAAGGGTCGCAACTGCTACCGTTTTCGTGGGATGGTGTACCATCGAGCTGTGAACTGGACGCAAGCCATTCCCTGTGCTTTTCCGCGTGATTCTAACCGTGTTTCTCGGTTTGTCCGGCGGATGCCATTCATGGTGTCCCCGATTTTGTTTTTGCTCGCCCCTATGGAGGTGGCCCACAGTCAAACCGCACAGACGAGCCCTGCGATTACGGAGCGGTTTCAAGGGGCTACCGAAGCCATGCGTACCGGGAATCTGGATCAGGCGGGTGACGGCTTCGCATCCATCGTGAAAGACGCTCCGCAGTTCGCCGAGGCCTATCTGAATCTTGGGCTGGTGCGCGAGGAGCAGGGCCGCCACGCCGACGCGATCGTCAGCCTTCGGAAGGCCCTTGAGTTGAAACCGCGGCTGCGCGGCGCAAGCCTCTTTCTTGGAATCGCGGAATTCCGCTCCAACAGCCTGGATGACGCCATCGCGTCGCTACGAAAAGAAACAGCCGGCTACCCCAAGGATGCGAACGCGTGGATGTGGCTGGGTGTGGTTGAGCTCGAGAACGGCGACGGAGAGGCCGCCGCGGGGGCGTTGGATAAGGCCGCAAAACTTGCGCCCGACAACGCGGATATCCTCTACCACCGTGGCCGGGCGCACCTTTTCGTCTCCAACGAAAGTTATGCCCGGATGTTCAAAGCAGACCCTAAATCGTGGCGTATCCCCGAGCTTCTGGCCGAGGCCAACGCCAGTGCCGATCGCCATATCGACGCAATAGCCGAATATGAAGCGGCCATCAAGCTCGCTCCGAACGAACCCCGCCTCCATGAACAGCTGGGCACGGAATATCGTCTGGCGGGCAAGATGGAGGAGGCCCAGCAAGCCTATCTGAAGGAACTCGAGATCGATCCCCAAAATATGACTGCGCAATACAAGTTGGGCGTACTCGTCCTTGAGATGGGAGATCCGGCGCGGGGGAAATCGCTGATCGAAGGCGCGTTGCGGGTGAGGCCGGACCTGCAGAATTCCGATTACAACCTCGGCCGCGCGGAAATGCAACTCGGCAACGATGAAGCTGCCGCTGCACATTTCGAGCGCGCCACCTCCGCTGTCGGATCGGACCCGGACGTCGTCGAGCAATCCTGGTATCAGCTGGGCATTGTCTACCGGCGTCTCCATCGGATGGAGGAAGCGCAAAAAGCCATGGCCACGTTCCAGAAGCTCAAGGACCAGGAGGCGGAGAGTTCGCAGCAAGCGCTGAAGCGCTATCAGGCGCAGCAGCAAAACTCCAATTCGGCGCAACCGCCTCCTCCGCGGAATCCGTAGTCATCGAGGAAGGCAGCGAATGTCCCGGCCCGCAAAAACCTTGAGCATCGTCTGCACCGCACAGCTGCGTTCTGCGCCATTGCGATTTGTGCTGCCTTCGCGCAGAACAAAACTTCGGAGACAAGTCTCTTCACTCGGATGCGTCGGCGACTCGCAGTTTCAGCAAAATAGATGGCTTCGGCGCCTCGCTGACGGATTCTTCGGCCTGGCTTCTTGACAAAAAACACGGCGCCGCCAGCTCCTGGAAATGCTTTTCGATCCCAGCAAGGGAATCGGGCTGAGTGTCGTGCGAACCGGCGCGTATCGCATCGCTTCGAGCACCGAGGGAGAGTCCGGAATAGAGCACTGGCTTACCGCAACGCCGATGGTTCGATGGTGTTGCTCGTGCTCAATTCAGGAGCGGCGCCTGTCCAATTCAACGTCGAAGGGAAGGGGCGAGTTTGCGGCTTATACGTTGGACGCCGGAGCCGTGGCGACGTTCTTCTGGTCGGTCAGATCCGCAAAACACAACTGAGTTTTTCGATTTGTTCTCTGCTCCCGATTGCGCGACTCCGGTATCTGGCTCGACTCTTTCGCGAAGAAACTACTGCGGTCTGCTCGAAGCGGCTCGGCTTTGCAACTCGGCCGTGCGGTCGAACTCTTCTTTAGCCTTCTCCATCTCATGCGTCTGTTTGTAGAGTTTCCCGAGTTGATAGTGCGCCGCGGGGTCGTCCGGAGCCAATTGCACGGATTTCTCCAGTTCGCTGCGGGCGTCGTTCAAGTTCGCGCCGCGCAGGTACGCCGTGCCAAGTTTCAAATGGCACATCGCGTCGTTGGGCGCCATCTTGACCGCCGTCTCCAGCGCCTGAATCGCGTCGGCAGTATGGTCCTGTTCCAGTAGCAGGCTTCCCAGATTCAAGTACGGCTGCTCGCTCGGATGTTCGCTTTGTGCTTGCCAGGCGATCGCTTTGCGGTAGGCCTCCGCTGCTGCCTCGGGCTGCGCTTGCGACTCGATAACTAGCCCAAGGTTGTTCTCCGCCTTTGCATCGTGAGGATCGAGTTGCAACACGGTTTGAAATGCTTTCCCCGCGTCGGAAAGCCGCAGCCGCGTGTAGTAGGCGCGGCCTAGGTAATACCACGCCTCTTTATTTTTAGGATCGAGGTCAACCGCTTTTTCGAGCCATTTGATCGCATCCGCATAAGCATTCAACAAAACATAGTCGAGACCGACGATCTTTAGATCGTCTCCAGTGGGCGCGCGAATCTGTGCCGCTTTCGTGTAAAACTCGAGCGATTCCGCCGGACGATTCTCGCGGTTCAGCACATAGCCCAGTAGATAGAGCGCATCATCGGATTGGGGATGGCTCACTGCATATTGCCGCAGCCCGTTTTCCGCTCCGCGAAAATCCTGCAGGTGGACGAGGCATTTTGCTCCATACAACAAAGCATCCGTCGTGCCCGGCGCACTTTCCTCCGCACGCGAAAATAGCTTTTCCGCGGCGGAATAGTGTCCGGCACGGAATTCTTTCAAGCCCCGCGCAAAATCGTCTGAAGCTTGGGCAAAGCCTTGCCCGGGAAAACAGAAGACCGCCGGCAACACGCTCAACGTGAGCGCTTTGAGAATCCATGCAGTCCAGCGGCTACCAGCGCGGCTGCGCCACCGGTTCGTCAATTTGCAGGATCTGATTCGCACGTATGTCCTTCAATGTTTGCACGATGCCGCTCGGCCATCGAATCTGAATCTCCTTAGCGACGTCGTCGCTTCCCAGTCCGAAGTGCACGCGCTTGTCGCCGGAGGAAAGATAACTGCTCGCCGTGGTCACCGTCGCATACTGCGATCCGGTCGCGGTTGCTTTTGTGGCCGGCAAGTTTCAGCGTCAGCCAATGATTCGGCGTCTGAAACTTGTTGTGCAGGACATATGCCGGGCCGTCGTTGGTCGTCACTACCGCGTCCACCCATCCATCGTTATCTAAATCGCCGATAGCCAGCCCGCATCCAACCCACGCCTGCTGAAACACCGCGCCCGAGTTTGCGGACACGTCCACAAATTCTTTGCCGGTGTTGCGCGCCAGCAGGAGAGGTTCGCGATATCGGATTCCCGGAGACGTCAGCTCGATGGTATCCAGGTCGTGGCCTTGCGTAATCAGCAAGT
>DATDHE010000434.1:0-3458 GCA_036521695.1 Candidatus Acidiferrum sp. | reverse complement strand
CAGCCCTTTTTGCAAAAAGGTCGTGTAGCCGTTTTGTCTCGCGAGTTAGCTCTTGAACGTATTCCTTGGTTAAATCGGTATGGCTTGCACAGGCTCGGCTATTGTACGCAATCAAAACTGGGAAAACGGCTTTCTTGAGCAGCACATCGGCGGATGTCTTCTGCCTGAGTATTTTCTTTATGTCACTAAAGAATGGCGCCTTATCGTCGACGTGAGCCGTGATCATTGCCTTCTCTGCAGTTATGAAGTCGGGTAGGATATGTTCAGTGATTGATTTCACAGCATCCTTGAGCAATGGGAGGAACTCGTGGGTCTGGGTCGGGACGTCATCTTGCTTGAGTGAGACTACGTTCTCAACTTGATGGGAGCCGTATGACGCGAGAGTGTCACGTACGGTTGCGCGTCCAGTGAAGGCTGGCATATTCAGCAGGAGATAGACCTGCCGGGGCAAAAGTCAGAAGTCCCGTAGCTTGGATAGCAGGAATGGAGGGAAACTGAATTTCTGAAGCCTATCGACAGCCGTTTCCTTGGGAAACGGGCGAGTTATCGGGCCGTAATAAAGATGAACGTGGATGTGGCCTCGAAAGTGAAGAAATCCGAAGGCCGAGCCTGCAACCGTAGGGCGAAGGCAGCATGGATAGCCGAAATCTGACCGATGCGGTTATCTCACTTCGGCGGGGTGGAAGCGACGGCACGATGACAAGGATATGCTGAGCAACTGGAGAAGCCCTCCTCGCCCCGGCGCGAAATCGCTGGAGCAAGGTAGGTCCTATAACCGGCGAACCCGGGAAGTGGGCCGAAGGCGAGAGGGTGGCGGATGGGTCCGTATTGTAGCGATGAAGCAGGGTAATGCCTGTAGAGCGAAGGGGCCCTACTGTTTGTAACGGTTCCAACAAAATGAGAGGCAAGGGTGAATGATAAACACACCCATTAGTTTGCAGGACCTGAGAAGGAACATATACGTCAAGGCGAAGGCTGAACCGTCGTGGCGTTTCTGGGGGATGTACGTCCATGTCTGCAAGATGGAGACACTGCGTGAGGCGTATGCGCTGGCTCGGAAGAACAACGGAGCTCCGGGAGTTGATGGGGTAACGTTCGAAGTCATCGAGGCGCAAGGCGTGGAGTCATTCCTTGAGCAGATACATGGCGAACTGATTGATCGTAGCTATGTGCCGCTACGAACACGGCGGAGGGAGATACCGAAGGAAGGCGGGAAAGTCCGCGTTCTTTCGATTCCAGCTATCCGTGACAGAGTGGTTCAAGGAGCGGTCAAGCTCGTAGTGGAGCCGATCTTCGAGGCGGACTTCCAGCCGGGGTCGTACGGTTATCGTCCCAAGCGCACCGCGCATGAAGCGGTGCATCGCGTAGCAACGGCAATTGTTCAATGCAAGACCCGAATCATCGATCTGGATTTACGAGCATATTTCGATACAGTAAGGCACCATCTGCTGCTTGAGAAGGTTGCACGCCGGATCAATGATAACGAGGTGATGCGTCTGCTGAAGTTGATGCTGACGGCATCCGGGAAGCAAGGCGTTCCGCAAGGCGGTGTGATTTCACCGCTGCTCAGTAACATCTATCTCACCGAGGTGGATCGCATGCTGGAGCGAGCGAAAGAAACCACGCGCAACGGGAAGTACACCTACGTCGAGTATGCCCGATTCGCTGATGACCTTGTCGTGTTGATCGATGCACACCCGCGCAATGCGTGGCTGCTTGGGGCAGTGAACAAGCGACTGCGGGAAGAGTTCGCCAAACTACAGGTCGAGATCAATGAAGAGAAGAGTCGCATCGTGGATTTGGAACGAGGAGAGAGCTTCGGCTTTCTTGGGTTCGACTTCCGGCGCCTGCGCAGTATGGAAAGACAGGTGTGGCGAGCGCACTACACGCCGAGGATGAAGAAGCGCACGGCGTTGTTGCGCAAGCTCAAGGATGTTTTTCGGCGATTCCAATCCCAGGCTGTGGACCGGGTGGTGCAACTGATCAATCCGGTGCTGCGGGGCTGGGTGAACTACTTCGCCGTTGGACATTCCAGCGAGTGCTTCAGCTTCATCCAAGGCTGGGTAGAAAAGAAAATCCGGCGACACATGGGGCGATCCCGAAATCAGCGCGGCTTCGGCTGGAAGAGGTGGAGTAGGCGCTGGCTGTATGAGGAACTCAAACTGTTCAATGGTTATCGAGTTCGTCGTGCAACGGTGCCGAAAGCGCTCCCGGTTTGATAAGTCTCATAACCCTTGTCATGAAGCAAACAGGAAAGCGCAGTGCGGGAAAACCGCACGCTGCGTTTGACGTGGCGGGAGCTGGAAACGTGACCATGGTTGCCGGACTGCGGTCCAAAGCGAAAGCGATGGAATCACCACCGACGCCTACAGCGCGCGCCTGCTCTCGACCCTACCTGAGAGGGCCTCGGGGTGAAATTCCCCGGGGCTACTTACCCCTACCTTCGCGTGAAGGGGCGCTGGTGCTACTTGTATCGGGCCATCGATTCCAAGGGTGCCACCATCGATTTCTTGCTGTCAGCGTTCCGTGACGCCGACGCTGCCAAGCGCCTGTTTCGCAGGGCGCTCGGCGATCGATCCCATCCTCAACCTCGGGTGATCAATACTGACCTGGCGCCCATTTACAGCTCCGCGATCCCCGACAGTAAGAAGGAAGGGACGCTGCGCAAGCGCTGTCGACACCGACCCGTGCAGTACTTGAACAACATTCTCGAACAGGATCATCGAGCCATCAAACGTCGAGTTAACGCCAAGCAGGGCTTCCGAGAATTCCGGGCGGCTCGGCGAACCATTCAAGGCTACGAAGCAGTCCACATGATCCGGAAGGGGCAAGTTCGATGGGTGGCAGGAGATGATCTTCTTCGGCAGATTCAGTTCATCGACAGTCTTTTCGATTTGGCAGCTTAAGAACGCACGACAAACGCTCGGCGACAAACTTGTCTGTCCATTTGAAAACTTGCAACACTACCCAAACTCCTGGCATAAACTGCTCAAGGACCGCTCGCGGCGCAACGCCGCGACCACAAATCGCACTCGTTGTTCCCGGACTTCCATCGTCTTCCAAGGCATCGACCCTTCCACTCCCCGCGCGCGCTCACGCCCGCCACGCGAGTGTAAAGGATGTCTAGAGACATACTGGAAAGAATGTCATGGAACCGAACAAAAAACCTCGCTTGTGTGGGCCACCCGTCCCGTCTTACTGACGGACCGTAAACTCGACCTTATTCGATTCGATTTCGCCGTTGCCTAGATATTGCGGAATCGTTTTCGCCACCTGGATCCTATAAGTACCACTTCTGATATTGCACAACCGGTTGATTATGGCATATTCAGCAAATTGGCTGCCTGGGCTAAGTGTTTTGAGTAGTACATTCTTGTGGTCACTTATTCCAAGTGGCATGTGTACGCAATCGGAACCTGTAAGCAGTTGGCCGTTATGATCGTAAATGCTAATCTTGT
>DATDHE010000433.1:0-5397 GCA_036521695.1 Candidatus Acidiferrum sp. | reverse complement strand
ACGGTCACTCCCTGGTTGCCGCGCAGAGCAAAGTAGCGCCGCTCTGGCGACGTGCGCCCGTGGTGCGAAACGATTAATTGGTTCTTGTCGAGGAACATATCGCCCACGGCTACCGCTTCGTTCAGCAAGCCGCCAGGATTTCCGCGCATGTCGAGGATCAAGCCATCCAAGCTCGAGGCATTCAATTGCTTCAACGCGTCGGCGATTTCGCGGTCGGTCGTCTCATTAAAGCCCGAAAGGCGAATGTATCCGATCCCCGGCTTGAGCATGAACGCGATGTCCACGGAGTGTCGAGGAATTTCATCGCGCGTTACCGTGAAAACGAGAGCCTGGTCGTAACCTTCGCGGCTGACCGTGATCTTTACGACCGTGCCCTTAGGGCCCTTCAGCAAGTCGGCAACGTCGCTGGTCGTAAGTCCTTCCGTGGACTTATCGTCCACTTTTATGATCACGTCGCCAGGCCGAATGCCTGCATTGAACGCCGGGGCTCCCACGTAGGGTTGCATCACCACAGTGCGGCTCTCGCGTGGCGCTACGACCATGCCGACGCCATAATATTTTCCCCGTTGGTCTTCGCGAAGCAGCGCAAATTGACGGGCGTCAAAGAAATTGGAGTGCGGATCGAGAACGCGCAGCATCCCAGGGATGGCGCCTTGATACACGGCCCTGTCTACATCGACAGGCTCAGCATAGTTCGCCTGGACCACGTCCAGGACATTTGCGAATTGGCGTATCGCCGTGTGCTCGTCCTCGGCCGACGAAGTCGTGGCTCGGACGTTGGGGCCGTAAACAGCCCCGAGAACAGCAGATATGAGGATGACCGCAACTACAAGTACCAGCCCACGGCGTTCAGATTTCATCCTGACCTCGCGTAACCACGCAGATCAAATTATAGCACACCCCAAAGTGTGGTTTGACACCGTGGGACGCCCTTTCTATGATGCCAACAGGCCGTTTTGCGGCCACCTATTGCCATGCTCAGCATGACCCATATGGTTGTTCTGTTTATCGTTGTGCTGGTCGTTTTCGGGCCGCACAAGCTGCCGGAACTCGCTCGCGGCCTCGGCAAGCTGATGGCCGAATTCCGCAAAGCCTCTACCGACTTCAAGAGCGCCTTTGAAACAGAAATGCGCGACATCGAACGGCAGGCCCTCCAAGCCGAGCGAAAGAAAGCTGCGGAAGCGGCGGCTGCTTCCGCCATGGCGGCAGAACAGCCCGCCACTCTGGCCACACCGGGGAGCACTGAGACCGCCTCAGCCAGCTTAGACGCGGATTCTCGCCTGACGGAAGCGCCGGTGGTCACGCCGGTTGCGGAATCAGTACCACGCTCGGAAAGTGACGCGGCGCAACCAACCGAGGAAACGGCCCAGCCCGCGTCTCCTGAACCCGTCTCCGAGCCTTTGCATGATCCTGCTCAAGCCCCCGCTCATGACCAACAGCAGCCAGTCTGATTCCTCCATCGTGCCAGCCCAGGAAGAGGCCGGTGCTCAGATGACGTTTTTCGAGCACCTTATCGAGCTACGAAAACGCATCATTAGCTCGCTAATTTCCGTCGTGGCCGGGGCCGCCGTCGGTTGGTTCATCGCTCCGCACTTCATTAACGTGATGACCAAGCCTATGCAGAAGGCGTTGAGCGACGCGGGCCTCGAACCTAGACTAATTGTCACGCACCCCGCGGGCTTCCTAAATCTGCTCATCACCACGAGCATCTATATCGGTCTCGTTCTGGCCTCGCCTTGGGTGCTCTACCAGATTTGGCTGTTCGTCGCTCCAGCCCTTTACAAACGCGAACGCAGCGCCATCACCGGTTTTCTGTTCTCCACAGTGTTCTTGTTTCTGGCCGGCATCGCGTTCGGATACTTCATTTCACTGCCCTACGTCCTGCGTTTCCTGGTCAGAATCAGCTTGCAAGGTCCGGTCAAGCCATTCATAGACATTGATCAGTATTTTGACCTGATCCTCCTGATTCTTCTCGGCCTCGGCCTCGTGTTTGAATTGCCGGTTCTCATTTTCTTCCTGTCGCTCTTCGGCATCGTTACGCCGCAATTCCTCATAAGGAATTTTCGCTATGCTCTGGTGGTGATCACCATTCTCGCGGCCGTCCTGACGCCCACGCCGGACGCCCTCACCATGGTTCTTTTTATGCTCGTATTGGTGGGCTTGTACTTTATCGGCGTGGCGGTATCTTGGGTGGTGGTTCGCAAACGCAATCGTCGTTTGGCCGACCGCCGCGGAGGCTCATTAGATGAACCGAAATTCTAGAAATATCTTCCTCTGCGGGTTCGTCTGTGCATCCGCGTTCCTTCTTTTTCTTGCCGGTTGTAAAGCGAAAGCGGACATCTCTCAACCTGCAGCAAAGGATGCGCCGTTCATGAGCGCGGTCACCACCGCTCCGCCTCCTGCGCCGCAAAATCCAGCTGATGAAGCTTCTTCCCCTGACAAAACCGGCGGCTTCGACGGCAAGCGCGCTTTTGCCCACGTCGCCAAGCAAGTGTCCTTCGGCCCGCGACCAGCCGGCTCGCCAGCCATCGCGCAAACGCAGGACTACCTCCTTGCTGAGCTGAAGAGTTACGGCTGCGCCGTCGACGTAGACGCTTTCAGCTCGGATACTCCTGCCGGGCGCATCGCCATGAAAAACATTCTGGTCAAGGTTCCGGGAGAAAAGCCGGGCGTGATTCTCCTCGGCACGCACTACGATACCAAGCGACTCGATAATTTCGTCGGTGCCGACGATGGCGGTTCCTCAACCGGCGTAATGCTCGAACTGGCCCGTATCCTCTGTTCGCAGCACGGCCGATACGGAGTCTGGATCGCCTTCTTCGACGGCGAAGAAGCTGTGCGCCCTGAGTGGCAGGATCCCGATAATTGCTACGGAAGCCGCCAAATGGCCGCGCGCTTCGCCAATAGCGGCGACCTCGCAAAAATAAAAGCGTTTCTTCTCGCGGATATCGTCGGCACGCGCACTCCGCATTTCAAGCGCGAAACCTACTCCACCAAAGCGCTCGTCGATCTGGTCTGGGGCGTAGCCAAAAGACTCGGCTACGCGAGTATCTTCGTCGACGACTCATCTGCCGTGGAAGATGATCACCAGTCCTTTCTAAAACGCCACGTTCCCTCGGTAGATGTGATCGACCTGGATAACGGCCCAAACGGCGATGTCTATTATTGGCACACGCCGCAGGATTCCCTAGACAAGATCAGCCCGAAAACCCTGGCCATTGTCGGGCAGGTGTTTCTGGAAAGTGTCAAACAACTTCAGGCGAAGTAAGTTCATGGGAAGCCGCGCGCAAGCGAAATAGAGCAGCGTCCGCGCGTCGGGTGCCGCGCACCGCCGCGAACTGTGTGCTACATTCAAATCGCTCCAAAGAACACTCTGGCGAATGAAAAAAAAACGCATTCTCGTGAACGCATCGACAGGTCGCTACACGATCGTCTGCGGAACTGGTGTTCTTCACCGTGCCGCGGAAGAGATCCGCCGGCTGGGGAAGTTCTCACGGATTCATGTGGTGTCCTCGCCGAAGGTTTGGCGGGCAGTAGGGCAGCGCGTCCTCCATGGCCTCGGACTGAAAAACGGGTATGCCAAACATCTGATGAATGACGCAGAATCGGCAAAAAATCTGAGCGCAGTGGAAAAACTCTCGCGTTCTCTGGTACGCGCTGGAATAGATCGCCACTCATTGATTATCGCTGTTGGCGGCGGCGTAGTCGGCGATGTAGCCGGTTTTGCCGCCTCAGCGTGCTTGCGCGGCGTCGCCCTCGTGCAAATCCCCACCACCCTGATTGCCCAGGTGGATAGCGCCGTCGGTGGAAAAACAGGCGTGAATTTGCCGGAAGGAAAGAATCTCGTGGGCACTTTCTATCCTGCCCGCCTCGTGCTCGTTGATTCCGCCATGTTGGGGCCGCTTCCGGAAAGACAATACCGCGGCGGCTTGGCCGAAGTAATCAAGTACGGGATTATCTCCGACGCGCGACTCTTTGCCTTTCTCGAACGGAACTTCGACGCCATCCTTCGCCGCGATCCCGCCGCTCTGCGGTACATCATCCCTCGTTCACTGGAAATCAAAGCGCGTGTGGTGAGCCGCGACGAGCGCGAATCCGGCCTCCGCGAAATCCTGAATTTTGGCCACACCTTCGGCCACGCTCTCGAGGCCGTCACAAACTACCGAACGTATCAACACGGCGAGGCAGTCGCCTGGGGCATGATGGCTGCCGCGCTACTCGGTCACGAGATTGGGCTGACCGCGGCGGATGAAGTGTCACGCATTGTTTCTCTGGTCCGCCGCATGGGCCCGCTTCCGCCGTGGCCCCGTGTTCCGCCGAACACGCTTATCGCCGCCATGCGTTCCGATAAAAAAACGCGCGCAGGTAAATTGCGTTTTGTCCTCGCTCCCAAAATCGGCAAGGCGGAGTCCCGCAACGACGTGCCCGTCGAAACTCTCGAGCGCGTCCTCCATTTCGCTCCCCACTTCATTACTCCTCCGGGGAAACGCCGTGGCTGACGTCGCCGCTCCCGCACCTGCCAAAGGCACGCAGCCCGAAGGCACCCACGGTGAAGCCGACGCCTCGCGCAAAGTTCGCGAAATGTTTACGCAGATCGCCCCGCGTTATGACCTGCTCAACCATCTTCTGTCGCTTGACCTCGATCATCTTTGGCGCAAGCGAGCTGCGCGCCGCCTTCGGCCCATACTCCAACGCCGCGATGCGATGGTCGTGGATCTCTGCTGTGGTACCGGCGACCTCGCCCTCGCTCTCGCTCGCCTGGGCCCTGCCAGCGTAATCGGTGGGGATTTTTCTCATGCCATGCTCGTGCGGGCGCGCGCGAAAGGCGCCAAGAGCCAACGGGTCCCGAGCCATTCGGGCCTCTCTGGGCCGCCGGCTATGCCCTTCTTTGAAGCGGACGCGCTCCGCCTGCCGTTCGCCGACAGTTCCTTCGATCTCGTCACCACGGCCTTCGGCTTCCGCAATCTCGTCAACTACCTAACCGGTCTCCGGGAAATGCAGCGCATCCTCAAGCCCGGTGGCACTATTGCCATACTGGAGTTCACGGAACCGCCCGATGGTTTTCTAGGGGATGTTTACCGCTGGTATTTTCGAAGCGTCCTGCCGCGCATCGGCGGCTTTATTTCAGGAAACTCCGCTGCCTACACGTACTTGCCAAAGTCGGTCTTGCGCTTCTTCCGTCCGCCTGAGTTGGCAGCTCTGATGGCCTCAGTGGGCTATGAGTCCGTCGATTACAAAGTGTGGACCTTCGGCACAGTCGCGCTTCACACCGGTATGCGCCCGCCGTGCTGACTTCTCCATGTGCTCTGCGGTCTCTGTGCAAAAACTTTTTCTTTTAGCTTTGGACTTGCGCAACTATTCGTCCAGCCCCGCGCTCCGCAATTTCGCCAGCAAATC
>DATDHE010000432.1:0-26939 GCA_036521695.1 Candidatus Acidiferrum sp. | reverse complement strand
TGAGCCAGTTTGTGCTGCGGTTGCCGGCGCAATAGCGCCAGCAACACCTCTCTGGCCTTCGGTTTATCGTTCAAAACGACGTAGAGGCGGGCCAGATTGAGATAAGCCTGGTCATAATTCGGGGCAACGCGAATGCAAGTTTCGAATCTCTCCTTCGCTTCGGGATAGTTCTGTTGACGGACGAACAGTACGCCCAGGTTGTTCAGTGCGTCGGGATATTCTGGGCGCAAGTTGACAGCCTTTTCCAAGAAATTCGAGGCGCGAGGGAGCTGATCTTGCCGCGCGTAGAGCATCCCCAGGCTGTAGTTTGTTTCCGGATTATCAGGCTCCAGCTCGAGCGCGCGGTTCAGCAGTTTTTCCGCTTCATCGACTGCTCCCTGTCGCCGATAAAGGTTTCCGAGGTTAAGCAACGCCGTGACATAGCCAGGCCTCAGAACCAAGGACTGCTTGAAGTTACGAATGGCCTCGTCCGCGTGGCCTTCCTGCCCGGCAACCATTCCAAGATTGTTCCATGCTTCCGGATAATCGGAACGCAGCTTCACTGTCCGCTCGAGATACCGCCGCGCATCCGGCAGAGCGTTCTTTCGAAGGTAGAGCGTTCCCAAATTGTAATAAGCCTCCGGTTCTCGCGGTTTGGCCGCAATGACCTGCTGAAAAGATGCCGCGGCTTGCTCGAGATAACCGCGTTGAAACAGCGCAACTCCATACGTAAAGTCGTTGCGTTGAAATTCGTCTTGATAGAGCGTTCCTTCGAACGGAAGCGCTTTTTTCATGCGAGCGGCGGCAGATCGAGGGACTGATTTCAGATCCGCTGCTATCCTTTCCGGACTCACCGGCCCTTGGTAAACCTTGACGATCATGCCGTCCGCGTTGACAAGAAAAGATGTAGGCAGAGCCAGATCCCTGCGACGATCAAACAGGTAACGATAAACAATATTGTAGATGCCAGCCACCTCTTGCGTAGCGAGCAGGATCGGGAAGGAAAGTCCTACCTTGTCGGCGAACGAACGCGCCGATGCAATCTCGCCAGCATCATCTACGTTGATGCCCAAAACGCGAAGCCCGCTTGCCGCAAAAGTGGACTGGTATTTTTGAATAGCGCGCAGCTGATCGCCGCAAGCCGGTGAAACCGCTGTCCAAAAGTTGAGCAGCACGAAGGCGCGACGAAACGACTGAAGATTGCACAAATTGCCGGCAAGGTCAGACAAGGAAAACTCCGGCGCGCTCAATGGCTCGATGAGCCATGTCTCGACCGACTCTGGTAAGGCCTCCGACGTCTGAGTTTCCCCTGCTCGCGCGTAAGACGCAGGCGCTGTCGCAAATCGTTTCGCGGCAAAATCCTCGGAGCCTTCCTCGATTTCGATTCGACGGTTCACTGGCAGATGCTCGAAGACTTGCGTCAGCCCGCTGGGCCAGCGAATGGACGCGCGGACGTTTCCCTGGGCTTTTCCGACTCCAAAGAAAAGCTCCTTGGTGTGCTGCGACAGAAACCCCGAGCCCGCTTGCAGATACTTAGTCTGCTTATGTCCTTCGGCTTCGACGGTCGCTGCTGCTCCAATCGCATCACGATTGCTTTTTTTTCCGTGCAAACGGAAGGCGATCGAGTTGCCAATGTCCTTCATCGCATTGCGCAAGATGCGAAGCTGCGGCGCATTCCGGTTTTTGAGGACAATTTCCAAACGTCCGTCGTGGTCGATGTCCGTGAGCACAAAGGAGCGGCTGTCGTCGGGAAAATCCAATCCAACCGCGCCAGACACATCAGAAAACGTCCCATCGCGATTATTCGCGTAGAAAACGTTTCGCTCGTCACCGTTCCAAGACGCGTCCGACCGGATGAGCTCGTTGATCGCGTTCCACCCCAGCTCGTATTTCGGCGAGGGCGTCGGATTCTCGGGTGAATTCGCCACGACCTGTCGCCAGAAGAAACTCGAAAGGTCCCCCCTGTCGCGCCCGGAAGGCCTCAGCTCGGGAGCGAGAGGCCCGGAAATGTAGCCATTCGCGATGTAAAGGTCCGGGTACCCGTCGTGATCAAAATCCCAAGCGTCCGACGACCACGCCCAGCGCCCTACCTCCACTCCTGCCGCCTGGCTTATGTTTTGAAATTTCCCGTTCCCTAGATTTCGATACAGCGAATTGCCGCGCGCGTGTTGGCGATAAAGAGCGCGAATCGTCTCCGAATCTTTTTCATGAAAGCTTTCTTGTCCGGAAACGCGCATCCCTGCGGACGACCACATATTCGAAACGTATACGTCCTGGTTGCCGTCGTTGTCGAAATCGAACCAGCTTGCGCTCATTCCTGCGCCGACATCCTCGACACCTGCTTCCGAGGAGACCACGGTGAATTTCCCATCACCGTCGTTGCGGTAAAGATTGTTTCGTCCAAAGTCGTTGGCCACGTACAAATCCGGCGCGCCGTCGGAGTTGTAGTCGCCCCACGCGCACGCAAAACTATAGCGGTCGTTATCCACGTTCAATCCCGCAACCTCGGTGCGATCCCGAAAAGTGGCGTTGCCTTCGTTGTGCAGCAGAAAGTTGGGCGGCCCGTTTCGCGCGTCGAAATAAGGAGCAGGGTAGTGATACTGGTCGAGACCGAGGTAGTAGCTATACAAGCAAAAATATATATCGAGAAGCCCGTCGCGGTCATAGTCAGCTACGGCAGCATGCGTGAAAGTTCCCTGCGGAGGCCGCGCAAACTGGAAAGCGTCGCGCTTCAACAAATACTTTCCGGTTCCTTGATTGATGAAGAGCAAAGGTCCGCTGCCACAAACCACCAAAAGGTCCTGGAATCCCTTGTTCTCAAAATCCACGAACAGCGCAGACGCCGTGCCATCCAGCACTCCCACTCCGGCCTTCTCCGTCACGTCTTCGAACGTCCCATCGCCTCGATTGTGATACAGCCGGTTCGGAAGTCCCGGCGGTTGGCAGACGTACAAGTCATCCAGTCCATCATTGTCAAAGTCTCCCACCGCCATGCCATTGTTTCCGTAAACATCGAGGCCGCAAGCTCCGTCCAAAACCGTGCGCCAATAATCCACTCCGTGAAGCATCTGCTTTTTGTACGATTCGGTTTGGCCAAGCGCCTGGGAGGTAACGTCAATGAATATCGGCGAGCGTGCCCGGCTGAAGGTTTCTTCAGTCGCTTCCCAGCGGAGAACTCGCCATCCGTTCGCTTCATCGCGCGACCACTGAGTCAGCCACTGTCCGACGCGCTGCTCGCCCATTGCGTCTGTCCCAGCGCCGACAAGGTCATACCGAATGCTTATGCGCACCCGCGGCGAAGAGCCGCCGATTTCCTCGATCCCAGTAATTTCGAATTCAGCTGTCTCCACGCGGGACATGGAAGCCAGGTAGGCCTTGATCTCTTGAAGAAATTGCTCGCGGCCCAATACCGCGCTGTTTGCAAACTTTCTTCGAACGACTTCGATCCCATACCCGGATCGCAGGATGGCTTGCTGAATGGGAACAAGCGAAGACGCTTGGAATTTAGCGTCCAGAAATCTCGCCAAAACATCGAGGGAAGGTGGCGCTGCCTGGAGCGCACGGCTCCAGTCATCAAGCGGACGCATGATTTCTTGCGCATACTGCTCCGTGACGTACTCATCCGTGCCCGGAAGAACTTTGCGCAGGACCTCATCAAGAGGAGACTTCGCCGGGTAGTGCGGTGTGACACGAAAATCAGTGAAGTCCAAAGTGGGATTGCGATCACCTGGAATCTCCGCGAGCAGCGGCCGGTACGACGGCAAATAGAGAGGCGCAGGAAGGCAAAGCACTGGCGCCCACCGCATCTGCTTCAGGAAGGTGCGCCGTGAGAAAGCGTGGTCTTCATCCTTTTGACGCGCCATTCTTAAGTTTCCCCGCCGCAATCGCTCGACCTTTGCATGCTAGCATCGCCACGAAGCTGCTCCAAAGAGCAACGTGGAGGTTCCAAGCATCCGCTGTTTCCACATGCACGCGGAGACACCCGAAGAGCAAAATGCCGGAATCTCGATCAGGACTTCAAGCGGGAGCGGGCCCCGAAGAATCTCGCAAGATCAGCTCAGCGGGAATGTGATATTCCCGACCTTGAGGATTGGCGGAGCAGGATAGTTCATGCAAAGCATCGGCCGCCATCTGCCCCAGCATATCCCGGTGGATGTCCACAGTAGTCAAGGAGGGGTTGCTGTATTCGGCCAGGCGGGTGTTGTCAAACCCCGTAACCGAAATGTCTTCCGGCACGCGGCAGCCGCCTTTCAGCAATCCCTTGATGACGCCCACGGCCGTAAGATCGTTTACCGCCATCACCGCGGTGGGTCTTGACGATAATTTTGCGATATTCAAGCCGGCTGCCAAGCCGCCCTCAAAGCGCAGATCTCCATGGACGATTGGCCCAGGTTCCATACCCAAATCCCGCATGCAACTTTCGTAGGCCTCTAGCCGTGCGATGTTGGACTTGAGCTTTGGCCGCCCGGCAATGAAGGCGATGCGCCGGTGCCCGCACTTATGGAGGTACTCCACAATTTGCTTAATGCCCGAGAAGTAGTCGATTCGCAGCTTGCTGACATAGCCGCGAACGGGCGCGAGGTCCAGGAACGTGACAGCAATTCTTCTTCGTTCAAGTTCCTGGATAAGTTGCGAGCTGATCTCGGACGTCATGATCGCCACGCCGCGCACGTTGTGCTCCATCATGCGCTCTGCAGCTTCGCGTGTTCTCCGCGGATCGTAATTCGTATCGCTGAGAATGGCATCGTAGCCGAGCTGGCGCGCCCGCGTTTCGAAACTCTTGATGACCTCGGGGAAAAACGGGTTCACGATGTCCGAAACAATAATTCCCAGTGTGCGGCTGTCGCGCGAAGCTAGGTGGCGCGCGTGCGCGTTCGGAAAATAGCCGAGACGCTTGACCGTCAAGAGCACCAGGCGGTGGGTCCGCGGGCCCACTTTTCCCGTCTTGTTCAAGACATTGGAAACCGTTGCAGTGGACACACCTGCAGCCTTGGCGACATCACGAATCGTTAGACCCATAGCACTTGCATTCGGCTTTCCTCGACGAACGGCGAAGTTATTTTAGAGCTGCGAATACCGTAAATCCGCCAGCGGCTCAGAGTATAAATCAAAAAAAGTGCTTGACACTACGCAAATTAGCGTGATATTAGCCAGGTTAAGCGGTTAAGTGCTTTGCGGTCGTTTAATTGGGGTTGTGCGCTTTGCATCCATTCAGGGGCTTTGGGTTTGTCCAATTAACTGACGTTCGTGGCGCGAGGCGCTGGTATTTCTAGCCCGATGGGTTCGATCAGGATGGTCGACCCAACGGCCTGCCGTAGGAGCGAGTCTCGGCGTGGCTTTTGGGCTTTGTGGGTTAACGGCCCACGCTGGTGCTTATTGCGCGACATACGGCACTGTGCTGGTGCCAGGAGGAAGTTCATGAAGCGAATGGAAGGTTCAAGGTTGATTGGGCGAGCATTCTTGGGGATGACCGCCGCATTTGTGCTTATGCTCTTGTGCGTAACCCCGCTCCGCGCTCAGGTGGATGCCGGCGCCATCTTGGGGACCGTTACGGACGCCTCGGGTTCGGCCGTCCACGGCGCCACGGTCACGCTTACCAACGAGGGGACGAGCGCCAGCATCGCCACTACTACTGGGAATGATGGCGGGTACAAATTCACGCCGGTAAAAATCGGGAATTACAAGCTCACTGTCACCTTTCAAGGGTTCGAGACGATCACGCGGCCCCATGTCACGGTCAACGTCGGTGAAAACGTGGTTGCCGATTTCACCCTCAAACCTGGCAACGTGACTACGACCGTTGAGGTCACTGCTGCCGCTCCCGTGCTGCAATCCCAAGACGCTTCTGTAGGCCAGGTCATCGATTCGAAGAGCGTCAACGATCTTCCCCTGAACGGCCGGAATTTCACCTTCCTGGCGCAACTTGCTGCCGGTGTCAACACTCCTCAGGCAGATACGCGCGGCAACGCTGCAAGCGGCGCCTTCACAGCCAATGGCCTTCGCGCCGCGCAGAACAATTACTTGCTGGATGGCATCGACAACAACTCCGACACCGTGGACTTCCTCAATGGCACGAACTTTGTCGTTCTTCCACCCGTTGATGCTGTCGAAGAATTCAAAGTGCAAACCTCGGACTTTAGCGCCGAGTTTGGCCGCTCCGGCGCCGCCGTACTCAATGCCACTATCAAATCTGGCACTAACGAGTTCCACGGCGATGTCTGGGAGTTCTTCCGGAACGACCATCTGGATGCCGCCGACTTCTTTGAAAACCAGCACCAAGTCAAGAAAGGCGATTTGCAGCAGAACCAATTCGGCTTTACCGCTGGTGGACCTCTCTACATCCCGAAAGTATTTAACGGCAAAAACAAAGTGTTCCTCTTCGGTGATTACCAGGCATTGCGCCGGGTTCAGGGAACAATTCTGAGCGGGTCGGTTCCCAGTGCCGCAGAGCGCACCAGTGGTTACACCAACTTCCAGGACATCATCGCCGCCCAATCGGGCACGGTTACAGATGCCTTGGGGCGCACGATGCCCGTCGGCACGATCCTGGACCCGGCGACTACGCGTCAGCTTCCTTCCGGCGCTTTCGTCCGCGATCCATTTGGTACATGTGCCAATGAGCCCGCCGGGTTCCCCTACACGGTTGCAGCTTGCGGCTTAAACATGATCCCTGCTGGCCGCTTGGATTCAAACGCCATTGCGCTGTTGAACTTGTATCCCAACCCCACGACCAATGCCGTGGGTTCGCTCTTCTCCAATTACGCCAATTCACCAAAGCTGTATGAACACAGCAACTCCTTCGACACCCGGATGGACATCAACTTTAATGAGAAAAACCAGCTGTTCTTCCGATTCAGTTTGGTGGACGACCCGCAGTTCATTCCCGGCATTTTCGGTGGTGTCGCCGACGGCGGCGGCTTCCAGCAGGGAGATCAAACTGCCATCGCCGAACAGACCGCGATTGGCTATACGCACACGTTTTCGCCGACCCTGATTAACGAGGTTCGCGTTGGGTTCAATTACCTTCACACCACCCGCGTTTCGCCGTCCGCCAACGATTTGACGGACATACCCTCACAGTTTGGCATTCAGGGTGTCCCTCAGGTGTCTTTGAATGGCGGACTTCCGGCCTTCGGAATCAATGGCTTGGCGACGCTGGGCAGTAACGCCTTCCTGCCTTCGGACGAAGTCAGTTCCACGTTTCAGCTCACCGACAGCGTGACGAAAATTTACGGCAAACACACATTTAAAATGGGTTTTGAGTGGCAGCACGTTAAGTTCTCAACGCTGCAGCCACCCTGGTCGCGTGGAGAATTTGATTACAACGGCGATTACACGGAAATACCCACGATCGACAGCGGCAACACTGGACGAGCAGACTTTTTGCTCATTCCCGCCGCGAATGTGAATACAGGCTGCGCGGCTCCGGTTCAAACTACCTGTCCCAGCTTCGTTGGAGGTTCAAGCGCCGTCGACTTGTCCAACATCTCTCTCACGGACAACGGGAAGAACTACTATGGTGGCTACTTCAACGACGACTGGAAGATCACTCGCAAACTGACGGTCAATATCGGGCTGCGGTACGACTTCTTCGGCTTGGTCTTCGAGCACCACTCTAACCAAGCCAATTTCATCCCAGCCGGTGGGCCGTTCGGACAGGCGGCGTACTTATTGCCCGCTTCTACCTCGTGCTCCTCAGGGGTTGACCTCTCTGCGAGCTTCATTAGCTTGCTGGCCACGGACAACATCCTATGCGAAAACACGAATGCTTATGGCGCCGGGCTTGGCCATTCACAGAATAACAACTGGGCTCCCCGCGTCGGTTTCGCCTATCAGGTCAATCCGAAGCTTGTTGTTCGCGGCGGATTTGGTCTGTTCTACAACGGCTTTGAAAATCGCGGGTTTTCACCGAACCTTGGCGAAAACTATCCCTTCCAGTTCAATTTCAATTACTCGTCGCCAAACGACGTTAGCCCCATTAGTGCAAACACTCCTTTTGCGGGCTGTCCAACCGCGGGTGGCCAGCCGCTCGGAGTTGCAACCTTCGAGGCCGGGTTTTCTTGCAATTCTCTGACTCCGCTCGACGTCAATGCCAGCGGCTTGGCGTTGCGGGGGATTCAGTTCAATTACGACACGCCCTATTCGATGGGTGGCAATCTGACCGTCCAATACCAATTGACGCCTTCGCTGTCCCTACAAGCTGGCTATGTGACTTCGCTGGCCCGGCATTTGGAGTCATTTCCAGGCGCCAACGAACCCACCACCATCGCAGCAGCGAGCACGCCTGAAGCGAATCTCGTGCCATTTCCGCAGTTCGGATTTGGCTCTAGCTATGCGGCTACTGCCGGTATGAGCGCTTATCATTCGCTCCAAACCAAAGCCGAAAAGCGCTTCGCAAACGGCCTAAACTTCCTGTTCACCTATACATGGTCCAAGACGATGTCGGATGCCGGCGACTTGCTGAATGGCGGCAGCGTGGCAGGTTTCCGTGCACCCCAGGTTCCTGGACTCGGAATGGCGTTCGACTACGGCTTGGCGGATTTCGACATCCGCAACGTCTTCCACTTCAGCGGTGGCTATGAGTTGCCTTTCGGTAAGGGCAAGCGCTTCATGACCGGCGCGTCGGGCGCCATGGACAAGGTGGTTGGAGGCTGGAGCATCAATTGGAGTTCCACATTCCAGGGTGGTCAGCCGATCAGCATCGGCTGCCCCAGCGGTACCGCTTCTAGCTTGGGTTGCGGTGCTGTTTATACTGGACAACCTCTGGACCTTGGACTCCATAACGACTCGAATGGGCTCCTGAGCTGGTATGGCAATCCGAAGGCGTTCAATCAGCCTTGCGTGCTAGGCACTGGCGGCGTTCCGGAGCCCGGCACCCCTGCTGGATGCCTTCCTTTGACGGGCGCAGCCGCATTGGGCGGCGTCACCCAGGTACCAGGACCGGGATTCCACAGGCTTGATTTTTCAATTTTCAAGGACATCCCGCTGAGCGAGCGCTTCCGTCTGCAGTTCCGTGCCGAAATCTTTAATATCTTCAACCACCCGAACTTCAACGCTCCGAATTTCGGAGGTAACGGCGTTGTCGCGATCTCGAACTCGGGCAATTTCAACAGTTCGACCTTTGGCGAGATAGGTTCTACGCGCGATTCTCCCTACGATCCGCGGCAGATCCAATTCGCTCTGAAGCTGTACTTCTAATTTTGCCGCACACCTCCCCGCAGAGTGCTCGTCGAGGGCGCTCTGCGGGGAACCCTTTTTTGCCCGATCTTTCCTCGTCTTATGGTGCAGTGATAACCTAGGACTGCCGTGCTCATCGGAAGCCGTTATACCAGGCCTTTTCTTCTACTACTCGTGGCGTGTGCGCTCGTGGCTCAAGCCCGTGCCAATCAGGACCCGCGCCTCGACTATGAATTCCAGGCGGCTGTCGCTCAATATGACTCCGGGCATTATGCCGAAGCCGCCGCGAAGCTCGAGGGACTACTCAAGCAGGCCCCGGAAAGCTTTGAGGTTCATGAACTTCTGGGTTTGGTTTACTCCGCGCAGTCCCAGGATGCCGCAGCCAGCACCCATCTTGAGAAAGCCGTGCGGCTGAACCCACGCTCAGCTCCCGCGCGGACCAATCTCGCCGCCAATTTAGTCCGCCTGGGAAAGCTCGAGGGCGCCGGAGAGCAGTTCAAGAAGGCTGCCGAGCTCGAACCGCAAAACTTTGATACCAATCACAACCTCGGCGAGTTCTATGTCCAATCCAAGAAAATCGCCGAAGCGGTACCTTATCTTGAGCGTGCCCAGCGCATCGACCCCTCCTCCTACGACAATGGTTACGATTTGTCTCTCGCGTATCTTTCCACCGGGCGTCTCGCCGACGCCCGTCGGCAAATCCAGGAGCTCCTGAAACTTAAGAACACTGCCGAACTCCACAACCTGCTTGGCGAGGTGGAAGAAAAAGATGGGAAGTACGTGCCCGCTGCCAATGAGTATGAGCTCGCTGCCCATGCCGATCCCAGCGAGAGCAACCTGTTCGACTGGGGCAGTGAACTTCTGCTTCACCGGACCCTCGGACCAGCTATAGAAGTCTTCCAAGACGCCGCCCAGCGCTATCCTGCGTCGCAACGGCTGGCGATCGGCCTGGGGATGGCTCTTTACGCGCACGGCAACTATGATGAAGCCGTCAAATCCTTGCTACGGGCGGCTGATTTAAACCCTTCCGACCCAAGCTGTTACCTGTTCTTGTCCCGGGCCTATGACAGTTCGCCGAGCCAGGCGGACGAAGTCATCCAGCGATTCCGCCGTTACTCCGAACTCCAGCCGCGGAATGGCCAAGCCCTTTATTACTATGCGATGAGTCTGTGGAAGGGAAAGAGGGCTCAAGATCCGACGCTGGATCTCCACCAAATCGAAACGCTTCTCAAGAATTCTTTAGCACTCGATCCCAAGCTAGCCGAATCGTATCTGCAGCTGGGCAATCTGTACTCCGACCAGAGTAAGTACACCGAAGCCATTCCAGAGTACGTGCGAGCCCTAGAACTCGAGCCCGATCTTGGCGACGCCCACTACCGCTTGGGGCAGGCCTACGTCCGTACTGGCCAAAAGGGGCCGGCCCAGGAGCAGATCGAGATCTATCAGAAAATCCGCGAGCAGCACCTAGCGGAGATCGAGAAACAAAGGGCGGAGATTCGTCAATTCGTCTACGCGGCAAAGGACAGCCCATCCGGCAAGCCCTGATTGCCCGTGGGCCGCTGAATCGAGGCCGGTGATATGTAAGATGGGCGGCCTCCTATTCAACCAGTGGGGTGAATACGAAATCTGGTTTCCGAAGCAAGCGCAGCGGGTGGGGGGAGAATGACGGTGGGCGAGGCCGCCTTTTGCAAATGCTTGACTTCAAAGGAGGCGCGGCGTAGCGTACGCTAAGCATTGCGTTTACAATGACCTACCACATGTCATCACGATCCAAGGCGCCGCGAAATTCGGTTGGTCTTTCCAATTCCAGATTGAACGAATTCGGCTCAAACCCTCGGGAGCTTGCCAGGCAATTAAGCTTCACGCGCCGTGAGTTCTTGCGCAGCGCCGCCGGGGTTACCCTGGGCAGCAGCCTGCTCGGGTCTGGCCTGCTGGCCCGAACCGGGATTCCTCAAAAGAAAAGGAAAGTTGTGGTCATCACCTTTGGAGGCGGCGCACGCGACCAGGAAACGTTTGCGCCGGAGGGTCAGGAAAATATTCCACACCTGATGCGCGAACTGATTCCGCGATGTACTTTTTTCACGCAGGTGATTAATCGCGGGATCCTCGGGCACTACGTGGCTACCGCCAGTCTGGCCACTGGGGTTTATGAGACTGTCAATAACTTTGCGTCACTCCCTCCGGAGCACCCGACGGTATTCGAATACTTTCGCAAGGATTTGAAGCGCCCCGCATCCGATGCGTGGGTGGTAGCACCGAGCAATGGTTTCAATCGCATCGGCGAAAGCAACAATCGCTCCTACGGTTCGGGATTTGGCGCCGGCGTAATTTTGCCCAAGCATCTCTTGACCGCGGCAACCTCAGGCGGCGCGGATTACGAACATTTGTTGCGCGACAATTACGAGACGCCTTTTTATACGCCGGAGCTTGGCGGCAGCGAATTTGAATTGCAGCAGTTGCAGATGCTGTTGAAACTTTCCGTGGACGACTTCAAAAAACATGCGCGCACGCTTTCGAGTCCCGATGAACTGTCCGTCTACATCACGCGCCGACTGATGCAGCAAATCGCCCCCAGCCTTTTGTGGATTACTCTGCACGACATCGATATCGCGCATGCGGGTGCATACTCGCTCTATATCGAAGGCATTCGCCGCACCGATCGCCTTTGCGCCGAGCTCTGGAAAACAATGCAGACGGAACCGGAATATGCTGGCAATACCACCCTTTTCATCTTGCCGGATTTTGGGCGCGACTCGGACGATGATTCCGGCGGCAACGGATTTCAGCATCACCGTACCGGCGATGCGCTTTCTCGCACAACGTGGATGATGGCGATGGGCGCAGGTGTTCGCGAAGGAGTCGTCATCGATCGCGCGCTGGATTCCACCGATCTTGTACCGTCGATTGCGTCGATCCTGGGTTTTAATGCGTCGCTTGCACAGGGTAAACCGATCGTTGAGCTTGCGTAACTTTATGCCGCGCATCGACCTCAAGCCCGAACAGTTCAGCGGTTATCCACCTGAAGCGCGAAAACTGGTCACGAACGATCTGGTCGCGCTGCAGCGTCTGCCGTTGAGCTTTTTGCCGAGCCTGTTGCGAGAGGTTATCGATTACGATTTCAAGTTCCCTGCGGAACGAAAAGCGATCGAGAAAGAAATGGCGAATCTGAGCTTGCTCTCGCCGGAACAGACAAAGGACTGGTTTCAAGGGTTCGCGCAGATTCGTCTTTCCCCGCAGCTCGAACAGTTCGATTGGATAAACGCGCCGGCGCAGTTTGTCGAGCAGCTCTCGGCATATCTCTGGACGACGCACCAACTGGATGCGTTTCGCGTTGCGGCGCTCGCTTACGCGGAGCGTTTGCGGGCGGCGATGCCGACGGAACCTCCCGCGATTCCCAGACTGGGAATTACTGTGATTGGCCAGGGCGTCACGACACCTGATGAGGTTCTGTTTCGCAAACTGCGTCCAAACGGCGTGTATTACAGTCGCGTGCAGCCGGAAAATGGGTTGAAGCAGATTCTGGAAGCGGTGGGTGGTCGAGCCAAAGCCCATCCCGCTGTTCACGACCATTGGTACATTGATGGCGGGCAAGAAGCGGCCCACGATAGTGCACTTACTTGTGTCTCCTATCACGCACTCGGGCCGGCGCGCGCAGCCTTGTCGAGTAAAATACGCGTGGAGATCGAGCGGCCGGGCATGGGACCAGAGACGCTGCGCACCTTACTGGCGCAAATGCGGCCGGCGGATCTTGGTCTGGAGCCGCGAGTGGCGCAAGCCGAGAATGGCAGCGCGGTAGAATCAAGGGGCGCCGTGATGGATCGCTTTCAGGTCAAACTGCTGACGGAGGGCTCGGGCACGCAGATTTTCAGCACGACTTTCGCACAATGGGCGGCACGCGAAGCGCTGCGACGCGCGCAGCCGCTTACGCTGCTGGTCCGTTTCGCTCCGCGACAACGACAGAAGCCGATGAACGAAATGCTCTCTGCTGGAACCGACAGCGGAGTGGAACTCGATCCTATGGGCTCGCTTGTGGATGCGGATATGGGAGCGTATTACAACTGGTTGAACCAGCAACGATTGACGGGAGCTGAGCAATCTTCATTCCTGGTATGGTTCGAGAATCACAGCGAAGCAGTGGCGATTGGACCCTCCATGCCTCGTGGGACGGAGTCAACTACGGCAGTTGATCTCGCAAAGTTGCTTTCCTGGATGACTTGAAAATTTTCGAAGAATAATCGGGGAGGAGAGAAGAATGTGCAAAAGTTGCAGGCAACTTGGGTTAAACGCTTCATTCTACGCGACGGACGATTTGCTTGAGAGCGATCACCTCTGTAGAGATGCAGAGAACTGTGCTCGCACCTATTCGTCGTTCTCCGGTACACTCTGGGTGAATTCCCATGACTAAACTATCGCGGCGCACGATGCTGAAGAGTGCACTCTCGGGAGCCACTGTGGCTTCTATCCCATCCATGTCCTGGCAAGAGCAGAAGGCTCCGATCCAGCGCAAGGGCCATATAAAGCAATCGGTTTCACGCTGGTGTTACAAAGGGATTGCGCTTGACGACCTCTGCGCTTACGGGGCGCAGATTGGTTTGAAGGGCGTCGATCTGCTGAATCCCGATGAATACGAAGTACCTGCGCGTCATGGCTTGGTTTGCAGCATGGGCTATGCCGACGGCGGCGAGATTGGCAAAGCCATGAACCGCGTCGAAAACCACGCGAAAATCGAGGAGGGCTTTCGCAAATATATCCCGCTTGCTGCCAAGGCCGGCGTGCCGAATGTAATTACGTTTTCCGGAAACCGCGCGGGCATGTCCGACGAAGAAGGCGCCAAAAACACCATTCTTGGGCTTAACCGTGTCAAGAAGATTGGCGAAGACTACGGCGTCACTATCTGCATCGAGCTTCTCAACAGTAAGGTAGACCACAAAGATTACATGTGCGACCACACCGCCTGGGGAGTACAAGTCGTGCAAGCCGTGAACTCACCTCGCGTCAAATTGCTGTATGACATCTACCACATGCAGATCATGGAAGGAGACCTGGTTCGTACCATCCAACAGAACATCCAGTGGATCGGACATTTCCATACGGGCGGTGTTCCCGGGCGGCATGAGCTCGACGGTACGCAGGAAGTGCAGTGGGATGGAGTGATGCGCGGAATCGCCGCAACCAATTACCAAGGCTATGTGGCGCACGAGTTCGTGCCTTCGCGCGATCCGCTAACTTCGCTGCGGCAAGCGGTAGATTTGTGCGATGTCTAGCGATCACGCGCGCAAATTCCGCGGATAAGAATTTACTCTCCCCTTGCGGAGCTGCATGAACCCAACCGAAATCCTGCGTTTGGGCAGCGTACGAGACGTGGCGCACTTTCAGGAGCATCTCGCTGCGCTGCGCTTGCCAATTCCATGCGATTTCGAACTCCTTCGCGGGGCAGAGTCTCCGCTGGCGCAGCCCATCGTCTGCGAGGGAATCAAGATTGGCAATCGCTTCACGGTGAACCCGATGGAAGGGTGGGACGGGACGCCGGATGGTAATCCCAGCGAATATACGCTTCGCCGATGGCGGCGATTTGGGCGCAGTGGAGCAAAGCTGATTTGGGGATGCGAAGCGGTCGCTGTTTGTCACCAGGGGCGCGCCAATCCGAATCAGCTTTTGGCGGCTTCGCACACGCAAGCAGGATTGGCGAGGCTGAAGGCAGCGCTCATTGTGGAGCACTGTCATGTTTCAGGTTCAGATGACGGCCTTTTGATTGGATTGCAGTTGACGCATTCGGGCCGTTATAGCTGTCCGAACAAAAAGGGGCATCCTGAGCCACGCATTCTGTACCGTCATCCGATTTTGGACCGCAGGCTGAATTTAATGCCGGACTATCCGGTGATGACCGATGCGGAAATCGAAGAAGTCATTGAACAGTTTCATCGCGCCGCGCGCATGACGAGCGAACTGGGTTTTGGCTTTGTGGACATTAAGCATTGCCACGGATATTTGGGGCACGAATTTCTCAGCGCCCACACGCGGGAAGGGAAGTATGGCGGAAGCTTTGAGAATCGCACGCGATTTTTGAGAGAAGTAGTCCAGGGAATACGCGCGGTCGCTCCGGGATTGCAAATTGGAGTGCGGCTTTCGGCCTTTGACGCGATTCCCTATCGGCCGGATCCGGCGCGTTCGACACCGGGAAAGTTGGGACCGGGGATTCCCGAGGAACACCGGCATTTGATTCCTTACCGGTGGGGGTTTGGAGTCGACCAGAGCGATCCTACGCAACCGGATCTAACCGAGACGATGCGCTTCTTCAGTTTGTTGGAGGAACTGGATATTTGTCTTGCGAACGTTACAGCAGGGAGTCCTTATTATTGTCCACACATTCAACGGCCAGCGTTTTATCCGCCCTCGGATGGGTATCATCCGCCTGAAGATCCTCTAGCCGGCGTGGCGAGGCAATTGGAAGCGACGAAGCAGCTGAAACAACGCTTCCCAAAACTTATTATTGTTGGGACAGCTTACAGCTACTTGCAGGATTTTCTGCCGAACGTGGCGCAAGCGGCGGTGCGTTTGGGTTGGGTGGATTCGATCGGATTGGGACGCATGGTACTCAGTTATCCGGAGATGCTTTCCGATGTGGTGGAGGGCCGGGCTTTTCAGCACAAACTCGTTTGCAGAACATTTAGCGATTGCACGACAGCTCCGAGGAACGGATTGCCATCCGGATGTTATCCACTGGACTCGTACTACAAAAAGTCGGCGTCGGCGGAACTTCTTAAAGTGGCCAAAGCACGACGATAGCAGTGCGATCTGACGAGACGAGCAGGAGTATTTTGGAATGACGATCGAAACGATACAGGAGCGTCGAAAGCTGCATCGCGAAGTGCAGGGCATCGCGGCTGCGCTTCTGCCCTTCGAGACGAATGGGCAAGTGGCTGTCGTGGCTTTTCAGCGGCACCTCGCGTCCACGCATCGTGCTGGAGTGATGAACGCGGTCAACATGGATACGGGGTACGTAAATTATCTGAGCGATGCGGAGAAACTCGAGGTGCTCGGCTGGACTCGCGAAGCGTTAGGCGAGAACGTGCCGTTTGTGGCTGGCGCATATATCGAAGGGCGTGATGGTGACGTCGTTGCACTTTACAGGCAGCAGATGGAAGCGATCGTCAGGATGGGCGGAATACCCATCTTGTTTCAAACGGCGCGACTGCATGGAAAACCATTCAGAGAAAAGGTGGCGACCTACCAAGCAGTCTGCCGCGGATATGCGCACGTACTGGGCTTTGAATTGGGACGCATGTTCGCACCTAACGGCGAAATTTTTGATACGGATACCGTGCTGGGCTTGATGGACATTCCCGAATTGAAGGGGATAAAACACTCGTCGCTGGACCGGCTGGCGGAGCTTGAACGTTTGGCGCTGCGCGACGCGCGGCGTCCGGAGTTTCGCATCTACACCGGCAACGATCTGGGAATCAACATGATTGAATACGGATCCGACTATTTGTTGGGACTCGCGACATTTGCTCCTGAAAAATTTGCAGAGCGAGACCGGCTTTGGAAAACAGGCGACGCTGCGTATTACGCGCTTTCCGATGCGCTGCAGTATTTGGGGAATGTAGCTTTCCGCGAGCCAGTTCCTGCCTATAAGCATTCGGCAGCGGCATTTTTGCATTTGACCGGGCGCATTCCTTCGATGCGGACTCATCCCAAGAGTCCGGAGCGGCCTGCATGGGAGCCGGAAATGCTGCGGTCCTGCGCACAGCGGCTGGGTCTCGTCTGATTTCGCGATGAAGTTGCACTCAGAACCAATACTGGCTGATGTTTTCTCTCGTGAAATCCAGCGGAGAGCCCATCACAATTTTGCGTGTTTCCGGGAACACGCGGATCTGGCCGACTCCGGGGACGTCCATCCCGTCGTGCGGAGTTTCGTGACGGAGCAGCATCGCAGCCACGGCGGCAGTCAGCCTGCCAAGTTTGCCGGGATCCCACAGCGTTATCGTTTTCACCGTTTTGTCTTCGAGATAGTGGCGCATTAAATTGGGTGTCGAGAGTCCGACGATGGCGATTTGACCGGCGAGTCTCGCCTGCTCGATGGCTCTGGCAATGGCCGGCGGTGCGGCGGAACTGTTTCCGATAAATCCTCGCAAATTCGGGTAGGCCTCGAGCAAGCTTTGCGCCTGCACAAACGATTGCTGCTGGTCGTCATTGCCCGCAACTACCGCAACCAATTGCATTTCTGGGTATTTTTCCTGCTGTTGTTTTTTCATCCAGAAGAGCCAGGCATTTAGATTCGAAGCGGTCAGCGAACCGGTAATGATGGCGTATTGTCCGCGGCCGCCAAGCTGCTCGGCGAGAACATCCATGACGTGACGGCCCAGCGTTTCGTCTTCGACCTGGCTGACAAACCAATCGCGAGCGTCCGGTTGCGCGTCGGCATCCCAGGTCAGCACGGGAATGCCGTAGCGGCGGGCGCGACGCAGGACGGGAGTGAGTGCGTTGGCGTCATCGCAGGAGACGGCGAGCACGGCTGGATGCCTTGCGAGCAAGCCAGCGATGACGTCGACCTGGAGGCTTGCGTCTGCGGCGGTGGGGCCGGTGTAGAAGAAATGAAGGCCTAGTCGACCGGCTTCTTGCGCGGCGCCATCGCGCGCGGAGTTGAAGTAGGGGATGCCAACCAGTTTTGGAACCATCACGAACAACGTTTTGGAATTGCGCGGCAGTTGCGAGCAGGCAGTTGCCAGAAAAAGTACGGCCAGCGTGAAGCTTGTGAATCGGCTGCTTCGGCGCGGCTTCATCGCCGATCCTCCCGGCTTCCTCGCAAGAGATTTCCAGCGGCGACCGCTACCAGCAGCATGGCGGAGGTAAGAGCGTATTGAACAAAGGGCGGAACATCGAGAAGCACCAGGCCGTCTTGAACAATGTAAAACGCTGCAACGCCCACCAACGTTGCGATGACGGAGGCTGCCCCACCCACGATTGGCGCGCCGCCGAGAACGACAGCGGCGATGGCCATTAACATCAGGCCTTGACCCATGTCGGCGCGAGCGCTCGCAAGCCGTGCGACGAGCAGAATGCCGGTCATTCCGCACAGCAGACCTTGCAAACTGTAAACGCCGAACAAAGTTAGAGCGACTGGGTATCCGGAATATCTCGCGGCGATGGGGTTGCTGCCAATCGCGATGACGTAGTGTCCCCACAACGAGTAGCGCAGAAGTACTGTGGCAACCGCGGCGATTGCTAGGAACGAGAAAAATTCGACGGGAATGCCAAGTAGCGCTGCGTCGTTCCACCATAGAAGACCGTCAGGAAAACCCGCGAAGCTGTTTCCATTGCTGAGGGCCAAAGCGACGCCGCCAAAAAGAATCATGCTGCCAAGAGTGACCAGGATGGACGAGAGGCGAAGAACTCCAATCAGCAAGCCGTTGAAAGCGCCGCACAACATTCCAGCGGCGAGCGCAGCCGCCTCGATTACGGGGACGGGCAACTTGTGTTGAGCGGCGATGCCCGCAGTTACTGCTGCGACACCAACAATCGCCCCGACGGAAAGATCTATTCCTCCGGAGGCGATCACGAACATCATCCCGAGAGATACAAGCCCTGCTTCGGCGAGCGGTTGCGCG
Organism: Candidatus Acidiferrum sp.; assembly: GCA_036521695.1. Taxonomy (GTDB): domain Bacteria; phylum Acidobacteriota; class Terriglobia; order Acidiferrales; family UBA7541; genus Acidiferrum. The sequence continues at coordinate 8,175 of DATDHE010000432.1, read as the reverse complement.
AGAAGCTGCCAATTTAGAGCCGACCAAAAGTCGCCGCTGCGATAGCCGGCATAGATGCAGAAAAAGAGCACTAACAGCGTAACGACGCCGGGCTGCAAGTTTCCCGATAGACGCAGCTCCATCATTCGCTTGGCGAGCTTCGATTGGGAATTCACGAGTTTTTCTAGCGACGCAGGTGAGGAGGAGGTCATGCGGAAGGACTTTGCTGAAGCAGAAGTTTTCGGTGAAGATGCGGGGCACTGCTGAGGATTACGCCGAGGAGTACGACTGCGCCGGTGGCGATATTTTGCCAAAAGGTGGCGACGTGGAGAAGGACCAGAGCTTGTTGTAGCGAACAGAGGAGCAAGACTCCCAGGAATGTACCGAGCAAGCTGCCGCGGCCTCCTAGGATATCGGCGCCGCCGAGAACGACCGCAGCGATGACCGTAAGCTCGTAGCCATTTGCGGCATTGCCCTGCACAGCGCCAAGTTGTGCTGCGTAAAACACTGCGCCGATGGCAGTCAATATGCCAAGCGAGATATAGGCGAAGTAGATCGGTTGACGCCGGGAAATGCCGGTGCGGGCGGCGGCGATTGGTGAATCACCGAAGCGGAAGAGCGCGCGCCCAATCTGCGTGCGATGAAGGATCCAGGCGGCTGTGAGCACCGTCAGCGCTGCCGCCAGCACGGAAGCATCCAGGCCTCCCCAGCGCGGGCTTCCGATGGCGTTTAGCCAGGGCGGAATGGAACTTTCCCATTCTCCCTGCGTCCATTCGAGGAGCAATCCGCGAAACAAGCCGGCGGTACCGAGCGTGGCGACGATCGGAGGGATTCGCAATTCGGCAATTAACGCGGCGTTTACCGCGCCGAGCGTCGCGCCTGTCAGCAGGCCAATTGGGAGCACAACCGAGGCAGGTAGTCCATGGTTTCCAATGCGCACTAGTACGACGCTCACAACTGCCAACGTGGCGCCGGCGGAAACGTCGATTCCCCCGGCCAAAATAACGTTTAGCATGCCCACGGAGATGATCAACAGAACGCCCATGCTTCTGGCGAGAAGTGCCAGATTTACGGACGAAAAAAATCTCGGAGCGGTTATGGCGAGTGCAATTCCCAGCACGAGGAGGAGTGAAGCCAATTTTGTTTCGTGGCGATGAATGCTCAAGCGGAGTCGTTCGGAGGCGTTCGACCTAAGTGGCGTCACGACTCGCTCCGTGCCCGCGCCGGAGCTGAAACTTGATCTGCCGGCGTGCTGCCGTGGAGCATGGCGGCCATCAATTGTTCGCGGTTTATTTCTGTACGTAAATCATCTAGAACGAGAGAGCCCGCGTGAAAAACCAAAATGCGGTCGGCGAGGTCGAGCACCTCGTCCGTTTCAGAGCTGATGACTAGAAGAGTTGCTCCTGCGGTGGCCCACTCGCGCAGGCGTTTGTGGATTTCCGCTTTGGCGCTTACATCCACGCCCGCAGTGGGTTCATCGAGGACCAAAATGCGCGCTCCGGCCATGTGCCAACGCGCCAGCAGCACCTTTTGTTGATTTCCGCCACTGAGATTTTCCAGCGTCGCATGTGGTCCCTGGCAGCGGATGCCAAAATCGGAAACTCCAGCGGCCGCTCTTTCGGTTTCCCTAGCCAGAAAACCGAATCGTGCGCGTAGATGCTCGGTTGCGCCCACCAGGTTTTCCGCCGTGCTTCGCCGGGCAAAAAGGCCGGAGCGCAGCCGGTCTTCTGGTACATAAACCAATCCGTGGCCCATCGCGCTGCGTGGGCCGGAAAGGCTCAGCAGTTTTCCGGAAATTTGCATTTCCGCGCAGTCAAACTGGCGCAGACCTACGAGCGACTCGGCAAATTCCGTGCGTCCTGATCCCGTCAAGCCTGTGAGCACGGTGATCTCCCCGGAGCGCAAGGTCAAAGAAATGTTGCTGAATTCTCCGCGGCGAGTGGCATTGCGCACCGTTAGCGCGTCTCGCGGCGCGTTACTCCGCGGCATGTCGACTGCACGACCCGGCTGGCCGGCGGCATTCTCCCCGGCTTCGCCAAACATGGCTCGCGCCAGCGCGTTTCCGCTGATCTCTGCTGGTGTGGCGGAAAGCGTGACGGCGCCGTCGCGCAAAACTAGGTAACGGTCTGCGATTCGCCGCACGTCGGAAAGACGGTGGCTGACAAAAATCACGCCGACACCGCCGCTGGCGAGTTTGCGCAGGTACGTGAGGAGGTGATCGGTGTCTTGCAGGGAGAGCGCGGCTGTAGGTTCATCAAGAATGAGGATTCGCGAATCGTAGGCGAGCGCGCGAGCGATGGCCACACGCTGTCTCATGGCGAGCTGCAGTTCTTCCACATTGCGGTCCAGACACGAGAGAAGCGGGGAATGCGTTTCGACGCGCTCCAGACTCGCAGCGGCAATGCTTTTTGAAGCGCGAAATGAATAACTGAACCGACCGGCGGGTTCTCCGGCGATATTTTCTGCCACCGTAAGCTTGGGAAAAAGGCTCAGGTCCTGATAGATCACGGCAATGCCGGCGGCGCGTGCCTCGCGCACTCCACCGGGAAGCGCCTTTCCCTGCACAATGATCTCTCCGGAATCTTGCCGCGTTGAGCCCGCGAGAATTTTCACCAGCGTCGACTTTCCCGCGCCGTTGTGTCCCATCAGGGCGAGAATTTCTCCCGCTCGAAGAGATGCGGAGACGTCGCGCAGGGCCGCCGTGGCCCCATAATGTTTCCAAATTCCGTTGATCTCCAGCAATGAGGAAGGAGGCATGTGAAGGGCGCAAGCGGGCAGCGAATTTCGGAACCAGACCGCCGCCGGATGATACTCGATGAGAGTTCAGCGAGGCAATATTCTCGGGATCCCCGGCAGGTGCGTGCCTCGCTCACGACCATTGCGTCATGTAAGATAATTAAGTTCGCTTGCGCTGGAATCGGTGGCGCTGCGCTAATTGCAATTCCAACTGGAGGAGTTCATGGGTGCTTCCCGGCCCGCGGTGCCCGGACTGCGCTATCTGAAGGATCTGTGGGATGCGGAGCTGGCCGCGAAATTTGACGAGCCGGAATTGCTTCGTTATCGCTCGAATCTTTTGGGTGCGGACCTGCGCATAACAAATTTCGGCGGCGGAAACACCAGCTCCAAAATTGTGGAGACCGATCCTGTAAATGGCGCTGCCACGGACGTTCTGTGGGTAAAAGGGAGTGGCGGCGACCTCGGCAGCATCCAGCGCGGCGGGTTTGCCACTCTCTTCCTCGACAAGCTTGTGAGCCTCAAGAGCCGATATCGCGGCGTTGCCCGGGAAGACGAGATGGTGGATTTTTATCCGGTCTGCTCCTTCGGCAAGAACAACGTGGCTGCGTCCATCGATACGTCTTTGCACGCATTTCTTCCGTTTCGTCATGTGGACCATCTTCATCCCGACTGGTGCATTGCGTTGGCAGCGACCGCGAACGGTCTCGAACGCCTTGAGGAATTCAATCGCCGATTCAATCACAAAATCTTGTGGGTTCCGTGGCAGCGTCCGGGATTTGAGCTGGGCCTCATGATGGAGAATGCCGTGAAGACGCATCCCGATTGCGATGCCATCGTGCTGGGTGGACACGGACTCTTCACCTGGGGCGACACACAGCGCGAATGCTATCTCAATACAATTAGGATCATCGATCAGATCGGCCAGTTCGTGCTTGGCCAAGCCGAGGGCAATACCAGTTCTGTTTTCGGTGGCCAACGTTACGCGACGCCTGCAGATCGCGAAGAGCTCGCCGGGAGTATCTTTCCCGTGATTCGTGGGCTGGTATCCGGCGAGAAGCGCTTGATAGGAAACTACAATGCCCTGCCGGAAGTGCTGCAGTTTGTGAATTCGAATTGGGCGGCGGAGTTGGCGCATTTGGGAACCAGTTGTCCCGATCATTTCATACGCACGAAGATTCGCCCGTTATTCGTCGACTGGAATCCCATGGGTGATATTGCAGGGTTTCATGGCGCCCTCCTGCCGGCCATCAATAAATATCGCGAAGAATATCGGCTTTACTACGCAAGGCACGCAGCCGCCGATTCTCCTGCGATTCGTGATCCCAACCCTACCGTTGTGCTTGTGCCAGGCGTGGGCATGTTCAGCTTCGGCAAAAGCAAGACCGAGGCGCGCATCACGGGAGAGTTTTACGTCAATGCCATCCACGTGATGGAAGGCGCTACTGCACTCGACGGCGGAAACCCGCCGGCCAGTGTGCCACAGGCGGGACCAGCGGCCCCGCACTCGGCGTTTACCGTGAAGCATAACTACGTCGCACTGCCGCCTTCGGAAGCGTTTCGCATCGAATACTGGGCGCTGGAGGAAGCAAAACTGCGGCGTCAGCCGCCAGAGAAAGAGTTCAGCCGCCAAGTCTTCGTCATCGTTGGCGGAGGCAGCGGGATCGGACGCGAAGCCGCGTTGCAAGCGGCGCAACGCGGCGCGCATGTTGTTGTTGCCGACCGCGATCTTGAAGCTGCGCAAAGCGTTGCAAAGGAGGTCACGGCATTCTGCAGCAAGGAAAATGTGTTTGTGCTGGCGCTCGATATTCGCGACCGCGAATCCATTCACCGCGGACTGCAAGCGGTGGTCGCCGCGTTCGGCGGCTTCGATTGTCTGATTAACACCGCGGCCTTGTTTCCGTCCTCTGCGGACGGTCGAATCTCGGACGAACAGTGGCACAGCACGCTCGATCTGAATGTCACCGCCAACTACTTGTTGTCCGACGAAGCTGCCGCGATTTTTACCAAGCAGGACCTCGCTGCATCGCTGGTCTTCACCAGTTCGGCCAACGCGGTGGTTTCCAAGCGCGGCAGCGAAGCTTATGACGTAAGCAAAGCCGCGGTGAGCCACCTTATACGCGAGTTGGCGGTATCTCTTTCACCGCGCATTCGCGTGAACGGCGTCAGTCCAGCCGCGGTGGTCAAAGGCTCGACAATGTTTCCCCGCGATCGCGTGATTGCGTCGCTTAAGAAATACGGAATTGTGTTTCGAGAAGAGCAAAGCGACGACGAATTGCGCTCCCTATTGGCAGGTTTCTACGCACAGCGAACTCTTACGCATCAGCCGGTCGAACCTGCGGATTGCGCTCGCGCTATATTGTTTTTGGCCAGCGCTCAGGCGCGTTGCACCACGGGCCACATCATTCCGGTTGACGGCGGACTGCCGGAGGCTTTTCTCCGGTAAAGGGATGCGAGAGTCAGTCGGTGGAGTTAGTCGAGAACGACTGAAAACGTTCGAACGCTTCTCCCCAGCGATCCGTATCCTTCGGCTCAAAAACTCGCGGAGGAAAACTCGTGGAGATGAGGTCGCGCGCTTCGCTGAGTGAGGCTACGGCCCCTGTCGCCACCATTTGCATAGCAAGATTTCCAAGTGCCGTCGCCTCAACTGGGCCGGCAAGCACGCGCCGCCCGATGGCATCCGCGGTGAACTGGTTGAGCAGATCGATGCGCGAGCCTCCTCCCACTATGCGGATTTCCTGAAACTTCGTTCCTACCAGGCGCTCCAGAGATTCCAACACTTGGCGGTATTTCAGCGTCAGACTCTCCAAGATCGTGCGCGTTACCGGGCCAGGTCCGAGCGGTTTCGATTGTCTGCTCTTTGCGCAAAACGCTGCGATCGCCTGCGGCATGTGTTGTGGCAAGACGAAAGAGCGATCATCCGGATTGACCAAGAACTGCAAAGGTGGCTCGGCGGCAGCTTGCGCCAGCAACTCCTGGTATTCGATGGCTCTGCCTTCGCTCTGCCAATCTTTGCGGCAGCGCTCCAGCAGCCACAACCCGCAAATGTTTTTCAGCAGCCGCACCGTTCCGCCAACGCCGCCTTCGTTCGTGAAATTCAAACGTCGCGCTTCGTCGGTAACCACTGGCCCAGCCAACTCCGTGCCTAGCAGCGACCATGTTCCCGAACTAATCAGCGCCACATTTTTGCCGGAGTGCACTGCCGCAAAAGCGGAGGCGGTGTCGTGGCTGGCGGGAGCAATCACCGGGGTGCCCGAGAGTGCATCCATGCCACCGGTCAGCTCCGGAAGAACGTTTCCTAGGATGGTACCCGCGTCGACAAGAGGCGGAAGCATGTGAGCGGGGATTCCCAGCTTGTGCAGGAGTTCCAGTGACCATTCTCGTTTGTGGACGTCAAGGAATTGCGTGGTGGATGCGTTGGTGCGCTCGCATAGGATCTTTCCCGTCAGCCAGAAATGGAACAAGTCTGGGACGGTCACAAAATGTTTGGCCATTTCCAACGTGCGCGGTGTTAGAAGTTGAGTCGCATACAGCTGGTACAACGTATTAAAGGGCAGAAATTGGATACCCGTGATGCTGTAGACGATCTCCGGCGTCAGAATCTTGAGCGCGCGCTGCATCAGCCCTTCGGTGCGGGTGTCGCGATAGTGGAATGGATTTTCCAGTAGCGCGCCATTCTGCCCCAGTAGAGCATAATCCACGCCCCAGGTATCGACGCCAATACCATCCAGACGTTCGACGCCACGCGGGCCGATGGAACTCAGAATCGACCTCATTTCGTGCCACAAGCGCGGTACATCCCAGTGCAAACCGCCGTTATTGATCACCGGCTCGTTTCGGAATCGGCCAATCTCTTCGATGGATAAGCGGCCGGAGTGGAATCGCCCCAGGATGGCGCGGCCGCTCTCAGCGCCCAAGTCGAATGCGAGGTATGTGAACCCGCCAAATGTTTCTGACATATTTTTCAGGAGAGAACGCGCGGTCTGGCAGCGTTACGCGTAACTCGATACCGAGGCGGCATTTCGCTTGCTGCGTACTTCGGTGATCCGCTCGAGATAGCCGCTTTTCCGAAACGCGTCCAGGGGATCCTCCGGCAGGCCGTGGGAGCGTGCCCATTCGCGGATTGCCGGCCGAACATCGGTAGAAAAAGCCTCCTTGAGACAAACTTCCGAGTCTACCAGCGCACATTTCGCCTGGCACGCGGCCAACTTCTCGTGATCCACAATCGCGGCTTTGGCGTACAATTCTTGTGCGGTTGTCACCGTCTGAATCATCGCCTCAATCTTGCCCTTCAAGTTGTGGCTCTGATCGATCATGTAGGCCACATCCGCTCGCTTGCCCGTCTCCCACTCAAAATAGAAAATCTCATGGAAGATCCTGAATATTTGATACGGGTCGATGGAGCCGAGGGTCAGATCGTCATCTGCGTAGCGGCGGTCGTTAAAATGAAACCCGCCGAGCATGCCGTCGCCCAGCAGCCATGCGACGATTTGCTCGATGTTTTGCGCTTGGTAATGGTGACCGGTGTCCACGAGCACCTTGGCCCTCGGCCCAGCCCTCTTCGCGAGCAGCAGCGCCATGCCCCAGTCGGCAATGTCGGTGTGATAGAACGCTGGCTCGAACGGTTTGTATTCGACGAGCATTCGTTGGTCAGGAGCAAGTTGCTCGTGAAGTTTCGCGAGGCTCTCTTCGAACCATTTTCGGCGCTGTCGTATGTTCGCCGTTCCTGGATAGTTGGAGCCGTCTGCAAACCACAGAGAAACGTCGCGGCTGCCCAGTTGCTTGGCCAAGTCGGCGCTCTCCAGAAGGTGGGCCATCGCAGCAGTTCGCGCGGCGGCGTCCGGGCTGCCCAGGGACCCATACTTGTAGAGTTGGTCCTGAAACACGTTCGGGTTGATGGAACCCGGCCGCACTCGATGCTTTTCCGCCAGCACCTTAATATTTGCGACCCCTGCCAACCCGTCCGGCAAATCCCACAGAACATGCAAGGCGATCGTGGGACAAACACCCGTAAGGCGATGGACTTCTCCCGCATCGCTGAATTTTTCCTCGATGATTGAAGCCGCGGCCAGCTGCAGAAATTTGCCAAATCGTGTTCCGGTATTCGCGAAGCCCCAGGAAGGCAATTCAATCTGAAAAGAGTCCAATGCAGCAGTTATGAGCTCGTCTGTTTTCGCACGTTGCGTCATCCCCGTCGGTCTCCAGCGCGCCGTAACCTTTTCATCCATCGCGCATGCTATTCCCTTTTTGTAGCGATGTCCATTTGTGAGCGTCGAAACAGATGTTAGCACTAGGAGATGGTCAGCGCAGGCTGCTGCGAGAAGTCGAATCGCTGCACTGAGACTTTCTCTTGTAGTATCTTGAGGAGTGCGTTGGGCCCGTAGCTGAGCGGTTACAGCAGCAGACTCATAAACTGAGGTCGGGCACGTCAAACAAACGAGATAGCTGAAAACTCAAGAGTTT
>DATDHE010000431.1:0-20401 GCA_036521695.1 Candidatus Acidiferrum sp. | reverse complement strand
GCAGGAGTTCTTCGCCACCGAAGCAGCCTTCCGCAGCATCCTGCTACTGTTCAATCTGCTGGGAGAATTCCAGCGCGCTAGTGGCTGTAAAACCTATCGCCAACCGGCCACGCTGCGCGCGCAAGTTTTTCTTTGCGGTGCATTGCTCGGCCGGGCCGGCCACCGCTTGGTTCTGCATCTGTCGGCTTCTTGGGGTGGCCTCAAACCACGCATCCCGCTGCTGGAAAACGTCTTATCCTACGGGGTCCCAACTTCGCCGAAGTTGCATTCTGGGCTCGCGACTTGAGCCCAAAATCCATCAATGAGTCTCCATGAAACCCACTTCAACTTCGTTTTTCAGGTTTAATGGAGAAGATTTGACGGGCTGGCACGAGGATAAGCCCGGCGCATCGCCCGTGTGGAAAGTCGAAAACGGCGTGTTAGTCAGGCCCGACCGCGGCCCCGAATTGATCAACAGTTCCAAATTCGAAGACTTCAAAGTCCACGTCGAGTTCAACTGCGGCCCTACTTCCAATAGCGGCGTGTATCTCCGTGGCCGCTACGAAGTGCAAATCGAAACCGACTCCGCAACCGATCCTCCCAGCCAACACATGGGAAGCGTCTATGGATTCCTTGCTCCTTCGCCTGAGCCTCCGCGCAAGCCCAGCGAATGGCAGACCTACGACATCACGCTCGTCGGCCGCATGGTCAACGTCGTCCTGAATGGCCAAACCATCATCGACAACAAGGAAGTCCCCGGCATCACCGGCGGCGCCCTCGATAGTCACGAAGAACTCCCCGGCCCCATCTACCTCCAGGGCAGCGAAAAAGGCCGCGTGATGTTCCGCACCATCGTCATCACTCCCGCGAGCAAGTGAGTGTCTGCTTTCGAAACTCGGAATTTTGCGGAGTAGAAAAGATAACCAATCAAATTCGCTCGGCGTGTTGCCGCAGCCATGGCTCGATAGTTGATTTGCTCACCAGGCCAGATTCGTACAGCCCAATCAGTCAGTTGTAAGCTTCTAGGTCATCGAACAGCAGTCTGTAACCGTTCGTCAGAAGGCCGGAGCTTTGGGGTTTCACATCCTTAAATAAATCTAATAGCACCCTACTCTCTCGTTCTGTTTTCGATCAGCTATGCTCCTATTCGCCCAACGCTTGCATGAGGAGCGATTTCGAGGTACACCCATGTCGAACAGTAGGCCAGTCATACGACGATGCTATGCCAACGCCTACTAATTCCAGAGGGGTACATGCCGAGACGCTTGCGATTCGCCAGCGCGGTTTTCTTACTTGTCGCGCCGCTTCTGACACAGCTCGCCGCCGGCCAGCAGCGCCCCATCGTTCTAAGGGTCGCGACAGCTCTTGACGGCAAGGGTCAGATTCTTCGCAACACCATTATCGTTGTCGAGGGCGGAAAAATCGCGCGCATCGGCGGCGACGCGCCCGGTGGTGCGATCACCTACGATCTCACCAGCTTGACAGTCACTCCCGGCTGGATTGACACGCACGCGCACATCTTCTGGCATTTCGACAACGGCCGCCTCGCCGGAAAGGACGAGCCTCCCGTGCGCGCCATGCTCCACGCCGCGGACAACGCTATCCTTACGCTCAACGCTGGCTTCACCACTATCCAAAGTCCCGGATCGCTCGAAGATAAAGATTTGCGCGAAGCCATCGCTCGCGGAACCATCCCCGGCCCGCGCATGCTTACGTCGCTTGAACCACTCGACGAGAAGAGTGGCTCCCCAGAAAAACTGCGCGAGCTCGTTCGCGAAAGAAAACAGCAAGGCGCGGACTTCATCAAACTCTTCGCGTCAAAAAGCATTCGCGAAGGCGGCACGCAAACGATGACTGATGAGCAGCTGGCCGCAGCGTGCGGCGAAGCCAAGTCGCTTGGCCTCCGAACCATTGTCCATGCTCATTCTGCGGAATCCGCGAAAGCCGCTGCACTCGCCGGCTGCACGACCATCGAGCACGGTGCCTACGTCACCGACGATGTCTTCGTCCTCATGGCGCAACGCGGCATCTATTACGACCCCAACATTGGCCTCGTTTTGCAGAACTATCTCGAGAACAAAGAAAAATATCTCGGCATCGGAAACTACAACGAGCAAGGGTTCGCCTTCATGGAGAAGGGCATCGCCATCGTTCTAGAGACCTTCAAGAAAGCGCTCACGCACAAAGATTTGAAAATTGTTTACGGCACGGACGCCGTCGCCGGCGCGCACGGACGCAACGAAGAGGAATTCATCGTGCGCGTGCGCGATGGCGGCCAGGATCCGATGGCAGCGATCATGTCTGCCACCAGCATCTCCGCCGAATCCTTGGGTCTCAAAGAAAAAGTCGGTACGATCGCACCAGACATGGATGCCGATATCATTGCCATGGACGGCGACCCTCTCCAAGACATCACCGCCGTGCGCCGCGTGCTTTTCGTAATGAGGGACGGCAAAGTCTACGAAAATCTCGCCCTAGGAGCGAAAGGCCGCTCCAAGCAATAACAACGCGCGATCTCTCCTATCGAACCAGACTCCAAGGATAGATCCCCACATTAATCTTCATGATGAAGTAGCTGAAGCCCCCAGCATCGGGCTTTGGCTGATGCGGTGTGTCCGGCGGAATAAGCAGCCAATCACCCGCCTTAACTTTAAACGTTTGTCCTCCGATGATCGGCTGCCCGCGATACTCGCCGGGCACGGGCCCGTCCTTGTCCATCAAATTCTGCCGGTTGGCAATTTTTCCGCCCACGATCATCTCGCCCGTCCCACCAGTGATCACATAAAAGTCGTAAGCTCCAGCATGCATTTCTGCGTCGTCCCAAACGCTGTTGACTTTCGTCAAGCTCAGCACTGGCTGCTCACGATGCATGCGGTACAGCATGAACATGCTGAAATTCCGCGTCTGAATGTGTACCGGTCCGCCGCCAATCGATTGTGAGCTCCCGCTCCCCGCTTGCGTGGCCATCTTCGCGGCCTTCTCCACCATTTCCCCATGCGCTTTTTTTATCTCGTCAATATTCCAGTACGCGATGGGAGGCGCGTCCGGCGCCAGCGCTGGCTGCCGCGGCGAGTTGTAACCGAACGGCATCGGCTCTGCTTTATTTTCCTGTTTGTTTTCCTGAGCTAAGGCGCTCGGAATCATCGAGAAATCCTCGAAGTGCCCGCTCAATACCTGCTGTGAATTCGGTTTTGTCGCATACCCTGCTAAGTATCCGGCGAACGCCGCCACAATCGCGACTACTGGAATCATTATATTTCTGCTCTGCATGGATCACTCCTCCGTTGACGAGTCTTGCTGAACAGGTCCTACCGTAATGCCAAGCACCTGATTATTTCTTTTGCTCCGGTCTCACAGCTTCGAAGCGAATCTCCTTCAGAAACTCTGTCTGCCGCGAGAGCCCTGTTTTTCCTGACGGGAATTTATTTGCGCTCAAAAGAAATGCAAGAATGTCGGCGTTTTGTGGCCGATTCAATTTGCCCGGAGCATTCTGCGGCATCGTTTTGCGAATTCGCTCGAACAAATCGCCCAGCGTCAGCCCATTCCAATTGGACAGGAACGCCCCGCCCGTCAGCGGAGGCGATGATTCGCCGCCCGCGAGCGCAACGCCATGGCAGCTCTTGCATTCCTTTTGATAAAGCACCTCGCCGCGCTTCACCTGGTCCTCGGTATACACACCATCCCACACAGAGCGCGATCCCGTCGCCGCTGCTTCTTGAGCGCAAAGCGCGCTACTTGCAGCTGTAATCGCCGCAATACAAGCGCAGGCGATAAACGCGCTCCAGGTTTTCACGCCACGATCCAGTTCATTCGCCCGCCGAGGGCAACGTGTACGCAATGTACTCACCCGAATAGGGTCCGCCGCTCACGGCCACGACGATGTACTGCTTCCCATTCACCATGTATGTCATCGGCGATCCGCTCTGCGGCGCCGGCATATACACCGCGCCAACTTCTTTCCCCGTAGCTTTGTCATACGCGCGCAGCATCGCCCCGCGCGGATGATCCGCCGTCGTCGTCACTTGCCCCTCGCCGGCAATCACCAGCGTCTTCGTAATCAATGTTCCGATGTTGTAAGTCTGCTGCCCAGTCCGCGCGATGTTCATTCCTTTAAACGCCGGGTAGTTTCGCACTACATCCGGAGTCTCGCCATGCGCGATCTGCCACACGATTTTTCCTTCGTCGAGGTTAATTGCGGTGATCGTTCCGTACGGCGGCTTGATCAACGGAAGATCATCCACGTTCAGCCGCACAAATCCGCCGCCGGACGCTTTCTTTGGTGGCATCGGAGAATCCGCTCCAGCGTTTTCCCCCGGGCCTCTCATGATGCCGACCGCCTGCCCATCCACTCCCGCGATGTATTTTAAGTCGGACACTTCCTTGGGAGCAGGCACCAATCCAATCGGCTCCACGCAAGCGTTGCAGGCATACGCGTATACGATGTGGGTTTCGGGGTCGTAGGAACCGCCTGGCCAATTCGTTCCACCCGAAGCCGTTCCCAGCGTCAACGTCCCCAGTGGACCATCCGCTTTGCTTTCCGCCGGCGGCGTAAAGACGGGACCCAGGTGGTATTTGGAAACTATCTCCTTGGCCTTCTCGCGAAGTTCGGGATTGAACTCGATTAAATCTTCGATCGAAACGCCATTGCGGCTGTACGCTGGCGGCTTCGTCGGAATCGGTTGCGTCGGTGAGTACCACTCACCGGGCACGCTACCCACTTCCACTCTGCGTTCTTCGATCGGCCACACTGGTTTGCCTGTGATGCGATCGAAAACATACAGGAATCCTTGCTTGGATGGCTGCGCCACCGCCTTAATTGGTTTTCCGTCTACCACAATGTCCGCAAGGATTGGGGCAGACGAAATGTCCATATCCCACAGCGGGTGATGCACCAATTGGAAATGCCACTTCCTCTGTCCAGTCTTCAAATCCACGCAGACCAAACTCTCGCCAAACAAATTATTCCCCGGCCGGTGCCCGCCGTAGTAATCGCTCGTGGGAGATTCGACCGGCAAATAGACCAGCCCGAGCTGTTCATCCACCGTGATTTGCGTCCACACGCCTGTGTTTCCCGTGTACTCCGCGGAATCGTTCTGCCAAGTGTCGTACCCAAACTCGCCCTTTTTCGGAATCGTGTGAAATACCCAGAGCCGCTTGCCCGTGCGCACGTCAAACCCGCGCACGTAGCCCTTATTATTTTTCATGCTCTTCGGCGTCATCCCCTCGCGGAACGCCGCGCCCACGATCACCGTGTCCTTGGCCACCACGGGCGCGGATTGAATTCCGATTTCGCCCGTTGTCAGATCCGGAAAGATGGTTTGATCGTCATCGAGTTTCAGATCCAGCACGCCGCCATTGCCGAAGGACGCCACCGGCAGGCCGGTTTTCGCACTCAAACAGATGAGCCTGTATCCCGGCGTCACATAAAAAATGCGCTCTTCCTTTCCGTCGGACCAATACGCCAAGCCGCGCCCCGAAAGCTGCCGCGGAGCCGCTCCGCCGCGCGCACCTTCATGTTCCCCATGCACCCAAAGCAATTCTCCGGTAGCGGCATCCAGTGCAATCACCGCCCGGCGCGACCCCGCCGTCGCATACAAAACGTTGTTCACCATCAGGGGCGTACCTTCGAGTTTGTATTCCGGCCGGTTACCGAAATTATCCGTCTTGATGCGCCACGCGATTTCCAGATCGCTAAAGTTCGAGGCGTTAATTTGGTCCAGCGGGCGATAGCGAGTGCCCGCCAAATCGGCGGCATAGCTAGACCATTCCGTGTCCTTGGCGCGATACTGAGCGGAAGCCAGCGACGGCAGCAACGCGAGCCCGCAGATAGAGCCTAGGAGCAGTCCGCTTCCCGCCGACAAAGAAATCCTCTTCATCTTCTTCCCAAGCATCTTCGCTCCTCCGCTGCACTCTACAACTCAAACTGCGCCATGCGCTGGCCTCACCCCATTTTCTTGATTTCTTCCAACGCTTCCTTAATCTTCGCCTTCTGCTCGTCCGTGACGTCGGAGTTCGGCGGCCGCTGATAAAACTGCCGCGTCCCCATTTGCAAACTCAGCGCATACTTCATCGGCCCGTATTCGTCCACTCCGCCTGCGCGAAGAAGCTTCAGCGCTGTCTCCAGTTTGGCTAGCGGCTCCGTAATGCCCTTGCCGGCTCGCTTCGCTGCAAACACGGCCGCGATTTGTGTTGTGAAGTTATTTCCTTCCGCCAGGATCGCCCCCATCCCGTTGTCCAGCGCGTACTTCAGATTCGTCGTGGTTCCGGTTCTCATGTTCAGCTTCGGAAACTCCGCGACAAATTTGTGATACTCCTCTTCGTCGGACCTCGAATCCTTGATGCCCGCCAAGTTCGGATATTTTTCGAGGCTGTGCATCAATTCGAGCGAGATCGGGATGCCCGAGGCAAACGGTATGTGATACAGGTTGATCGGAATCGTCACCTTTTCAAAAATTAGCGAAAAATATTTCGTAAGTCCTTCAAGCTGTGGATGTTTGTAATAAAAAGGTGGGACTATCAGCAAGCCGTCCGCGCCGTTGGCTTGCGCATGCTGCGATAGCTCTAGCGTCTCCGGAAAATTCGACGTCCCCGGCGACACGATAATGTTCAAGCCGTTTTTGTGCTTGAATGCCGCCTCCGCGATTTTCTTTCGCTCGGCAAACGAAAACGAAGGAAACTCTCCGGTGGTGCCGAGCACCACCACTCCGTCGGCCCCTTTTTCTTTCAAGTAACCCAATACGTCTTTGTACAGTTCTGGATCGAAGTTCAGGTTTTTGTCGCAAGGCGTTGACGCCGCCACCCAAAACAACACTTTCTCTCCACTAGCAAGAGGAGTCTTCACTGCCGTCGCCAGTGCTCCTCCGGAAGTCTCGGGAAGAGCCGTCTCTCCGACAACTTTGAGCGCCGCCGCCGCACCGATAGCTCCAAGAAACGTTCTTCGCGTCGTTTCCATGATTGGACCTCCAGAAGTTGCCGGAAGTCTAAGTCAGTGAAGTCCAATACTCAAAGGGTTAGTTCTCGATGTCCGCGTTCTCTGATCCGTCGACGCAGCCCCTTGCTGCCTGGCGATCGAACCCGTCCCCTAAACCTACCCTCATCGGGCAGCGGTCAGTCGCCTGGTTCTGCTGATTTCATACCGCTAAGTGACCGGAAACGCGACGCTTCGTCCCACAATCGGACGGTCCTTTGCGCGCACCGTTCTTCTCGGTTCTTAATTACTCGCTTGTTTTCAATATTTTAGCGAGGCGCGTAGGTGGCGCTCAGGGTGCGACCTAGCCCTTTGATATGAGCGCCGCAAGCTTCCTTTTGGACGCCTATAATTTTGAATCAGAAAATGCCGAGACCGTTCGCGCCGCGAAGCGAAAGGTTCTGGCCGATGCGCGGCTGGGCGATGGCGAGGCTTTCGCCGAAATGGTTCTGCCGTATGGACCGGGACTTTATCGTCGTGCTCTGCGTTTGACTGGCAACCCTGCCGACGCCGAAGACGCCCGCCAGGAAGCTCTGCTGAAAGCGTTCTCGCGTCTCAGCCAGTTTGCCGGCCAGCAAGACGAGGGCAAGGATGACCTTCACGCCTGGGTTTCGCGCATCACTATCAATGCTTCCATCGACTTGATCCGCCAGCGCCGGGAAGGCAAACACGTTTCCCTCGAAGAACCCGGGGTCGTGCCGGAAGAGACTCTCGGCACCCGGCTACCGGCCCGGACCGATAATCCCGAGGAACGCTATGCGCGCCGGGAGTTGCGCGTACTGATCGCCGCCGCCATCGCACGCCTCGCACCGGACTTGCGCCAAATCTGTTTGCTGCGCGACGTGTTGCAGTATTCCACGCACGAAGTAGCGGCTCGTCTGGGCATTTCCACGGTAGCCGTACGTCTGCGGCTCTTCCGTGCGCATAGAAGGCTGCGCGAAGGACTGCGCGACCGTATGCGCGACAAGCAGCGACGTTCACCGGCGAACATGGTGCCTCTGCGCGCACCGAAGTCTGCAAAGTCGAAACGCAGTGAAGAATTCCTGCCAATGAATACCCAAACCGGGTATGCCTGCGGCGACTAGCGAATTCCGTCCGCTAAATTGTCCGTTGAAAACAAAACCCCTGAAAGCAATACTCTGTAATCTTCAACTGTTTGGCTTAGTTGGCGTCGCATCTGAACGAAGAAGCCGCTTGGGCCCGCTGACGAAGGGATTGCCGCGTTCGTAGAAGCGAAACGGCTTGTTGGTGGCCCGGGTGATGCCAATGCGAACTGTAACGGCAGCAGGCGGTTCCTTAACCGCCACCTGCCTTGCGGACTTCGCTGGCACACGCACACCAATCCAAAGCGGTCCGCGCGAAAAAAGATCTAGTCCGTCGAGGGTTCGGTCTATTCGCAGCGCAGCGGCAAGTCGTCCTGGCCCCCGAGTAAGATCGATCAGATCAGTGCTCTTTCGATGACGCTGCATTAGCTCGATTCCTTCGAGAGGCTCCAGTGCGCGAATCAGAACGCCGCCTCCGATACCAGCGCGTTCGCTCGATATATTCAGCATAAAGTGCATGCCGTAATTGAAATAGACATACACGTGGCCGCAGCGGAGAAAAAGTGATCGGTTGCGAGGCGTGGGTCCGCGAAAATGGTGCCCTGCCGGATCGCCCGGCGGATAGCCCTCCGCTTCCACGATTCGGCCGCTGAGCCGCCCCTCCGGTAGTTCGCGTACCACAACTTTTCCAATTAGAAACCGCGCAAGCTCCAGCGTGTCGCAGGGAAGTTCTTTTCGAGTGAGGCGGCGAAGTTTGAGGTCCGAGCGTGACACGGCCTAGGACGAGCTTACGTCAGGCGGCTCGTTGTTGAACAGCCGCGCGAGTTCCGCATGGTCGATCACGACGGCGGGATCCATCTGAATGGCATCAAAATACTTCTTTTGAAACGCATCGCCCGATTCCGAGGGTGCAAACATTTTGCGAGCGAGCGAAAAGGCTGTGCGAACATCATCAGCCGTAACGGGAGTCCCTCCCGCAAAAGTCTCATCCAGCCGAACAACGAATTCCGAGATGTTGTGCAGCCAGCCAAATTGCTGGTGGTCGATGACCAGCCGGAAAAGTTCTCCTACCGTAACTTTGCCGTTGGCGCGTTCGTATTCGCGCCGCTCCATATCCAGTAGTGTTTTGTGAACACGCAGCAGCGCCAGCCGTAGCGCGATAAGTTTCTCGCGCGCAGCGGCATCGTCGTCTTTCCGTGCGAGCGCTCTGGCGTCAGAGGGGTTCATGTCCGGGTGTAAGTTTTATTGTCCGACAGATCGCTGCCAATTTCCAATCACGCCGCCATATCACTCAGTCCGTAATGCATGGCACTTTTACCCTGGCCTCGAATGGTTGTGGCCGCTCTTTACTAGAAAACCGCCGATTCACACAAAATCTTCAATCGTGGTAGCGCTTCTCTCCGACTGGCAAAGCAATCGCCAGCCGGTTCTGCGCTGGCGGCAACGGACAAGTGGCAAACGGCGTGTAAGCGCACGGCGGATTTTCCAGCCGATTCAAATCCAGGACAAGCTCTCCCGGCTTGTCGACCCCGTTGCTCGGCATAACTGTGTACAGAAACCTGCATGCTTTGTAAGTCGTGGTTGTGCTAGTGGTGTCGCGAAGTATGAAGAAAAGCTGCGGCGCAGCCGGATCCTCGTGTACAGGCTCCAGCCGGTACGTCTTGCCTTCCAAAACAAATTCCGCAACTCCGGGAACAGGCTGCGAATACGTCGTTCCTGCCAGCGTCACCAGCGTGACGGATTTCGGCGGACTGTACGGAATCCATTTTGCCTTCAGGCGATATTTGGCGTCCGGCTCGTACCAATTCAATCCATGGAAAGCGACGAGCGTCGGCGATTTCGAGTCTTTCACGCGCAGTGCGTACTTGTCTGCGCGCCGGATGACGTACATATTCAGCGTGCCAATGGTGATATGCGGAGCATTTTTGTCATTATCCGCCTCCACGGTCAGAAGCTGAGTTTTTGCCGGAGCATCGGCCACGCGCAAATCTGGCGGGAAACCTCGGGACGGTGGGAGAAGCTGCACGCTGTTCGCTTCGAGATGAAGAATTCCCATGTGCGCCGCGCCACTTCCCGCAAGACGAATTTTATTGTCGGTCGCAGTGCCAAAAGAATTATCGCCGGGCTGCAGCCATTCCAGCCCAGTGAGTGAGAGCCAGCCCGCCGGCTTCAAGAGATCGGCGACATGCTGCGCGCGCCAGGTCGTGAGCTCCTGTTCCCAGCTCGTATCTTGAGCAAAAGCTGGCGCTGCGAGCAACACGCAAAAGGCTCCAAGTAAACGCAATTTGTGAGAGAGAGGTTTAATATGCATGACGGAAATTATATCGCGGTCGAGGCGCGTATCGAGGCCTGGAGCAATCCGGCCGTGCCTAAAAAGCGCGGGGCACCTCTGCGAGGCCATCAAAAAGTGGCTGTCGGTCGGCTCCTATTGGAAGGCTGATGACCCGCGCGCCGGAACTCACTTCGCGTCGTGGAAAAGGATTCCCAATGTGTAACGCGTGCCACGATGCACGCGGCTGACACCGTGTCGCAAATTGACGCGATAATACCCGCGAGTTCCTTCGACGGGCCTGAAACTCGTGGTGAAAATAATCGCCTGCCCTTGATTCCCCCGCACCACTTCCGCCTTTGACTGCGCCCGGGGTTGTTGCTCGACCAGAATAAACTCGCCGCCTTCCCAGTCGCGCCCCTCTTGCCCCAACAGAAAAACCATCTGCAAAGGAAAACTTACTTTGCCATAAAGATCCTGATGCATGCAGTTGTAGCCGCCCGCTCCATAATGAAGCATCAACGGCGTCGGTTTGTTCTGCCCGGCCTTGTGACATATTTTCAGAAATTCGGCGTGCGCCAGCGGATAGACCGCGCGGCGTTCCCCAAGCTTATCGGCCCAGCGATTCGCGATCTTCGCCAAATGCGGATACGCCGCAGTCCGGAGACTCGCGACCACTGGCGGCAATGGGTTATCGAAGTATTTGTAATCGCCAATTCCAAAACGATACCGCTCCATTAGGATGTGGCTGCGAAACCGTTTCTCGTCACCATATAACGCAATGAGTTCCGCGCATTCCTTCGCCGCGAGAAGCGGAGAGGTCACCGCGTACCCTCGCGCAGAGAGCGACTCTTCCACAGCCGCCCAATCCAATGCATTCAATATCGGTGGAATGGCATTCGTGCTCTCACTCGATGAATAAAAAGCTGTCATATCAACCTTCTTCGTTGCGATTGCGCTCCGTTCGCTCCAGCGACAACCTATTGCAGCTTCAGGATTTAGTGCTATCCGCTTTCGACCATGAAATTATTTTCTTCGCCCAAAACAAACTTTGCGGCCTGCAGAGTTCTAACGGATGACGGCCGGCGCCATCTAAATAAAGGAAATACCAAGTCAAATCCCTCCGCAGGCCGGAGCGTTATTTCAAACGCCCCAGCGCCAGGAGAAAAGAAAAGGGAGTTGCACATGAAAGTCACCACGCTCTTCACTCTGTTGGTCGGCAGTTCGTTGTTGTTATCCGCCGGTGCCTTCGCAGGGAACGGCAGCAAGAAAACGCTTCATTTTGATACCAGCGTCACTGTCGAGGGCAAGTCGCTGGCCCCCGGCGAGTATAAGGTCGAATGGAGCGGCACCGGTCCCGATGTAAAAGTGAATATTCTCAAAGGCAAGGAAACCGTAGCCAGTGTGTCGGCGCGAGTGGTTTCTATTCCAGTTCCGAACAAACAAGACGGCTATTCGGCCACGGCCGCACAAGACGGCAGCCGCTCACTCAACTCGCTCTTCTTTAGTGGGGAAAAATTCGATCTCGAAATCGGCCAGGGGACGAACGTAAGCACGGCGCCGGCCGCAGCCACAACCAGCCCGAACTGACGAGACCGTCTTTTCGGAATACGAACCAAGCCCGAAGATGCGTCAGGCGCCTATCCAGGCCCCTGCACGTTTTTCTGAAAATGCAATCAAAGCGCGAATTCTAGATTTGCGCGCCTGACGCCACAGTCTCACCTGCGCCGTGCCCGTTATCAGCAGCGTGGAATTGCTCGGCCTCCGTCGAACCGGCCAACGCTGTGGTCGACGTCGCGCCGCCGGAAACCACTTGCGCAATTTCGTCGAAGTAGCCGGTGCCCACGAATCGCTGATGCGTGACGGCGCGGTAGCCCAGTTCTTGCGCGGCAAATTCTTCTTGCTGAAGCTTCGAGTATGCCGTCATGCCGCCCTGCGAATATCCGCGCGCCAGATGGAACATCGACATGTTCAGAGCGTGGAATCCAGCCAGCGTGACGAACTGGAATTTGTAGCCCATTTTTCCCAGCTCTTGCTGAAAGTTTGCAATCGTCACGTCGTCCAGCTTTTTCTTCCAGTTGAACGACGGCGAACAGTTGTACGCCAGCAGCTTGCCGGGAAACTTGGCATGAATCGCGTCCGCGAATTTCCTTGCTTCGCCAAGATCGGGCGTGGACGTTTCGCACCACAACATGTCCGCGTACGGCGCATAGGCGAGGCCGCGCGCAATCGCCGCATCGATCCCGCCGTGAACTTGGTAGAAGCCTTCCGGCGTGCGATCGCCGTAAATGAAATCGCGGTCGCGCGCGTCGGCGTCGGATAGCAGCAAGCCAGCCGAGTTCGCGTCCGTGCGCGCGATCAAAATCGTCGGCACGCCGCAAACGTCCGCGGCAAGCCGCGCCGCCGTCAGCTTCTCGATGAACTCGCGCGTGGGCACAACCACCTTGCCGCCCAGGTGCCCGCATTTTTTTGCCGAAGAAAGCTGGTCTTCAAAGTGAACGCCCGCCGCGCCCGCTTCAATCATCGATTTCATCAGTTCGTAAGCGTTGAGCGAACCGCCGAACCCTGCCTCCGCGTCTGCCACAATCGGCGCGAACCAATACGTTGCGCTCGGCTTCCGTTCGGCGGATTCGATCTGATCCGCGCGCAGCAGCGCTCGGTTGAGGCGCTTCACAAGGTTCGGCGCGGAGTCGCACGGATACAAACTCTGGTCGGGATAAACGTCGCCCGCCGAATTGCCGTCCGCCGCCACTTGCCAGCCCGATCCGTAAATTGCTTTCAATCCGGCTTGCACCATTTCAATCGCTTGATTGCCGGTGATCGCGCCTAGCGCCGGAACATACGGATCGCTGTGCATCAAATTCCACAGCCGCTCCGCGCCCAGCCGCGCCAGCGTGTACTCGATCAGGATCGTCCCGCGCAACCGCAGCACGTCATCGTACGAATACGGACGCGTGATGCCCGACCACCGTGAACTGGTGTACCAATCCTCGTGTGAATGTTTTGTTTTTCCGTTGGCCCCGTTTTGTCCATTCGATGCCATATCCATCTCCTTGCAAAAAGTCGTGGCCCTCAGTCCAATGGTGGCTTTAATAAAGCTGTGTCTTAGGCCGGATTGAATTCCTGCCGCCGTATCATTTCCTCGCTCAAATTGCGCGCCTCGCGGAGTGAAGCCACAGCCCGTGGATCGTTTGCATTCGCTGGCTCGGAGAGCAACCGCTCGAGTTCTTCGTCAAATAGCCGGCTGATTAATTCCGGTGTGTGCCACACTGGCGTACCGCTTTCGTCAAGAATCTCTACGCTGCTCGAATGCAGCAACCGCTGCCCAATCATCAACCGATAGATGCGGTCCGTTGCGAGGTCCTCCATATAACCATCGAGCAGGCTTGCGCCTTTTCCCTTCAGGACGCCGTTTCGATAGCGAATCACAGTCCGAATGGCCGCGCGCGTTCCCGCAAGCGTCCTTTTGCCAACGCCAGTGGGGAGCGGCCGCAGATTCACGTGCGTGTCCGGGCTTGTTGGACGCGCACTGAGTTGATTCGGCGCCGGGAATTGCGCTACGGCAATCGCATTCTGATCCGGGTGGCCTGTCCACGCGCCATCCATCAAGGACGTTGCTTCGTTCTTCTTGTCTTCCGCAAGCACTCTGAGGGCTCGAGCATTCAGCTCCGCGTCTTCCCGGCTCGGAAAGAGCGCAGTCATTCCGCCAATAGCGAGCATCCCGTGTTTGTGGCAAATCTCCGGTATCCGCTCGCGCAAATTCTGGAAAAATGGCACGTTGTGCGGAATCGTGTTTCGGTCCGGCAAAACCCATTCCGGATTTTCCAAGTTGAAGTGGATCAAGCTGGCCATGTAATCCCAGCGCCCGAGATTCAAACCAAGAATGTGCTCGCGAAGATTCCATGCGAACTCTTCCATCTGATAAGCCAGCGGATGCGACTCCACCAATGCCATGCACTTGATCGCGCCGGCTGGAAGACCCTTCGCCCGCGCAATCATTTGGAAAAGATCGCGCCACCATAGCGCCTCATCGGCAGATTCGGATTTCGGGATATAGAAGCACAGGGGATGCCGCAGCGTGCTGAAGTCCACCTGATAGGCAACCATCGCCACGTCGAAGAGGGAAGCAGGCAACAGTTCGCCGTCAAGAATTCCGGCTTGGTGAATATGCAGACCGCGCGGCCGCGTGAAAATCACCGTGCTGCTCGGCAGAATTCCAACTGTCTTTTCGCGCTTTCGGTCGTAATACGTCAGCCGGCCTGCCAGTGCATCGAGAATGTTTTCGATGCCGCAAATCGTGTGCTCCCAGGTATTCGCGTTCGCGTCTTCCAGATCGAGCATCACGCCGGGCGCGCCGGAATTGAGCATCTTCACGACGAGTTCGGCCTCATCGGCCGGTCCGGTCATTTGATTCCGCTGGTCGGCGCACCACGGGGACAGCTCGACACGCCAGGAGTTCGTGGTAGCTACGGACGGCGGCAAGTAGTTCGGCAATTTGGCGGCATGCGCCTCAGCGAGAGCGCGTTCGCGCCGCGCAACTAGCGCGCGCTGCCGCATCGTTAGGGCCGCGTGCAGTGGCGCCAGAAAATCGAGAAATCCAGCAGGCAGGCCGCTCTCCAAATCGAACTCCTCTGGCGCGGCGTTAACGGACACGATACGATTCGAGAATGGTCGAGGCGTGGTTGCCGGGTTCGGTTTTGCGGTTGCAGTCGCCATTTTTTTTAAACCTCCCGAGTAGCCATTCGAGCGGGCTTGGGCCGATCCTAGAGAAAGGCAATTCAAAGGCCACTGGCCAGTCATGTCGAATTTGTAAGCGTCATATATTCAAGCAGTTAGAAGCCTAAGCCAGAAGCTCGAAGGATCGGGCTATTCGCAGGGACATCGAACGATACAAAAGTTCACACCAGGGACGCTCCATTTCCGCCAATTTCAGAGACCGCACGAAAAATGACCGTTGGCTTAGTTTTAGCGATTCTTTGCCGCAAGTGAAGGAAGATCGCCTTCCGAAAGTCGTCGAAGCCTTAAAGATAAATGTTGAGACCTTTCCCCGCGCGTTTCTTGGGAAGAAACGCACGAGCGGCGCGGCACCGACGGCATAGTGTGCTCTGCCGCTCGCTCTGAATTTACTTGCCGCCTTCGACCCGTAGGTTGTTCTTCACGGAAAAGACATTTGGGACGCCGTTAGCGCCAAGGCCGGCCAGATTTTTATCCGTTTCGCTGTCGACCACACCTTCGAGTGCGACGTTTCCATTCTTTACGATGATGTGGATCGATGGCACGGCGGAATAGCCGTAGCGGGAAAGAGCCGGATCGCCATAAATGGCGCGGTAAAGTGCGCGACGAAGCTGGTCATCCATCGGAGAGGGTGGCAGGACTTCGATATTGTTGACAACCGTAGCGACGCCCGGGACGTTCTTGACTACGGCTTCGGCGTCCGACTTCAGCGACGGACGAACGACTTGTCCCTCCAGGAGCGCTTTGCCCCCTTCCACCCGGTAGCCGAGATTGTCGAACACAGAGTAGTACGGCAGCATGAGCGCATACCTATTTGACTGGAGGCGGATGTTAGCATACAACTCGGACGCAACTTCTCGGCAAGGGGCGAGCTTTCGGGAAGTCTCGCAGCCTGGCGTCTCGCCTCGATGGCGAGTCCTGGAAGGAGCGCAACGCATTGTTGATTATCGGGCATCGCGGGGCTTCGGGACACGCGCCGGAAAACACGCTGGCCGCGTTCAAGAAGGCCGTCGCGTTGGGAGCCACATTCATCGAGACGGATTTGCAACTGTCGCGCGACGCACGGTTTGTGGCCATTCATGACGACACCGTGGACCGCACGACCGGCGGCCAGGGCAAAGTGCACGATCAGACGCTCGCGGTGCTGCGACGGCTGGACGCGGGCTCGTGGTTCGGAAGCGAATACGCCGGAGAGCGCATTCCGACTCTCGAGGAAATTCTGGAATTCTCGAAGAAAAACGACGTCGTATTTTATTTGGAACTAAAACCCAGCGGCTCCTGGGGCGGAGAGCATGCGTTGATCGGAGCGTTGCGAGAGTCCGGGGAAGTGGCGCGCGTGGTGGTGATTTCATTTGACCCGACGATTCTGGCAGGCTTGCGCAAGATCGAGCCGACGCTGATGACCGGAGTGCTCTACGACGGGCAGCTCGCCGATCCTCTGAATTCCGCGCTGGATGTGGGCGCGCGGCAGATTGTGGTGCGCGGCGATCTCGTGACGCCGTCGATGATCGAGGCGGCTCATAAGAAAGATGTGCAAGTCGTGTGCTGGACGGTAAATCATCCGGCGCACATTCGGTTGCTCATGGCTGCTGGAGTGGATGGAATTATGAGCGACTATCCGGACCGAGTGATTGCTGCGCGGAAGAAAGGCGCTTAGAAGAGTTAGCGTGTGCCAGCGAGGAAATCGCGCAGAGCGGCGAACTGCGAGACGGAGAGCTGTTCGGCCCGCGCATCGAGCCGCAGGCTCTGCGCGGCGAGAGCTTCGCGGACGGCGTCCGGACTCGCCAGCGATCGCAAATTGTTGATGAGTGTTTTGCGCTTCTTCGAAAAACACAGTTTTACAAAATGCAGATAGGTTTCCTCGTCGCAAAGCGCCAGGTTTGCTCTTTCGCCGGGAAGGCGAAGCGTCACTAGTGCGGAGCCAACTTCCGGCGGCGGGCTGAAGGCGCTGCGCGGAATGCGCAGGACAAATTCCGGGCGTGTGTAAAGTTGCGTGGCGACGGAGAGATAGCCGTACTGCTTCGTCTCTGGCTTCGCGCTGAGTCGAAGCGCGACTTCTTCTTGAATGACGATGTGAATCTCGTCGATCAAATCCGCGAACGTGAAAAAGTGATGAAGAATCGGCGACGTGATGTAGTACGGCAAATTACCGTAGAGTCTGATGCGCCGTCCGCCGACTATCGCTGCGAGGTCGGCCTCGAGGACGTCGCCGTGGACGACCGTAAGATTCGGGAATTTTTTTGTAAGCCGCTGGAGCCTTCCGAGGAGCAGCGTATCCAACTCGATGGCGTAGACCACCGCTCCGGTGGACGCGAGGTGCTCCGTCATTTCGCCGTGGCCTGCGCCAACTTCTATCCAGGAAGACGATGGATCCAGCGCGGGCCGTGGCAGCACGGTCGAGTGCGGAGAAACGCCGATGGCGCGCGCGATCTGTTCTCGCCAGCCGGCATCCGCTAGAAAATGTTGGCCAAGTTGTTGACGTGCCATGCGCCGAAAGTGTAACAGGAAGAGCGCCGGGCGGTTCCGGTCGAGCGGTTCTGCCTTGACGCCGCGAAATGGGTCCAGTAGCGTAAAATGAATGGGCACTGCGCGATCGCTACCGTGAATGCGCCGAAGAAGAGAAGGACGCGAAAAGCGTCCAAGGAATCGAGTAAAGACAAGCGAGTGAGAATACTTTTTGTAGCATCGGAAGGGCTGCCGTTTTCAAAGACGGGCGGCCTTGCGGACGTGGTCGAGGCGCTGCCGAAGGCGTTGGCGGCGCAGGGTCACGAAGTAGCCGTTGTGTTGCCGCGCTATCGTGGAACCAAGGCGAGCGCCGTCGTGATGCCGAGCCTCACGATTCCGATGGCGAACCGTCTGCGGTTTCCAGCCGTGCTGGGTGGCACGGTGATTTCTGGTGTTCGGTATTTTTTTGTGGATGATCCGGAGTATTTCGATCGCAACGGCATCTACGGCACCAGCGCCGGTGATTTTCCGGATAACGCGGAACGTTACAGCGAGTTCTGCCGTGCGGCGATCGAAATTGTGAAGCATGTTTGGCCCGCGGACGTGATTCATTGCCACGATTGGCAGGCGGCGCTGGTGCCCGTTCTGCTTCGCACTTCGTACGGCGACGATCCGCTTGTGAAAGACATTCCCGCCGTATTCACAATTCATAACATGGGTTATCACGGACTTTTCAAACCCGACGTTCTCGAACGCGCGGGCATTCCCCTGGCCGTATACCATCCTGCGGGCATGGAATTTTACGGCAACGTGAATTTCTTGAAGGGCGGCTTGATCTATTCGGACTATCTGACGACCGTCAGCAGGCGTTATGCGCTGGAGATTCAGACGCCCGAATATGGATACGGGCTGGACGGCGTGGTGCGCAGCCGCGCCGATCGGATGGTCGGCGTATTGAACGGCGTGGATTATTCCGCGTGGAGTCCGGACAGAGACAAATTTATTCCCATGAAGTATTCCCCGAAGGACATGAGCGGAAAGCACGTGTGCAAGCAGGCGCTGTTGGAATTGTTCGGCATCGCGCTGGAGCACGCGGCTCGTCCCGTGATCGGAATTGTGTCGCGATTTGCGGATCAGAAGGGTTTCGATCTGATCGCGGAAAAAGCGCTCGAGTTGATGAGGGAAGACGTTTCGCTGGTTGTGCTGGGATCCGGCGAACGCAAGTACGAAGAACTATTTCAGGCGATGGCGAATACATTCCCGGGACGAGTCGGCGTGAAAATCACATACGACAACGAAATTGCGCATAAGATTGAAGCCGGCGCGGACATGTTTCTGATGCCGTCGCGCTATGAGCCTTGCGGGTTGAATCAGATCTACAGCTTGAAGTATGGTACGGTGCCGATTGTGCGAGCGACGGGCGGGTTGGATGATACCGTCGAGCCCTTCGATCTGGAGCACGGCACAGGGACGGGCTTCAAGTTCGCGGAATATTCCGGAGCCGCGATGATATATGCGATTCGGCAAGCTTTGCATCATTGCACCGACGAGCGCATCTGGCGGCGCATCCAATTGAACGGAATGGCGAAAGACTTTTCTTGGAAGGGGCCGGCTGCGGAGTACGCGAAAGTGTACGAAGCGGCGATGACTCTTCGAGGCGCTGGGCAGGCGGCACGAAACCAAATGTCTGTTACAACATCTAATTAAACTAACGAAGGAGACAAAACAGCGGCCTAGCGGCAAGCTGTTGAGGACAAACAACATGGCGGAAAATATCAAAGCTGAAAGCATCCAAGCCGTGACGGATGCCAATTTTGAGGCAGAGGTGCTGACGGCCAGCAGCACGCAGCCCGTGATGGTGGATTTCTGGGCGGAATGGTGCCGTCCCTGCCACATGCTGGCGCCGACGGTTGCCGAGATTGCCCATGATTACGCCGGCAGACTGAAGGTGATGAAGCTGAACGTCGATGAAGCGATGAATTCTGCGGGGCGCTACAAAATTCAAGGAATTCCCACGATCCTCGTTTTCAAGAATGGGCAGATGGTGGAACAAATTGTTGGAGCAGTGCCCAAGGATCAGATTACCAAGGCTCTGGACCGGCACCTGGCGTAATTCGGAGAGCGATTCGGCGACCGATTCACCACTCGAAAAGAGCAGCAAAAAGATAGGAAGATTGGTGTGGCATGTCGTACAGTTGAGTGCGGCATGCCCTTGCTTTTTGCGCAGGCATAGGATTTTAGGAGCATCGATGGCTACTGCAGAAACAGCGGCAACCACGACACGCACAGTCAAGCCGGCGGATCACCCGCCGCTGCTCGCAGGAGACCGCGGGCCGATGGCAATGTCGCGGCCCGGGTTGCACGAAACGGTGTTGAAAATCCTGAGGCCGCTGCCGCGAGGAGTGATTCTGGATTGTCCCGCGGGAGAAGGCGCGCTGGCGCAGGATTTGCTCGCGGAAGGTTTTGATGTGCGCTGCTGCGATTTGTATTCGGAGTTGTTCCGTCTGGATGGCGTAGAGATCAAGCGCGGCGATCTGGCCGGCACTCTGCCGTACGCATCGGAGTCCTTCGACTACATCACTTCGCTGGATGGGCTGGAACATATTGATTCACCGCCTCAGGCTTTTCGCGAATACAACCGGCTGCTCAAGCCGGGCGGGCACTTGATTATCAGCGTGCCAAACATCATGAACGTCGAGGAGCGGCTGAAGTGGCTCTTGTTTGGCTACACGTCGCACTTCAAGCCACTTTCCGAGCAGTCTAAGGCCAAGATTCATTACGATTGCGCCGGCATGGACGAGATTGCGGTCCACGCTAACCCGATTGGTTACAATGAGCTTCGGTACTACCTCGAAAAAAATGGATTTGCGATTCAGGGCGTACACCGCGACCGGGAAAAAGGGCATCAGTGGCTATACTGGCCGCTGGTGGCGTTCATCCGGTTGCTTGCGAAGCTAACGCCAG
>DATDHE010000430.1:0-25876 GCA_036521695.1 Candidatus Acidiferrum sp. | reverse complement strand
ACGATCCTGATCTTGCTGTCGCTCCACTTTCTGCAACATGTTTGCAGGCTTGTGTATGGGGTTGACGTAGCTCTAGAATAGAATCTAGCAGCCGAGCGCCTTCTTACAGGTCCGCACTCATTCCGCTGAGGCACATACGCTTTAAACATTGATTTCGGCCGTCAGCCCTGCTGCAGTCCAACCGCGCGAAGGCAGGCCTGTTGCTGTTTGTGCGTAATCCGGCCTCGGTCGACCCGCCTCCCGCCGCTATACGCGTAATCCACGTTAAAAGGGAGCGTTCGCTCCTCCACAGAGATTTACGGCGTGTTTGAGTGCGCTCGCAAAACGCTTGGCATTTTCCTCTGAATCGAATGATGTCCAACCAAGCGATTCCGAGCCCTCGACAACGTGGCCGTTGCCCAAGCCTCCGGCGTGAAAAGCTTCGCGGCAGGTGCTATAAGTGGACTTCAATTCCAAGTCCCCCGAGTCAGTCTCTCTAAGCGACGGGTCGGGCGTTTCTACCCGGCGGCATCGATTCGGAGCACACACGCAGAAGTTAGGTTCGGAATATAAGCTTGGCACTTTCCGCCCATCAAATAAACATGGCTCAACGCTGGATCCTTGAACTCTTGTTGCCCGCTTGTGATACCAGCGTAACCCCAAACCTCCCTTGTTAGTCGAATGAGGAGCAGATTCTCCATTGGGTTGTTGAACTTTTCCGAAACCGCTCCTCTGACGCGTTGATATTTGATGTGGGGCACACCCAGTCGACGTGCGTAGATTTCTGAATCTCGAAAGCCTTCGGCCATCAATCCACTTGGGAGTCGAGTCTTGATCACAAAGGACCACCAAGGGGTAATCCCTTTGGGCCCAACTAACGGATAGCTCGTCCACTTGTAGAACTTCGTGTCCACGTGGAAAAGCATTCTTTCCGGATTCCTCAAAAAGGCTCGCCGATCCTGGAGTGGTGCGCTTGAGAAGGAAAAACCCTCGTTCAAAACCATGGTAGCCTCCTTC
Source organism: Candidatus Acidiferrum sp. (assembly GCA_036521695.1). Lineage (GTDB taxonomy): Bacteria > Acidobacteriota > Terriglobia > Acidiferrales > UBA7541 > Acidiferrum. The sequence goes on along the minus strand of DATDHE010000430.1, from coordinate 24,880 downwards.
TGGGAGCTGGACCAACCGTTGAATCGATCAGAATCAAGACAACGTGCGGACGGAGAGGCAGGTCCCGCATACCGCGCAATCAATCGGACTTTCAGTAGATTAACGGCTAGACATATTTACCGACAGCGAAAAATTTAAGTTGACGACGACTTAGTGATCTGTTGCGCGGCGTGGATGCAGGATTCAAACGATCCCGCCGAGAGTAATTCCCCAGTCTTTCGCACTACGAATTAGGGCCCTTTGAGGTGGAAAAGATTGCACCTCCCGCTTGCGCTCTCAGCCGCTTTATCCCAATTTATCCCAATACGCTGCCAACCGTGCCCAAACTACCTAGAGCGAGCCGAACGGCGTCGTGAGTTGTCAATAACTTACCGGCGAGCCAGAGCGCAATCACCCGTCTTGAAAACCGTTAGGCTCGAAGGGCCTCGGGCCTAATTCCGCTAGGCGTAGGGATTAGGACCCCTTCTAGGTGGTAAAGCGTAAATCTGCTGAAATCGGCACCTTCGCAGATCCTGGTTTGTTTGATCTCCCCGAGCTCAGTCCAACTTCGGTCCAATTCATGGGTAGGGTAAATGGCCGGAAGGTCCCGCAAGCGACACCAGATGCGGCACTTAGATGTTTTTCACCACTTTGTTCGGGACCAGGAGGTCGAAGGTTCAAATCCTTTCGCCCCGACCACTTTTTCAATCCCGTCAAGTGTTTGCGGCAACTTCTTCTTCAGCTTTGAGTTCGATTTTAGGTTAAGGCTACATCTCAATTGGCAGGTCGCGGTCTTTCCCTTCCAATCTGAGTTAGGGCCAGGCCGATGTTAATCCTGTTGTGAGAAGGAAATCTCAGTGAGCTGCGCGGATGAACACCGCCTGCCTTCCGTCCGGGGAGAGAGACGGTTGGCAGCTGGAGACGCCCTTGCCGTTTGTAAGGTTGATCGGTTGGTCGTTGCCGCGTCTCAGGTAGACATCCGTGAACTTAATGGTGCTGCCTCCCACCCCTTCTTCTTCGTTATCTTCACAGTAGAGGCGAACGTCTCCGAAGTCGCGTTCCCAACCGGCGAGATGAGCGAGCATCTTTTCGTCCTCTTGGGACTGCGGATTGATTGGTATTGCGTTCATCGCGCCAGTTTTAATGGAGAGTAGTGCAGCGGCTCCCGAACCACCACCAGATCCTTTCGTCAGCACGAGAAGCTGGTCCGGATCATCGAGGCTGATCCCAACCAATTTGGTGACGCCGGTAAGTGACCGGACTTTCTCAGCAGTCTGGTCCTTGATCGAAACCCGGTACAGATCACCGCCTTTGAGCGCCAAAATACTCGGCTCTTTGGGATCGAAAACCGGTGACGTATAACCACCATCTCGCGACAGGCGCTGCGGCACGGAAGCTAACGGCGCTGCCGTAACCCAGATGTCGCCACTCATTGACTTCTGCTCTCCGCGCAATGAACTGGGCGTAGCCGACACACCCGCTATACGAAGCACCTTGCTCCAGAAAGACTCCGTTTTCTTGTTGGCCGACTGGGTAACCAGCGGCAAGGCAAGAAGAAGAAGAACTGAGACGGTATTCATAACGGTTGTCCCCCATCACTGACTGTTATCCAGGAATAAACGTCGGAAGATCTGGTCCGTTCCGGTGATTTCGAGTTTCTTCACCTCAGAATTGGGAATCGACACAAGCTTGCGCTCTTTATCCAACACCAAAAACGTCGTTTTTTCCTTACCCTCCCATACCAGCCACGCTTCGGCGGGCGCAAATTGCGACACTCTAGGAAGCTCTCGGGTGGAGACAACAATTCCATAGTTGACGGGCAAGAGCAGAATCTCGACGCCAAGCAAACAAGTCAGCAGGCTTTCCGCTATGGGCCTTCTCGTAGGACTCGACCTGGCCTGCAGAAGCGTCCAGCCCGTGAGGGCAACCCCCATGATCAGCACCGCAAAGAAGAGCGATTCGTAGTTCGCGGATCTATCGAGCAAAACGGCTTTGAGCCAGCTGTCTCCTTCGAGTTGTTGCTGTAGGAGCAAGCCCTTCATCATTTGGAAGCATTTTCGCTCGATCAGTTGGACAAACAGAACGGCGAAGGTCACGCCGACGACAGCATAGTTCAGGGATTTTCGCCCGTTCTGAAAACGAAGTGATTTGTTCAAAAGCCACCAAATGAGCAAGAGGGGTGATGTCAGCAAGAGAACACTGACAGCGCTAGTTACAAGGTAAACAAGAAATCGAGCGCCCGCGAAGAAGTAACGCTCATCGAGAACCGCCAGATCGGTCACCACGCCCCAAGTCGCCAACTGGAAGCGCAAAACCAGGTAGCCCAGGAAATAGAGAAGAAAAGAAGCCAGTGTGGTGTAGACCGACCAACTCGCTCCAATTTCCTTGATTTTTTGCTGTAGCGTCGCCCACACGCTCGGGTCACCTCGCGATCAGGAAGAATGGTGCCCAATAAAACGGATGCGTATATTTTGGATTTGTTCGCACGGCACGTATCGCGTCCCTCGCGGCTTCCGCGGGACTTCTGCTCTGCGCCTCGCGATAGAACGTCTGCATCCAAAGAGACGTCGCCTCAGAATCCACCTTCCATGCAGAGACAAGCAAGCTCTGCGCTCCGGCAAATAGCAGTGCCTGCTGAATACCCTGAATCTCATTCGCGCGAGTCGTTCGCACACGTCCTGTTTCACAGGCGCTAAGGGTCACAATTTCCGCTTGCTCCAAGGTCAGGCCAAACATTTCCGCGGCGGTCAGGTCCCCTTCTTCACCGTCCCCGCCTGCCAGTTTCACATTGGAGAGCAGCGGTTCCTGTGAATCGAACGTCCCGTGAACTGCCAGATGCACGATGTTGTAGGATCCCGCCCAGCGCTCCAGATCCGCTTTCCGAATCAGGGTATCGGATATCACTTTTGGCTTGTTTGCATAGAGTGCACCCAAAGTGCGAACTTCCTCGGGCGCGCCTGGCAACGACGGGTCCGCGGCGGCAAGAAGCATACCCCCGCCCAGATTTCGTTGCTTCTTCATTTTGATCAAAATCGATGCGCTTGGAGCGTACGAAATCTGGAAGCGTTCGCCAAGATAGCTGCCGTCCGCTGGATTCATAAAGGCTTGAAAGGGAAAAGATTGCAAATCTCCCTGCGGGACGATCACCAGGCGCTCTGAGCTCAGCCAGGCCAACGCCGGCTGAATCAGATAGAGAAACAATTGCTTCGACACATCGTCGCGGAATTCGGCGTCCCTCTTACTCATTGATGCGCGGAGCACTGCTACCTTCGTGATTAACGCTAATCGTGGCAGAAACACATTGCGCACATGCACCGAACTGGGCCCGACGTGGATCAGAATGACCGCGGTGTCGGTAAGGTAGTAGTAGAGCAAATCCATCTGATCCTGGCGCAGCAGCTCCTGCAACTGTTCGAGAGAGGCGGGTTCCGACACAGCCACATCTCGCACGCCAGACGACTGCCGGCTGACGCGCACCAGCGCCTGCTCGTAGTTAGCCTCCAATTCGGCAAGATGGATCTGCGCTTCGGCTACGGCTTCGGGGTTATCGCTGCCGTCCGACTGAAATGAGAGACTCTCGTTGAAAAACTGCGTCTGTATGGACGTGATTTCCGCTCTCTTGCGCGCAAGTGTCGCGAAGAGCTGCCGGTCGACTGCCCTGGAAAGTCCCGCTGACTTGGTGCTCAGCAAATCGGCCGTGGCTCGCGCACGCGATAGTTCGAGGAGATGGAACGCCTCGCTGTACCGCTTTTGAGCTAGCAGCAGGATGATAGGTCGTTCGTACAAGCTGATTTTATCGTCCAAAAACGATGCACGAGCCGAGTCTTCGCCCAACTTGCGGCGGTCTTCTTCGACCATGTGGATAGCGTTCAGGTACCCCTGCAGAGCGGCATCTGGACGGCCTTGCATGTCCTCCATCTGCGCATTAACCCACGCGGTTAGCGAACCACCACTGCCAGAGCCCGCGGCCTCGGACAGCGTTTTCATGGCCTGCACTTCGGCCGGTGGGATCTGACCAATGGGCATGATTTCCGTCGCCAAGACATCTTTGGGAGTTTTGGGCTCGAAACGAACGGTCTGCACAACTTTTGTGGCCATGGAGTTGTAGTTTTCGGCGAGCGTCCGCAAGAAATCCAGCTGCTTAGCCTGCTGCGCAACCACCTGCGCAAAATTTGTGAAACTGGCTTGCGAGGCAATTTCGACTGCTTTGTTCATGTCTGCCCTGGAGAGTTCGAACAGCCGAAGACAGACGTCGATAGACTTCTGCTGGTTGTAAGAGCAGCCCTCGGTCATGGCGCGGTAAATGTCGGCTCGGTCGGAGTAAGCTGAATATTGCCGCTTCGGGTCAGATCGGTTCTTCAAAAGCGCGATCACACCGTTGACATGGCTTGCTGCCGAAAACAATTCTCCGCGATAGGTCTCCACCTCGACTTTGGACAGCAGCGCATCCAGCAGACAGTCCTGGTTTGGACACGAAGAGGCCGCGCGTACCGCCTCCGTAACATCAGAGTTCGCGGACCCGTAGTCGTGCCGAGCCTCGTCAAGCAACACCAGACCCGTCAATGCTTTCACCAGTGAGGTGGCGCTTCGCGTCTTTCGCGCGAGTTGGGCGCCCTCCTCATAGTGACTGCGGGCGGTGCGTTCCAGCGCATCCAGTTGCGCGTTGGCGTCTCCCTTGCTCATGGACTGCAAGAAGACACGGTCCATTCGCTCCGCGTCTCCCATACCGACGAGACATGCTGCTGCCTCAGCTTCATCAGACGCGTATCGGAAGGCCTGGTAGCCGGCCTGCAGCTCCTGTTCGGCAACGGCCAACTCGTTCAGCAGGGCGGGCTGAAAGCCGGCTCGGCGCATCGTGTCGCGAACATGTTCGATCCTTGCCAAACCGCTGGTCTGCGCTGCCTTGGGTGCATTCTGTCCAGTCACCAAGGCTGGCGCCAAAAGCGCGGCGACGGTCAGAGTAAAGCATTGAAACTTTATGTCTCTCCTGGTCGGACGGGCGGAATAAGGATCGTCGGTTGTCATCTCGAGACACTTCGTCTTACGAGTGGTGGCCTGACGCGGCAAAACGTTTCATCTCTTCAGCATCAGGGCTAAGCACTTGACGACTGCTGAGGCCAGTGTCGGCTACGCGCAGGTGGTCTACGAGACACCAGTTGAAGCAGTTCTGGCAACCGCGAACTGAAATGTGTGTACGTCACATGTGGCCGAAGGTATATCTCGTATGGGGAAGGGCAGTGCACAAAAAGATATTCGCTGACCTTCGGACTTGGAACGTCGTTCCCTAGGGGAATAGCCCTACGCCGATATTTGTCGTTATACCTTGTGCCTCGCCAAATCATTCATTTTGTGGGTGTACGACGATTTGGCGAGGCACAGCATAAAGCCGAAGATATCGTCCCGGTCTTCTATGGCTCGGCGTTCGCTCTTTGGCGACCTCTGGCAGCCCTTACACACATGAATTCTGTGCCCCTGCCTGGAAACTGCTCGTTGCCCGCTCGCGCTCACAGATCCTGCAATAGTGTCCCATTCGAGTTCCTTTCGAGCCTGAGGATAATAAAACCGGGCCGATGTGAAAGGATCGCCTCGCGCCCGGCGGGCACTTAGCTCGGCAGTATTTTGACGTCGAACAGCCGAGTCTTCAACCCCGCCATCTACCGTGGGCAACTCGGCATAGGCGGCCCGGTCCGGGTCGCTTATCGGGACAGCCGCTCGCGCCTTGAGGATCGGCCCTTCTGAGCCGATATCGAGACCGCAAAGTCACTCGGCTCGAGCCGGTAGGTGACCCTCGGTATTCCGAACGAGCGAAAAACGGCGTGGCGTACTGTAGAACGAAGTCGCTCAACTCCACGATGGTCGGATGGTCGGCAACCAATGCGTGTGCAGGAGAGCGGATGAGTGAGACTCAGTGGCCGGAGTTCGCCGTGAGCGTTTCTAGCGTGGCGGACTCTTGGGGCGGACTCAGAGAAACGACGGCTCGGGATCCCTTTTCGGCGGTCCAGTAATCGCCGGTATGACGAAGCTCCTCAGCCTTATCGCCGATGCGCACCACAACGTCACCAGCGACCACGTGAAAAATGGTGAAGGCCTCGACGGGAATGGTCGCACTCTCCCTGACGTTTGTGAGGTACCACTGCTTCAGCTCAACGTGCAGTGAGACCTTGCCGCCTTTCGGAGTATGGAGCGAAACTGTGTCGGAGAGCTTTGTCGTGACCTCGAGACCGCCGGCGGGCTCTTCCTTGGCTGCCTTCTTCTGGTCTTGCGCCGCAGCCACGTAGAGACCCGCGCACAGAAGCAGCAGCGAGCTCGAGGCGATGGCCAGTGTGAGCGGCCGATGTTTTCTCCGCAACATTCGCAAGACCTCCTACTGCGGCCACAACGCGTAGACGTGGCCACCCTGTGTGCTCACGAACAACTTGCCGTAGGCGATGGCCGGCTCCATTCGCAGCCCGACCGGACCTCCACCGCTCGTGCCATCCGGCAAGGCCAAATCAACCAACTGGGCCGGCACGAATGCGACTTGAGCACCTCCGGCAATGCAAAAGGCCGGCCACGTCGGGCCTACGCTCGCCGGGTTGATCCAATCGTAGGTACACACAATCCCCTGGGGTATCGCAATCAAGGGATCGGCAAAAGCCACAAGATGTCCCTGACTCGTCGTCACGTAGACGATGCCACCAGTCACAGAAGGCGCGCCGATGTTGTATCCATGGCCGGGAGCGGTGTCCGGAACGTCCACGACCCACCTAACCCGAAAGGCGTCTGGAGCGGTGGCGTTAAAAGAGTAGAGCTTCGTATACCCCGCCGTCGGTCCCTGGGAAGGGCCCATCACGAGGTCCCATCCGCCCGCCATGGTGATAAAGGTATCGCCCCATACAGCTCCCGGCACCTTGTAATGATAGTCGTTATGCAGGGTATTGGGGGGTGAAGGCGCAAAGGTACAGCTCGGCTCGCTCGTGGGCGGATATTGCCACAGGCACTTCCCGGTCGAAGCCTCGACGCCGTAGGCCCAACCGTCTTTCTGAACGGAGAGAATCTGCTCTCCGCTGCTCGAATACATCACGGCCGCTCCAGCAGACCAGTCCGGATCGTCGTCCTGCGCATACGGCACGGGCTGAAACTGCCAGGCTGCGGAGCCGGTATTCGGATCCACTCGCATCATGCTCAGCCCGCGATTGACGGCCGGCTCGGGCTCAGGCGGAAATCGCGTGTTGCCGGTGGTGAAGTACAGGCCCTGGCCATCGGTTGCCGGACCGTTCCAGACGCCCCCTCCGCGGTTGCCGGCCGTAACGGAGAAGTAGGAAAACCCCGGAACGAGCTTTCCGGTAGCCTCGTCAACCGCGGCGACCCTGCCGTTCTGAATGGGATCATCTCCGCTGTCCGAGATTCCCACGTACACCTTGCCTCCATAGGCGAGCGGCGAGGAATAAGCGATTCGCTCGTGGAGCTCGGTGTAGTAAGGGGAGGAGAGAATCGTCGAGTAAGCCGTCGTACAGCCGTTCACCGTCGCGACCACGTCGCTCTTCCAGATGAGCGCTCCCGAAGCTGCGTTCACGGCGTACAGCACGGCACTGCCGAGCGCCGGCGAAGCTGCCGGATCCGGCGCTCCAAAAATTACCGCGTCCTGCCCGCCAATCTCGGCAAACGTTGCGCTGGATTTGATTCCGTAGTTGCCAAATGCTGTTGGGCATGGGCTCGTTAGAAGCAAGGAGCCGGTCGAGGGGAATCTCCAGCGGAGTGTCCCCGTCTTTTCGTCGATGGCGTAGAAAACGCCCTGCAAGCTCCCGACAAAGACGGTGTGGTCGAAGACGACAGGTGAGCCCTGAAACTTTGTTCCTGGATCCGGAGGCGTGAACGTCCAGCCGACCTTCAGATGAGGTACGGCGTCGGGATCGGACAGCTTCGAAGCAAGGATTTGCTGGCCCATTCGTCCGGTCTCGGCACGGTAGTTCGGCCACGCCGCCTGACAGCCGGCGACTGTCGCACTGGCAATCAGAAGAAACGCACACAGCTGAGGCTCGCGTCGCACGTTATTTGGCCTCGAACAGGTAGATTCGCACTGCCAGGGGATAAGCCGCGTCGTTCCCGAACTTGAGCACCTGGGCGGCAGGCACCAGTTTTACGTCACCGGGTACCAGTCGTTCCTTTTCTTCTTTCTCGCCAACTGCGAGACTGCCCTGGCCGCCGGATACCTCGACGATGGCTGGGCCGGGTAGAGCCGCGATTCTGCTTTCGACATGCGGTGGCAGAATAAATTCACGAATCTCGATCTGCGAGTTGGCTGGCGCCGGAGTCTCGAACTCCACCCGCGACAACACATTTCCCTCCTGCAACTGGAACGGATGTTCGGGAAGTTTGCCAGCAAACTTCAGCTCATTTGATGGAGCGGGAAGAGGTCCGCGGGCGACGACAGCATTTCGGCGGGCATAGCGGTAACCGCTATAGGCAAGAACTCCCAGAAGCACCACGACAACAACGATGAGTAGGCGGCGCATCGCCAAGTCCGGGGACTATTTGACGAGGGACGTTATCACTGGGCAGTATTATTGTCAATCTAAATAGCAGAAGAAATAGCGGAAGAGAATGAGACTACTTCGCGGACGTCTGATTGCGCCCCGGGGAAATCGTGCTCTTGTGGCCGCAATCGTTCGCAGCCGGGTAAACACGATTCTCTCTGGAAGGCAACCTCTGCGGCGCCGTCGGCCTGAACGACGCTGTGAAACCTCGACTCCTCGGACACGCGTAAAAGCGCGAGTTCGAGCTGGACTTTGAGCACGTCCATAGGCTGCTGTTGCAATAGGGCTCTTTCAAACCGAATACCGACACCGAGTGTGACTAGTTTGGCTGTTATAAATTTGGATACGTACGTGAGAACGTAATGGAGTTGCTCAATTTACGTACAGGTTACGGACAACTAAGAGAGGGAAAATAAGGACCCCTGTCCCGTAAGCGACGCCAAATAAAGCGTTGATGGGATGTAACGACTTGGTTCGGGACCAGGAGGTCGATGGTTCAAATCCATTCGCCCCGACCACTTTCATCCCTTAGCCTTCAACACGTTTACGCTACCTTTGCTTCTGCAATGCTCACTACAGTTAATGGATCTCAGGACGGCCGCGCAATACATAGCAAGAGGTGCTTGAAAACGCGAGGATTGGTGCCAGGGCGAACTTCTCCCGTTATGCTGTTAATTAGTCACCAAAATCAGTTAACGTCCCGTCAAAGAAGTCCAGGACACGCCACTAAGATTTCGCAAGCTTTTGAGCGATGCCCTGGCTGCTAATCTTTCCGCCTACTCCAAACTGAAGAGATCGCAATTGCAGCAAGAGTGAACGAAGGAGTAGTCCATGAAAAGAGCCTCTACGATGGGCGTGGGCAACAGCGTGTTCGCGGTTTGACTACCAGACTTCCCGTTCACTCGTGGAACCGATTGAGGTGCGCGCCTAGAAATTGCAGAGATGGTCCGCTTAATTGCCTACGAGCTTAAGTCCGATGATACCGGCCAATATCAACGCAACACACACCAGTCGTGAGATTCCCGCAGAATCTCCAAACAGAAGGATACCCAACACGACGGTCCCAACAGCGCCGATGCCGGTCCACACGGCATAGGCGGTTCCGACCGGCAGGGTTCTCATGGCTATGCCCAGCAGGGTCACGCTCGCGGCCATAGCCGCCAGTGTCCCTACCGTCGGCCAGAGTTCAGAAAAGCCTTTTGTATATTTTAGTCCGACCGCCCAACCGATCTCTAAGAGCCCGGCCAAAAAAAGTAAGAGCCACGGCATACGAGCCTCTCCTTTCCAATCCTGAATCGACATCATCACATAGATTCGGCCGCGCGCTCCCGAGAATTCCCGGGCCTGACACATGGGCCACCGATGCTCTTTTCAGGAACCTTGCGCTCCAAGGATGGCTGAAGAAGATTATCAATAGTTGGGTTTCTCGTACGATTCCTGGCCTGCAGGCCTCCCGCCGCAGCCACTAACTGATGAAATTTACCATGCCGTTTGCGAGCTCGTACATGGCGCCAGTGATCTGGATGGACCCTTTTTTTTCCAGGTCCGCCAACACGGAACTGCGCTGCCGAATCGTCTCGAGTCCTAATTTAACATTCGTTCGTGCTACCGCGTCGACGTAAGCCGGATTCTTGCTCGACCTCTCCCCGTCAAACTTGGTTTCCGGAATGGCCGGTTTGATCTTTGCCAGCAATCCCGTGAGGTTTCCTAATACCACGTCATCGATTGCTCCCTTTACTGCGCCACAGGCCGTATGCCCCAGGACCAAGACCAGCTTGGCGCCAGCAACCGCGCAGGCAAACTCCATGCTGCCCAAAAGGTCGTCGTTAACCACGTTCCCGGCTATCCGTCCATTGAAGGTGTCGCCGATTCCAACGTCGAAAATGATTTCGGCAGGCACTCGCGAGTCGACGCACCCTAAAATCACCGCTGCTGGGTATTGCCCCGCCGCACTGGATCGTTTCTCGGCTAAATAATCCCGGCGAGCCATCTTCCCCGACCGGAACCGCTCGTTTCCCTTCTTCAATTCGTCAATGACCTGCGAAGGTGTCATGCTGTCGCGCTGCTCTTTTGTCAAAGACCCGCTCATGCTTGCCGCGAATTGCACGGCAAAAAGTGGACGGCTGATGACGCAGGCACCGAGAGCTACACTGAGAAATCTTCTGCGTCCCGCAGCCAGGTTGTCTATGGAATCGTGCGCTACTCTTTTCATGACTTTCCTCCTCTATCTTGAAGTGTGATATTCATCCGCTTAATTTGTCGGGGTTCTCCAAATGGTTCTTACACCCTGGTCCAAACAGAATTGGAGTGTATCTCACTTCTCTGACTGATAGATGAATGCGTCGCGAGATTATCTTGCTGCGAAACGCGCTCCGATGCGGCCAACCGCTCCAATCGATTCCTTTTGCGGCTGTCGTGGTCGCTGGGTTGACAGGCGGATTCTGCCTTGCTCTTATCGTTTATCGTTAGCGAATTGTGGTACGGCTGTTGTTTCTTATGAGCGCAATCGTTTGTCTTTCCGAAAAAGATCGTACCCGTCGTAAGCTGGAGTCCTCATGAAGCTGAGAGTGGTCCTGTTTTTGTCTTGTGCGCTGCTGTTTTCTTCCTTGTCGTCCTTGTCGTTGAACGCGCAGCGGGAGGGGGAGGCGCGGCTGTGGCTGACGACGGCTCTGCCGACACTTGCGGCGAAGGGCGCGACGCCGGAGTTCGGACCCAATGTAATGGTCTTCGATCCGTCGATGTCATCGCAGGCGATCCAGAAGCAGATCGATGCGGTGTATGCGACGCAGGAGCACAACGAATTTGGACAGCAGCGGAACGCGCTGCTATTCCTGCCGGGAGACTATTCGGTGGACGTGCCGGTTGGCTTTTACACGGAAGTGATAGGGCTTGGGGCGTCGGCCGATGCAACACGGATTGCGGGCAACGTGCATGCGGATGCGAATCTTGAGCACAACAATGCGACGACCACCTTCTGGAGAGCTGCGGAAGGGCTCTCGATCAAGCCGGTCGGGGGCACGATGCAGTGGGCGGTTTCGCAGGCCGTGTCGCTGCGGCGCATGCATGTACGCGGCGACCTGGTGCTGCACCAGAATCGCGGCTGGGCAAGTGGAGGCTGGATGTCGGATTCGCTGGTGGACGGGAATGTCGACTCCGGCAGCCAGCAGCAGTGGATCTCGCGCAACTGCGAATGGAAGAGATGGACGGGTGCGAACTGGAACATGGTGTTTGTCGGTGTGGTGCATCCGCCGGAAGGAGCATGGCCCGCGCCGCCGTACACGAAGGTGGCGCATACGCCAGTGGTGCGCGAGAAATCGTTTCTGCAGGTGGATGCTGCGGGCGAGTTCAGCGTGCGGGTTCCGGAGCTGGACAGCGATAGTGCTGGGATTACCTGGCGCGGCGGGGAAACGCCGGGAGAAACAATTCCGATTACGCGGTTTTATATTGCGCGCCCGGATGTGGATACGGCGGAGACGATCAACGCGCAGCTTGCCCAAGGCAAGAACCTGATTCTAACGCCGGGAATTTATGAACTGGCCGCTCCGATTCGCGTGACCCGGCCGCATGCGGTGGTGCTGGGGCTGGGGTTTGCGACCCTGCGTCCGATAAAGGGCACGGCGGCGATGACGACGACCGATGACGACGGGATCGAGATTGCGGGGCTGCTCTTCGATGCGGGGCCGAGCGAGTCCCCGGTGCTGCTGGAGGTGGGGCCAGAGGGAAGCGGAGCGCGCCATGCGAACGACCCGATCGCGCTACACGATGTTTTCTTTCGCGTGGGTGGAGCGGGCGTGGGCCGGGCGAAGGTGAATTTGAGGATCAACAGCAACGACACCCTGGTGGACCATACGTGGATCTGGAGAGCGGACCACGGCGCAGGAGTGGGCTGGGAGCTGAATACCAGCGAGAACGGGCTGGTGGTGAATGGAAACCAGGTCACGATCTATGGCCTGTTTGTGGAGCATCACCAGCAATTCCAGGTTCTGTGGAAGGGCAATGGCGGGCGAACGTATTTTTATCAGTCCGAGATTCCTTACGATCCTCCGAACCAGGCGAGCTATACGAGTACACCGGGGGTTAACGGCTGGGCCTCGTACAAAGTGGCGGACGGAGTGACGACGCATGAGGCGTGGGGGCTGGGCGTATACAGCGTCTTCACCTATCCGAATGTCGGACTGACCCGGGCAATCGAGACGCCGAAGAGCCCGGAGGTACGGTTCCACGACATGATCACCGTGGCGCTCGGCGATCACGGCGCGATCAACCATGTGATCGACGACACCGGCGAGGCGACCGCGATGCATCCTCGCGTAACGCCGAGGATGACGGACTTCCCCTGAGTGTGTGTGCGCTGGCGCGCCATTCGCGGTGCGGGCAACATCTGAGAAATGCAAGACCTCATTGAAACGGGCCGCGAGGATTCGGTAACGGAAAGTCGGTTTCTCTGCAGCGATTGATCGCTCACTGCTAGCGCGTTCAGGACTTACCCAGGTTGCCGACGAGATCTGACGTTTGAACTCACCTTCTCAAAGCTAAGTGGCAGAACGTTTCGCATACCGCCATTCAAGCAGAAATGCGATTCCTGTCACGATCAAGACGAATGTCCAAACCCAATCGGTGCTAACGCGGAGCAATCGCTCTCCTGAGAGCAGGAACACGATGCCGCCGATCAGAAATAATGGCCCAGTGATCGCGCAGTGCAAAGAGCGATTTCTGGTCCAGTTGGCGAAGCAGCCGAAAGCCATGGCGAAAAGGCACGCCGCTGCTGACGAGGCATGCAGAGGAGGCCAATAGATTCCTATGAGGCTGAGCACTCCCCACGTAATCAGCGAGACTACGAACCAGTAGCACATCGCCGCTGGCGAGCTACAGCAAGCTTCCAGTTGCTTTGTCATAGCTTGAATTTCCTTTCTGCCTTCGAGAACGAACACCCTTGGGCTTTGGCGCGGTAGGTGGAGGCTCACCTGGAAAGTAGGTCCGTGACTACTTTCGAGAAATCAAGCGAACGCACCACTGGGCCATTTAAGAAGACAGCACGCGGAAGTTGTTCATCCCAGCGTGCGTCTGGAGGGTAGACGGCGATTTCATCCCACTGAATTCCTGTGCGGGTGCAGCATTTCGGCTGAGGTTGACTTACGTCTGACTCAATCTTGTGCCCCAGTTTTTCTGCGAACAGGTGGTTCTTATCCCAGTACTGCTCAACTCTCGGGTCAGACAGCCGCGCCAAGACAGCCGTGCCGGGACTGGAATAGTCAGTTGGCAGAATTGGTTCCCACACCGCAAAAACACGGATGTGCGGATTTGTATTTTGCGCCAGAACGTCTTCAACTGCGGACGACCCCCGCAGACAGGTTGGTCACGTTGGAGAAAGCAGTAGAACGATACGCACTTCGCCGGATGCCGAATTGAACGCTGCACGCAGTTGGTCAAAGTTCGTTGACGTGAGGGAGACAAGTGGCGGCTGTCCTGCCGGAACTGCTCTCGCGCTGTAGAAGTGCCGACCCAGAGCCAACAATCCCACCAACACCAAAACCGCAAGTATGCTCAGGCGCTTCTTCATTGTTTACCCGAAAGGTCTGCAAGCACGCTGGCTATGACTTGAGGAAACAGAAGAAGAAGAACCACAACAAGAGTGGCGAGACTCAGCAGTGCGATTGCGGTCTTGCTTTGACGCGTACGGCAGCGCATTCCGCGGTAGACCTGATAAAAACCTGCTCCAAGCAGGATGACTGAAAGCCCCAAGAGCCAAGGCCGTGCGCCAGCCAAAAAGACGGAAGCCCCGGCCAAACCTGCTGCGCCTAAAAACGGCAATGGTAGACAGCAACCCAGTGTAAGCAGCGAAGTGAGGATCGCACCCACCGAAACACCGCTTGTCTTCCAGCCAGTCATTAATCCCCCAAACCCCGCGCCCTTTGGATTGCGGCACGTAAGCCCGGTTGAGATGGAGCACCGCTACCATCCGAATACAAGCGGCACATCAATCCAAATGAAGTCATGTGTTCGCTCTGCGGCTCAGCGTCCTGCCCGTTTATGCGAATCGTTGGTGAACCGGGAAACTTAAGCGATTGTGCCATTGCAGCATCGCTCACCAGTACTTCGTTGACGGGCGTTTGAAGATTTTCCGCAGATAGGGTTGCACGTAGTCTCTCAAGCGCCACTACGTGATTCGGGCAGTTGGCAATGTATAACAATTCAATATTCATTCGGCACCGTTGTGTTTGGATGTTCCAAAGACCGTTAGGACCGGGCAGCGCCCGTTCTTCTTCCCCCGTGGGCGATCGAGTTGAGTGTTGCACTTTGTCAGTGCGGTCTTCAGTTCCTCTTCCAACTTGGCCAGCGCGATTCTCTTTGCATGGATGTCTTTCAGCTTGTGGTCAAGCATCTTCCTCACTGCGGAGCACGCACGCAGATCATTGGTTCTCAAAGACACAAAATCACGAATCTCATTTAGCGAGAAGCCCAGTGTTTGTAAACTGCGAATGAACTGCAGCGCGGCAACATCATCAGAAGAGTACAGACGAAACCCACCTTCGCTGCGGGTGGGGGCTGCGAGTAGTCTATTGCGCTCATAAAAGCGAATGGCGTCTATACTTACGCCTACCCGTTTGGACACCTGCCCGATTTGCATCAAGTTCCTCATACCAAGCATCCGACACCCCCACCGTACGCCCTTGAGTGTAGTCCAGAGTCAAGCGCAATCTAATGTGAGAACCGAGGCAGGTCGACGATGGAACCGACTGCCCCGTATTCTTCAACGTGGGGAATTTCGTGCGAATCGTATTTGAGGTCGGTAACTCCTGAGAAGTCGCCTAGCGGACACCAATTTCTACGCCTGCTCCTCACGAGGGCGCATCCGGCTCTAGGCCGATGTGATCGTTAACCGTATCGCGAAAACGCTGCTTGCAACCCAAATATCGCTCCGTCGTCTGAATTGAAACGTGGCCGAGCAGGAACTGAATCTGATCTAGTTCACCTGCCTGATGACACAATCGCGCACAGGTCCTTCTCAGATCGTGCGGTGCCACCGATGGCAGACCACAGCTTTTCGCGTTTGCTTTCACGATTGCCCAGATCACCTTTGGAGGAAAGCCGTGGCCCCAAATTCTGCCTGCTTTGTTGATTGACCGTATGGTTGCGGCTGTGAAAAACCTGACTAACTTGCTGGAAGGAGTTAGCACGCCGCTGTTTGGGAAATGGAGGCGACTGCCTCTGACCTAGACCCCGGCGAAAGGGATCCTCAAGAAAGCCACAAACCACCTTATACAACATATGAGGTAATGTGTGTATGCTAGGCTACCTTCGCAGTGATCGCCGGTGACCCCCGCCGTACAGACTGTTATTGCGCCATAATTGCACCCGGATTTTCGTGAGATTAGTCAATACAAGGGACAAGGGCGTTTTTTGTCGGTACTAACCGAACGGCGAGCTGGTAACTTCCGGGTTGCTCGCCATCCGCGCGGAATCGCCGGACATGTCCACAAGTCCCGCAAGCTCATGAGGCTGTAATAAGGAACCGATTGCTGGTCATTTGCGCGAACAATTATTCGTATCTCAGGGCCGCCATAGGATCAACGCAGACAGGAACCACAACCGAACGAGATGCGCTTCTATTCCGGAATGACTTCGATCGCGCTAATCGAGGGGTAGTTCACGCCGGGAATAAAGTATAGTTCGATCTTGCCCTGGGCTGTGGGCTCGATGTGGGCAAAAGATTTCGCCAGTGGCCCGTTGCCGGCCTCGCGGAAGATATCAAAGTTCTTAAGAAGCATAGATCCGTTGCAGGATATGTCGAATACTCGGCTGCCCACGCCGCCAAACCCGCCATTTCGAAGACCGAACCACCGTTCCAGAAAGTAAAGTCGGACAGTGTACTTTTCTCCGGCTGCGACCGGAATGATGTAGTGAATGTGGCCAAAGCGGTGCCATTCGTATAGGCGGCTATCCGGGACATTCGCCAAATCCCCCGCAAAACTGCTGAGACGGCCTCCAAAGAAATAGCGATCCCGCGTCCAATCGTTGCCTTTCGAATCGTGGTAAGAAGAATGTCCGACCACGATCCTTACAGGAAGCATGCGGTGGGGCGTACCGGGCAAAATTTCAACCGCATTCAGAAATGATTCCGGCGTGATGAAGTTCACGTGAATCATCCCGTCGGTCCCCGGCGACACGTCGGTAAAGACTTTTGTGGTTGCAACATCATCCCCGGCCGCGTCATCAGCAACGTCGAAGCTGATGGTTGGGCCGCCATTGATGGAGAATTGCCCGTTGCGGCTGCCCTCCTGAAATCCCGACGTTTCTGCGAATAACAGGTGAACTTCGTAGGTTCCCGGTGGTACTGGATAATTGCATTGAAAGACGCCACGCCGTCCCGCGGAAAAGAGTTCCGGGTCTTCGGTGCCCTGTATCACGTGTCCGGGTATGGAAAACCTGTCTCCTCCCGAGCAGAATCGATCATTGCCCCAAGTCGTACCAGCGCGATCGATGTAGGAGCTCGAACTATTCCCCACCAGGGCGCGCAAAGTGCTCCCGGTAGGATTCATCGGGACAGCGGCCGCCCGGGTACGGCCAAGATCTCTGTCCTTGGCTGTGCGGCTCCACCAATACCAGGCAAATCCGAAAAGCGCGCAGGCTGCAACAGCCAGAATTGTGACGGTACTGAAAACCCGGATACGAGACCTTCCGATTTTCACGCTGCCGGATGCGGCATTTTTTCCGTTCCCAGCGTTCGGCGGGGAGAAAGGGAGCGGCCGAACCGGTTGAACTGGCCGAAACTCCTGCAAGCTGTCCTCGTGGTACAGACCGCCATTCGCTAGAGGAGCTACATCACCGTCATCCAGCTTCAAGTGTGGGTGTTCTGATTCTACGTCGCTCTTGTGGGTGAACTTGGGCACGTATCCGCCCGGCGGTAAGCAGATGCGGACGGTGTGCTCTGCTCCAGCGGTGCGATAGTAGTCGTCCAGGCGCTTTCGCAGCGCGTGTGCGGTGACACGAACGATTGTATCCACCTGCGGATCAAAATCGTGCGGTCGGCCGAGGGCCTGAACTGCAATGTTGTACTCCTTAATCTCTGTGGTGGCACCCTCGAAGTGCTTTTCGCAAACAAAGGTCAGAAGCCGCACGAGATTGTTCGCTCGGCCGAGCATTCCAGAGTTCAGAATGGCGTCCAGTTCAGCGCGTTCCGCTTCAAACTTGCTGATGGATGAATGCAAAAGGCCTTCCCCCGGAAAAATAGCCCGTGCGTTTCACAATCTGGGTTCTTTGGGGAGAGTATACCGCAATTTCCGAGAAAGGGCTGCCTCGCAGAAAGCCTTAATACTGATGAAGTTAGAGCGGAATTCAGGAATAGCACTCTCTTCCTAGACGAATCTGTGTTCGAATCCGGGATCATTAGCAAGGGCGCCGGGAAGTCCCGGTGTCGGCGGCCTCCGAAAATCACAGTGAATTCACTGTGAATTCACTGTGAGCTAACTTGCATTAGGGTGCGCGTCGTTGCATTACTCAGGCATCGATTCTTTAGATTCATTTCATTTATCAGGTGCATTAATTGATCGGTTCCGAAGGCCGCCTAGCCGAGGGGCGGCCTCTAGGACGCGGGGAATTGCGTATTCCGAGGAGAGCCACCATGATCCTGAGTAAATGGAAGAATAACCCCTTTCAAACATTTTGCGGAATGATTAGACGATTTCGATTCCTGCCGTTTCGCGTTCCGGTAGTCCTCTGCGCGACTGTCTTGCTCCTTGTGGGCGCCGCGGAATTTGCTGCCGCACAGGATATCTTTGGCCGCATCGCCGGGACTATCACCGACTCATCCGGTGCTACTGTTGCAAACGCCAAGGTCACCATCACCAATGAGGCGACACTCATAAGCCGCAACGTCACAGCCGACAAGAACGGGTACTACGCCGCCGAGGAGTTGCCAGCCGGAACGTATTCCGTGACCGGCGCGCAAACTGGCTTCAAGACCACGACCAAGAAGGGCAATGTCCTGTCGGCTGGCGGCCGGCTGACGGCGGACCTAAGTCTCGTAATCGGTGTCGTCTCAGAGACGGTAACGGTGACTGCAACGCCCAATACCGTTAACACCACGTCGGGCGAGATCTCGACGACCATCACGCAGCAGCAAGTGCTGGATATGGCCTTGAACCAGCGTCACTACGAGTCGCTCGTCGGTCTTGTTCCCGGTGCGGCTCTGCAGGGTTCGGGTACCAACCCCGCCGCCCTGACGGCAAATTATAATAACAGCGTTGCGGTCATCAATGGACAGCGTCTGGACGGACAGAACTGGAGCGTCGACGGCGGGTTCAATCTGGATTCTGGCTCGAACAACAGCGTCTTCAATCAGGTGGGCGTTGATTTCATCCAGGAAGTGGACGTGCAGGCTTCGAACTACGACGCCGAGTTTGGGCGCTCGGCTTCCTCTACTGTCAACGTAGTTACCAAAAGCGGCGGAGAGAAATATCACGGCGGCGGCTTTGAATTCGTCCAAAACAATATTTTCAATGCGGAAAACGCGGGCACCAAGCTGACGAACCCGACCGCGACGGGCTATGCGGCCGTGCCACCCTTTCATTTCAACGACTTTGGCTGGGACCTTGGCGGCCCTATTCCCTATATCCAGCGTCGAGGCAAACTGTTTTTCTTCGCCGGCCAGGAGTGGAAAAAGTTTCGCGGCGTTTACCCGGGATTGACGGCTGCGTCGGTACAGGAAACTTTTCCCACGGCGATGGAAGCAGCAGGCAACTTTTCAGACGTTTACAAAGGCGGGACCGGGCTCGTGCTTAAAACGCCGGCTGTGATCCCCGCGAGTTGCGGAGGCGTTCTCTATACCGCGCCCAACGTCATAAATCCTTCGTGCATCACCGGCGACGGCGCAGCCATCGCGTCCGTCTATCAATCGGCGGCGAAATTGTCTGTTCTGGGAGGATTGCCTAGCTCGACGGCTGCCAACAACTCCACTTTTAACCTCGCGAACCCGCTAAACCTGCGCGAAGATATCATTCGTGTGGATGAACACGCGAACGAAAAGCACAGTTTTTATTTCCGGTACATCCACGACAACGTCAATATCTACAATCCGTATTCGACATTCGGCGCTGGCGGGGCCGTTCCCGTGGATCCGGACTTGCGCAATCGTCCCGGATACAACTATCAAATCGGCTGGGTGTTTCTGATCAGCCCCACCCTGATTAACGAAGTCAAATTCAACGCGGACTGGCACAAGCAACGTACCCCACTCCAGGGCACAGCTTGGATGAAATCCAATTATGGTTTTCAGTTCATTCCGCCGCTCGGAAACCCAACGCAGTTCCCGGATGGCCTTCCCACGATCAGCTTTACGAGTGTCGCGGCTTTTCCGACGTCCGGACCAGCCGGAGTGAATGGTCCTGCTCCAAATTATCTCGCATCTCCCACCACGGATATCAATCCGGCAGATAATGTCGTCTGGCAGACGCACAACCACTCAATAAAGTTCGGAGCGGAATTCGCTCGAAACCGCAAGACTCAGAACTCGCGCACGAATTATGACGGGACCATCAATTTCAGCACTAACGCGGGTGCTACTACCGGTTCAAACTCGACCGGCGATCCCTTCGCTGACGCGCTTCTTGGGAACTTTAACAGCCTCGGGCAGAGCTCGGCGGTCACCACAGGGCAATTCCGGTTCAACGATGTGGAATCGTACCTCCAGGACACCTGGAAGGTGACCCGCAAGCTTAGTTTGGTCTTGGGAGTGCGCTACGTATTCTCAACGCCCACCTATGCCCAGGGCAACAATATGACGAATTTTGATCCTTATACCTTCAACCCTGGACTCGACCCGACCTTTACAGGTGGCTTGGCGACGAGCAACATTAACCCCGCTTCACCGGGTCTCTGCAGCGGTCCTCAACTTAATGTGATCGGGAATCCGATACTCACCATCGAATGCAACGGACTGCAAAGACCCGGAGGAGTGCCTTTCGACCAGCAAGGCAATGTTCCTGTCACCTATGTGAATCCCCAGCTCTTGGCTTCTATACCGGGAACGGCGAAGCGCGGATTCTACAACACCGAGAATCTCTGGGCTCCGCGAGTCGGTTTCGCGTACACACCTTTTGCTGACAACAAAACGGTTATTCGCGGCGGCTTTGGTATTTTCTACGACCATCCAGAGGGCAACGTTCTCGGCAATGGCATCAACTCCCAAGGCTTTGTACCCTGGGCACAGTCGGCCTCGATCTCCGGCACCAACGCCGCACTATCGCAGTTCGACAACGCTCCGGGTGCGGGCACTGTGGCTGCTCCATCCACGATCAGCATCACCGGAGTCGATCCCAACCTCGTGGTCGCTCGCAGCTACCAGTACAGCTTCGGAGTGCAGCGCGAACTGCCGCGAGGGATGTTGCTCCAGGCGTCTTATGTCGGCAACCTCGGGCGGCACATTCTCCGTACGCCGAGCTTCAATAATGCCTCTTGGACGGACCAGGCATATATCCCTGTCTCGCCGAACCCGAACAATCTTGCATGCCCTGCAGGAATAAATGGCGTTGCCTTTCATTGCTCGGCAGCCGATTTCGCGCCTGCCGGTCTGTCGAAAGACCAGATTCGCCCCTACCTGGGATATTCCAGCCTTGCCATGGCCTTGAGCGACGTCAACTCCAACTACAACGCGTTGCAGCTTAGCCTGACAAAACGCACGGGCATCTTGACCTCCACGATCTCCTACACGTATTCGAAGGCGATGGGAGATGGCGGTGGTGGGGCTGACGCTTATAACGAAAACCCTGAGCCGGAATGCCCGTTCACTTGCCTCGTCAGCACCGCCGCCAGCCCCGTCTTGGTCAATGGTGGAACTGCCGCAGTAGCTGGGGGAGCGCAAACAGGCGGCGTCGTGCAAACCTGGAAGCAGTATGACTATGGCAAATTGAGTTTTGACGCAACGCACATCGTGGCTAGCACCTTCACCGTCGAGTCCCCGTGGGGCAGAAACATGACCGGCTTTAAAGGCGGCTTAGTGAAAGGGTGGTCGCTGAGCGCCCTCATGCACTATCAGACCGGCTTCCCGCTTACTGCCACAGGCTCACAGGCCCTTGGACTCAACGGTGCCAATGTCGCTCGGCGTGCAAATGCTGTTGCAGGTCAATCGATCGCGTTTACCGGAACATGCGCCAATCTGAAGGCAATTTGCTGGGTCAACCCCAACGCCTTTTCCTTGGCGAGCACACTGGGTGCCGGCGACGCCTCTATCAACAACATCATCGGTCCCAATTTTTATCAGTGGGACCTATCGCTGCGAAAAACGTTTACCTTGCCTTGGAGAGAAGGCGTGCGCCTTCAGTTCCAGGCCGACGCGTTTAACGCCTTCAACCGCGCCAACTGGAACAATCCCAACGTGAGCAATGCTGGCTCTCCTTCTTTCGGACAGATTACGGGTTCCCTGCCGGCACGCGTACTTCAGTTCGGCGGCAAGTTCAACTTCTGAGCGTCTCTTGTAGCACCCCCAACGGCGGGAGCTGGCCTCTGCCCAGCACGCGCTTGATTGCACGCTCACTCGATAGGAAAGCGAATAGAACAGGTGCCCGCGATGGCTAATCGGCTTAAGTGTCTGATTAAGTGTCTGACGTTCGCGCTGACTATGTTGATTGCCGCAGGCCAAAGCCGCGCGCAACTTGCCCCGCTAATAGCCAACATCAGTGGCCGTTCGACAACCAGCTTGAACGGCCAGTGGCAAGCTATCGTCGATCCATACGATGTAGGGTTCCTAGACTATCGTGCGCAGCCCCTGAAAAATAACAACGCGTTTTTCAAAAACTACAAGCCGAAATCCAAGTCCGAGTTGGTCGAGTATGACTTTGACACTGCCGGCCACCTCAACGTGCCAGGCGACTGGAACACGCAGCGCGAATCGCTCCTCTTCTACGAGGGAAGCATCTGGTACAAGCGCACTTTCGATTTCGCCAAATCGACGAAAAATCGACTCTTCGTCCATTTTGGCGCCGCGAACTACCACGCGTCCGTCTATTTGAATGGCGAAGAACTAGGCCAACATGAAGGCGGCTTCACACCCTTCGATTTCGAAATAACGGACCGCGTCCGAGCCCAGGATAATTTCCTCATCCTCAGGGTCAACAACACGCGCGGCATGGACCAAGTCCCTACCGTGAATACGGACTGGTGGAACTATGGCGGAATCACACGGCCAGTCACGCTCGTGGAAGTGCCGGAGACGTTCATCCAAGACTATTCCATTCAACTCGAAAAAGGGTCCGCACGCCAAATTAAAGGTTGGTTGCAACTCAACGGGCCGCAGCTCCGACAAAGTGTGACAATCCGAATTCCCGAAGCGGGGCTCACCAAGACTTTCCAGACTGACGTCACCGGACGCGCAGAACTCTCTCTCAGTGTTGACCTGACACTCTGGACCCCAGAGAATCCCAAGCTCTATACAGTTGAGGTTTCGAGCGAAACGGACAAAGTCGCTGACCACATTGGGTTCCGTTCGCTCAGCGTTCGAGGCACGGATATCCTTCTCAACGGAAACCCCCTCTTCTTGCGCGGGATCAGCATCCATGAAGAATCTCCCCTCCGTTCCGGCAGGGCGTGGAGCGAGGACGATGCCCGCACACTTCTGGGCTGGGCAAAAGAACTCGGATGCAATTTCGTCCGCCTGGCTCACTATCCTCACAACGAAGCCATGTTGCGCACGGCCGATCAAATGGGAGTCTTGGTCTGGGAAGAGGTGCCCGTCTACTGGACAATTCAATGGGAGAACCCCGCCACGTTAAGCAACGCGGAAAATCAGCTGAGCGAGCTGATTGCACGAGATCATAATCGAGCAAGTCTCATCATCTATTCGGTTGCCAACGAAACGCCCATCAGCGAGGCTCGCAATCGATTCCTGAGCCAGCTTATTCAGCATGCGCACTCTAGTGATCCTACGCGCCTGATCTCCGCGGCTCTTCAAGAGGAGGAGGTACAAGACGGCGGCCGCCTCTCGATTCGCATCAACGATCCGATTGCCAGCGAACTCGACGTGATGGGCGGCAATGAGTATATCGGCTGGTACGCCCACTCCATTGCGGATCTCGACAGTACGGATTGGTCTTCGAAATACGATAAGCCGATGATCTTGAGCGAATTCGGAGCCGACGCCCTCTTTGGCGAGCACGGCGACGCTCAAATACGCTGGACGGAGGAGTATCAAGAAGCTCTCTACCAGCACCAGATCGCCATGCTGAAGCGCATACCCTTTCTTCGCGGCACCACGCCATGGATTCTCAAGGATTTTCGCAGTCCGAGAAGAACACTCCCTGGCATTGAAGGCTACTTCAATCGAAAGGGTCTTGTATCCGATCACGGTGAGAAAAAGAAAGCTTTCTTTGTATTGCAGAAGTTCTATCAAGAGTTGCAGAGCGCCAAGGTTCCCTAGAGTTATGGAAATCGGCTCAAATTCTCCATGTCGCGACGGACTTTGAAGCACACTCCGCAGGCCACAATGCTTGCCACGTCCTGGTAGTAGAACTCTGCCCGCCGGCGCACGCCTGCTTCCGCGATCTTGACAAGCCACTCCGAACGATAGCGCAGCGTACAGACCAGCTTCCCGGTACAGGGAACCCCCTGGTTGCGGTCCACAAACGAGCTTGCTCGAAATGAAAAACGGGATTCTGTGCGAATAATCGGCAACTCGCAAACTATCCAGGAAAAGGTTCCGGGAAATGAATGTGGGGTTGTTTCGGAGTTTGTGGACTTTTTCCAACCCACAACCCAGCCCACAAGAACTTCCGTCTTATATGACTTCCGCATAGTTTGGCAGTTCCCGTGGTCTCGTAAGTTGTAAAACCTAACCACGCTACTCTGATAAGGGTGAGGTGGTTCAAGTCCACCCAGGCCCACCATTCAAATGACCAGTCAATACGCGGGTATTGTCATTTCTCTCTTTTCCGGGGATATTTCTATAAAAACCCTTATGCCAATCGCTTGCCGAGTTTTCGGGCAATCGGAGGCGGCCGGGCCTCAGGGCGCGGCCGGAAACGCGGAGCGTTGACCTTGATGCGGCTTCATGGTGACAAATAGTGTGGCCACGGAGCCAAAAAATGACCTTCGTTCCGCAGCGAAAGCGCGTTACGGCTATTCCTTAGAAAATAGCCGTAACCCTTTTACTTTCAATGGGACACCTTGCGGCTATTTTCATGGTTCGCTTGTGGTTCGAAGAAGTGGCGGTAGGGATGTCGGTCGCCCGACACCCCCCGCGCAGATCCGTGCGGGCGCTCGTTAGCGCACACGGCTCTTACCTTGGATGTGTGTGGCGTCAAAGCGCACTTGAGGATAGGGATGAAGGATACGCTGCACGGGGAGCCAGCGCTCGGCGAGCAACCCGAAGCGCGACCAGCTCTGTCGGTGCTTGT
>DATDHE010000429.1:0-13312 GCA_036521695.1 Candidatus Acidiferrum sp. | reverse complement strand
GGACTTTGTCATGGGTTTTGTTATGGAAAGAGGAACGACCCACCTGCTCCGTGGTTTTTGGGCGCGCACGATATGCAGAGGTTTAGCGACGAGGACGAGTGTGCTGTTCGGTTCACGATTAGCCACCGTGGCGCTGGGAGTGCTCGGCGTGCTGGGCGCAATCCTGTCGATCACTGGCATTTTCGGAATGGCGGCGTACTCGGTCAGCAAGAGGCTGCGGGAATTGGGAATTCGCATGGCCCTTGGCGCGCAGCACAAGGAAGTGTTAGAGGCGGCGCTGGGACGAGCCATCAAGTTGCTGGCATTTGGTTCCTCGGTCGGATTGCTGCTCGGAATCCTGGCCAGCCGCGTGCTGGCTTCGATTGTGTATCAGGCAACTCCACGCGATCCGCTAGTATTGGCTGGTGTTGTGTTGGCTATGGCGTTGCTGGGGCTGCTGGCTACCTGGATTCCGGCGCGGCGTGCGCTGTCGATCGATCCCGCAATCCTGCTCCGGGAGGAGTGAAGCAGCCTTGCCGAAAGCGGCTTAGAGTATTCAGCAAGGTTACGTATATCTACGGCAGAGTTTTGCGGGAGTTATGCAGTCTTTGAGAGATTGTCGTCGAACCTGCGGCCTTCGAAACCCTAGTTTAGACAGAGTTTTAGACAATTCCGGGAGCATTCTGGGGTGACCGCGATATCGGGGTGGAGGGCGTAGAGGTGCTGACGTTTGCGCGACAAGGCCATTTTGCGGTTCCAGACTTCGATGCGCATGGCGGGTAGGCAGGAAGGCTATCATGAAAGTCACCGCTGGATCGTTGACCGGAAAAGGCGAGCAGACTTTCATCGCCCAACAGGGTACGTGATCCGATGACCTCGGACTCGTGCAAAAGGAATGAGCGAATGAACGTGAGAACGCTTCATGCTTATGATGTCGTTAACCTGAATTCCACGTACAGTCAGCGCATCGGCGATGAGCGAACGGTGGCAACGCCATGGAACCGCTTCCGCACACATTATCGCGCTCAGCTTCTGCCCGGCCAATTTCATCAAACGGTGTAGCCCGGCCTCGAAGTCGGAAGTCTGCATGTAATCAGCAAAGCCACGAAATGAGGCATTGCGCCAGCCCATGTTCGGCGAATCGCGCCGCGCGCGACGCAGACCTCCGAGCTTTCGCAAATGCACGTAACCGATCCTCGCTGCTCGCAACTTTGTCGACAGAACGTCCCGATTGAACTGAGGGTTGTGTCTCGATTGCGGGATACTTCGTACGTCTATGACGCGCTTGACATGGTGCGCCCGCAGAACATCAAGGAAGTCTTCCCACGTGCGATTCGAATGACCAATCGTCAAGACAGTGGGTGTTTCGATCTTGACCTTTCTCACGAGAACGTCCTTCCCCTACCAACCCACGGCGAGCGAAGAAAATG
Organism: Candidatus Acidiferrum sp.; assembly: GCA_036521695.1. Classification (GTDB taxonomy): domain Bacteria; phylum Acidobacteriota; class Terriglobia; order Acidiferrales; family UBA7541; genus Acidiferrum. The sequence continues at coordinate 11,903 of DATDHE010000429.1, read as the reverse complement.
GATCCTCTCACAATTGGAATCCCATTTAGAATTTCGATTCGGCTGCAACTTCCAATTCGCGCCGGTGGTCACCCAATACGGAAAGGGCAGACTTACTTCTGAAAGTCAGTCGCGCATATGGCAGATCGATGGTCATGGGCGCCGAACATGACCGTGGCGGCGCCGGCGTAGAGGACGAGGAGCACTACGGCGACGAGGCGGAAGATGGCGTAGACGATCCAGCGTGCGCCGAGGGTGGTGGAGTTAGCGCGTGGATTTCGCGCCGCTACAGCGTTTGTCGACATGCGTGTTCACCTTACAATTATTCAAGGATATGGCCTTTTGCTTTCGTTAGCCTAGCGAGAGTGCGGCGGCGGAGGGACGGGGTTGGCGCCGGAGAGGGTTTGCCAGCCGCGGCGGCTAAGGCTCCAGAAGATGAAGTAGCCGGAGAGAGCGGCGATTGCGAGAAGCAGAATGCCCATGACCCATTCGTGCAAGACCAGCTCGCCGATGGAGAACATCGCGCAGTAGACCAGCGTGCAGCCGGCGATCCAGTCGCAGGTGCTGGCGGAGAGGTCGCGGACCGGGGTGACGTCGGGGGCGAGAGCGGCGATGTGTTTCCAGCCGTGGATGGTTGGGCGAACGCGGCGGTAGAACTGGAGGAGTTTGGCTTCGGGTTCGGGCTTGGTGATTAGCGTGGTGAGGAGCCAGACGACCGTGGTGGCCGCAGTCGTGATTAAGGCAGTTTTGGCGAAGACGACCGAGCTGTTGCCCGCGAACTGGACGCGCGTGAGGGACATGGAGACGACGAAGGCGGCGATCATGGAGGAGATTTCGCTCCAGGCGTTGATGCGCCACCAGTACCAGCGGAGAAGGAGGACGGAGCCGGTGCCGGCGCCCATGCCAAGGAGAAGTTGCCAAGCGGATTGGATGCTGGTGATGTTGGCGGCGGCGTATCCGCTGAGGATGACGAGCAAGACGATGATGACTTTGCTGACGAACACGTAGTGTTTGTCGCTGGCTTTGCGGACGAGGAAGCGGCGGTAGAAATCGTTGATGAGGTAGGAGGTGCCCCAGTTGAGCTGCGTGCCGACGGTGGACATGAAGGCGGCGAGGAAGGCGGCGATCATCAGGCCGCGGAGGGCGGGCGGGAGAAAATCGCGGAGGACCATGACGTAGCCTTTTTCGGGTTCGGCGGCGAACTCGGTGCTGGGGTGCAGGCCGCCGTGGGGGGAGTAGACGGCCACGGCCACGAGGCCGGTGATGATCCAGGGCCAGGAGCGCATGGCGTAATGGGCGATGTTGAACCACAGCGTGGCGCCAAGGGAATTTTTTTCGTCCTTGGCGCTAAACATTCTTTGGGCGACGTAGCCGCCGCCGCCGGGTTCCGCGCCGGGATACCAACTGGCCCACCATTGGACGGCGAGATAGAGCGCGAAAGTGATGACGGGCAGAGTCCAGAGGGCGTCGGTGGTCCAGCCGAGATGGAAGGATGGAAAGAAGGAGAGGATCGAGCCGGTGGTTTCGCCGGACTGGCGCGCAACGTCACTGACATGGGAGAGCTGGATTTTTAGGAGGGCCATGCCGCCGATTTTTGCGACGGCGATCCAGGCTAGAACGATGATCATGGTCATTTTCAGGGCGAATTGGAAGAGGTCGGTTACGAGGACGCCCCAGAGACCGCCGATAAAAGTGTAGATGCCAGTGAAGGGGACTAGGAGAAGGACGCAGATCAGGAGGGCGGTGTGTTCGGGGGTGCCCAGCGTGTAGGTGGTGAGATTGTGGCCGCCGAGGCCGATCGAGAGGATGCGGCCTTCGGCGATGGCGTCGCCGAGGAGGACGGTGGTGATGCTGATCATGGCTTTGATGACCCAGCCAAGGATGAGGCAATTCATGAGGGCCCCAAGATAGATGGCGCGAAAGCCGCGGAGGAAGGCCGCGGGTTTGCCCTGGTAGCGGAGCTCGACGAATTCGACGTCGGTCAGGATTTCGGAGCGGCGCCAGTAGCGCGCGAAGAAGAAGACGGTCATCATGCCGCAGAGGCATTGCGACCACCAGAGCCAGTTGCCGGAGATGCCGTTGCGGGCGACGAGGCCGGTGACGAGGAGCGGCGTGTCGGCGGCGAAAGTGGTGGCGACCATGGAGGTGCCGGCGAGCCACCAGGAAACGTTGCGACCGGAAACGAAAAATTCTTCGGTGCTGCCGGAGGAGCGGCGACGATAGTAGAGGGAGATGAGGAGATTGAGGAGCAGGTAGGCGGCGATGACGATCCAATCGGTGGCGGTGAGGACCATTTTTCGTTTTGCTCCGCGAGATGCGCGAATTGGTGGTACGTTCGGCGGCTTAGTATACTGCTATATAGCTCTTGGGAAGCAAGCTAAATTCGAACGCGGCATTTTACTCTGAATTCGGGCAATTTTTGAGGTTCCCCTCAAATGCTTTTGAGAGGCGGAAGGATTTGGTATATATAGCACCGGCTGGCATAGTGTTGAGTGGCTCTGCGGCCGATGGCGATAGCCCACCGGAAGGCGGGAGCGGCAAATGTTGGTCTGTTCGCTTTCCTCTCGGACGAAATTGCGAGGAGTTTGGGAAATGGCGGGGAAATGCTTGTACTGCTGAATTCGGGTTATGAGGAAATGAGCCGTGAGGCGGCGCGGATTGTGGCGAGCACAGTTCGCAGCAAACCGAATGCGACGCTGGGGCTGGCGACCGGCAGCACGACCGTGGGGATGTATAGGGAGTTGGTGTGCCTGCACCAAGAGCAGGGGCTGGATTTTTCGAGGGTAATCACGTTCAACCTGGACGAGTACTTGGGGTTGGCGGCGGAACATCCGCAGAGTTTTCATTGTTTTATGCGGGAGAATTTCTTTACGCACGTAAATGTTGCGTCAAAGAATATTCATATTCCTGATGGGACGATTGGCGGCGATTATGAGGAATACTGCGCCACGTATGAACGGGCGATTCGCGAGTCGGGTGGGGTCGATTTGCAGATTTTGGGCATCGGGCGGAATGGGCACATTGGATTTAACGAACCGACCTCGAGTTTGGGGTCGAGGACGCGGTTGAAAGTTTTAACGAACGAGACGATTGAGGATAACCGGAGGTTTTTTGGCGCGGGAGAAGAGGTGCCGCAGTGTGCGATCACGATGGGTATCGGGACGATTCTCGAAGCGAAGAGAATTTTGTTGCTGGCGAGGGGCGCGGCGAAGGCCGAGACGGTCGCGGAAGCGATCGAAGGGCCGATTACGGCTTCGGTGACGGCTTCGTGTTTGCAGCTGCATCCGGACGTGACCTTTGTGATCGACGAAGCGGCAGGGGCGCGCTTGAAGCAGCGGGATTATTACAGGCGCGTGATGGAGATGACGGCGCGGTTCACTCCTAACCGACTGTCGTAAATTTATAGATGCGCGCTACTTGATGCGGAAGGTCACCTCGATCGGAACAACGGTGGCGACGGGGTTGCCGTCGGGGCCTTTGGCGGGACGGAATTGCCACTTTCTCACTGTTTCGATGGCGCTTTGCTCGAGGCCGTAGCCGGCTTTCCTTACCACCGAAATGTTTTCGGCGTGGCCATCGGCGGTCACAACGACTTGTAGAACCACACTGCCGTTAAACTTCGCTGCCCTGGCCGCGTCGGTGAAGCTCGGGTCGGGGCAGTACACGCAGGCGGGAACAGTTACTCCAGCCACGCCGGGACGCGCGATTCCAGCCAAAGCTCCACCGGATGCTCCCGCAGTACTCGTCGCGGATTTTTCATTGGATACTCTTTCATCCGTTGCGCCCGGACCTTGCGCAACCTGCGTTGGCCCTGCTTCGTTCACGACTTTGTAGTCGTCGCCGATAGCAAAGAGCGTGGCGTCCGGCTCCTGCCTCTGTAGCTCGGTCACGCGCACGGTCTGCACGCCATAGCGAGGATCCGTGCGCTTAGTCAGCAAATTGAGCCTCAGTTCGGCGGCATACCAATACTCGGTCACAATGGTAAGCAGGCGGTCGTTGCCGAGCGCTCCGGCGGCGTAGGTTTGCGTCACTCGCGTGCCCTTGACGGGGAGACCTTCTATGGTGTCAGTGCCAATCTCTTCGCGCGCCGTCTCCGGCTTCGCTGTTGCCGCAACTGGAGTTGCTTGTGCCCCCGCAGCAACCACCCACTGTCTGGCCAGCTTGCTCAACGGAAACAGATCCGTTCTCGTTCTTGTCGCAGGATCGTACAACTCGACGCGAGTGAGCTTCGGTTCTTCCCCCTCAGCGGTGATCCAATTGCGCATCTCGTTGTGGGTGCGTCCCGCCGAATCACGGGCGTCCAAATTGTAGGTTTTGCGAGTGATCAGCGTGCCGTCTTGGAGTTGGCTCACTGTCTGCAATTCCACCTTCGCGGAAAACGGCAGGCCGCGTACCGCTGGGATGCGCTCTCCATACACCCATTCCGTAACTCGTCCCTCGGAGGAAGTGTTTATGGGAGCAGATTCGGGTGTTTGTGCATTCGTACGAGCCGGGAGGGAAATCGCAACAATTGCTGCCGCGAGGGCCAGGGCAAAGCGCTTCATGATGTCACCGCCAAATCCTCAACCGCGACTACAGGAGTAGTCACAGCCGCCACTTATATAAGCCTATCACCATTCGGACAGCCAGGACATTGCTGTGGACATCTCTATCGGGGACCTACTGGCTTGAGGTTGTTGCTGCGGCCTGGTTGGCGCAGACACTTGCGCGCCGTGTCAGGTAAACTATTCGGCGGTGGCACAGATCAACTTGGAGAGGACAAAGCGATGGGCAATCGAGATGTAAGAAGCAGAGAGAAAAAGAAGCCGAAGAAAAAAGAAGTCAAGGTAACGTATCAGCCGGCGAGGCCTGCGACCGTTTACAAGCCGGCGCCCGCAGCACCGCCCACACCTACCGAACCGACGAAACCTTAGTTAGTCGCTCTGATTGGTCCGGTTGAAACTGCAAGGCCGGGCGTCGCGGGGGATTCACCGCAACCGTAGAAACTTGCCTTCAGGCGGGCAGCTCAGGCTTCGCGGCAGATGAAGCTGCCCGCTTCCTGATGAGGGGAATGGCGATGAAATAAACGGCGAAACCGGCGCCGAACACAATCCAGGTCCATTTGATGTTGAGAGTGAAGGCGAAGCAAAGCACTGCGACGCCGAAAAGCCAAAAAATCATTTCTCCGGCAATCGCCTGGCCCCAGCGCGGCTGGCCGCCGCCGGACGGAACGCGCGGCGTGAGAGCGGGCCAGAACCGGGGAACCGCTTTCAAGTAGGCGCGGTACGAGTCGCCTTGAGTTTGGAGCAGTCCGTCCTCCTCGCGAAGAATCAAGCGATAGACAAACACCCACGCCCCGACCAACATGAACAGCCATCCCAAGCGGCTCGCCATGACTCCGATGCCCGCGACCGTGGGCAGATTGGCGAGATACAAAGGATTACGCGTGTAGCGGTAGGGTCCATCGGCAACCAGCGATTCGGAATGCTGGGAGACGTCATGGACAACTTCTGTGCGCAGATAAGCGGTGGCCCAGGTGCGAAGCACTGCCGCGAGAAAAATCAGTAAGGCGCCGGCGCCAAAAATCAGCCGCAGCAAAAAAAGCCCTTGAGCGCTGTCCAGGTCAAGTGTGGGAGCAAGTACATGAAGAAGGCCGGCGGCGAAATTCGCTTTGTCGACAAAGTAAAGCAAAAAGCCTGCCGAGATGATGCTGCCGATGATCCAGAAGCGCTGTTCGAACTCGAATTTTGTGGCGCGCATGGAGGAAAGAATCTAGTGCAGGCTTCAGGGCATTCCTGTCCCGTGAGCTCTTTTATGTTCCGCCGAATTCTGAGTCAGGGAAGCCGTTCGGATTGCATTCTACACCGAGTTCGGTTTGCGGGCCCACCATCGAACGCACCCTCCGCCCACGTACGCGAGTCTATCGGCAAGCTTTGGCGTCGCAAGAAGAGTTGCGCGCGGCGAACCTGCTCACACATCACGCAGCGCGGCGTCTATCTCAAATGGGGTGAGAAGGCAAAGAGTTAGCCTTGCCGCGACCTATTTCGTTCGCTAGAGAACAATGGAGGGGTGTGTTCATGCGTAAAGCGTGTGGAATATTTCTGGGGCTGATGGTGGGAATGGGATGCCTAGCGGGCCGGGCGGACGCGCAATTTAAAAATGGCAACCAGGCGACAGAATTGAATTTGCCGACCCTGAGCCAGCGCGCTGTGGTGATGCAGCGGATTGGGTTGACGGACATCACGATCGTCTATCACGAGCCGCTGGTGGGAGGACGAGAGATTTGGGGGAAGACCATCCCGTACGGCAAGGTGTGGCGCGCCGGGGCGAACGAAAATACAACGATTACGTTTGCGGATGACGTTTCTGTTGAAGGCAAGCCCCTGGTGGCAGGCACCTATGGATTGCACCTAATTCCAAACGCGGATCGTTGGACGATTATATTTTCGAAGAATTCAACGTCCTGGGGGAGTTTCAGCTATGACGAAAAAGAGGACGCTTTGCGCGTGGATGTGACGCCGCACCCGGCGGAGTTTCGCGAAGCGCTGAGCTATACGTTTGACGACATCAAGCCGGAGTCGGCGGCCGCGACACTGCGTTGGGACAAACTGGCGGTTCCATTTCAGATATCCGTGGATGTAAAAGCGATAACAGAACGCAGTATTCGCAATCAGCTGCGCAACACGGGAGGATTCTCGTGGGCGGGCTATGACGAGGCGGCGTTGTGGTGCCTGGACGGCAACTGCAGCCTCGAGCAGGGATTGAAGTGGGAAGACACTTCGATTCTGAACGAAGAGAGGTTCGAGAATCTGCTGACGAAATCGCAGATTCTGGCGGCGATGGGAAAGAAGCAGGAGGCGGATGCTACTTTTGCGAGAGCACTGGAGAAAGCCAGCGGCGTGCAGCTGCACGTATATGGGCGCGGTCTTCAGATTCAGAAGAAGCAGGATGAAGCGTTCGCCGTTTTCAAGATAAACATAGAGAAGCGTCCTAACGAGTGGTATACGCACGGCGAGCTGTCGCGGATGGCTTCGGCAAAGGGGGATTTTCCAACCGCAGTGAAGGAAATGAAGCTCTCGCTTGCGGCGGCACCGGATCAGGCGAAAACGCAAATCCAGGGATTGATCGCACGGCTGGAGAAAAATCAGGACATTAATCCAATTTAGGGCCGGTATGGCCCTAGGCAGGATGCGACTGCTTGCGTCACGGCTTTAGGGAGCGACGCCGCCGAAGCAGAGATATTTGATTTCGAGGTACTCATCCATGCCGTATTTGGAACCTTCGCGCCCGAGTCCGGATTCTTTTACGCCCCCGAAGGGCGCGACCTCGGTAGAAATGATTCCCGTGTTGATGCCAACGATGCCGTATTCGAGAGCTTCGGCGACGCGCCACACGCGGGCAATGTCGCAGCCGTAGAAATAAGCGGCGAGTCCAAATTCCGTATCGTTAGCTAGGGCAATGGCGTCCGCTTCCGACTTGAAACGAAAGAGGGGGGCGACGGGCCCGAAAGTTTCTTCACGTGCGACCGCCATTTCCGTCGTGACGTCGGTGAGGATCGTCGGTTCGAAAAAGCGGCCTCCGAGTGCGTGACGGTGTCCGCCGACGAGAATTTTTGCGCCTTTGGATTGCGCATCGCGGATGTGGCTTTCGACTTTTTCGACGGCTGCGTCGTCAATCAGCGGGCCTTGCGTCGAACCCGCTTCCAATCCGGGGGCGGGGTTCAGTTTCTTGACTGCGGCGGCCAGTTTTTCGGCGAATACGTTGTAGACGGTGTCTTGCACGAGCAGGCGGTTCGTGCAGACGCAAGTTTGTCCGGTATTGCGATACTTCGAAGCAATGGCGCCTTCGACGGCGGTGTCCAAATCTGCATCCTCAAAAACGATAAACGGCGCGTTGCCTCCGAGCTCCAGAGAGAGCTTTTTTACCGTGCCAGCGCATTGGGCCATGAGGATTTTGCCGATTTCCGTCGAGCCGGTGAACGAGAGCTTTCGAACCATGGGATTGGATGTGAGTTCGGCGCCGATTTCGATGGCCGAGCCTGTAACTATATTCAACACGCCCTTGGGAACACCGGCGCGTTCAGCAAGATCGGCGAGAGCAAGCGCGGAGAACGGAGTTTGCGAGGCTGGCTTGAGCACCACGGTGCAGCCGGAACCAATCGCTGGGCCAGCTTTTCGAGTGATCATGGCGAGCGGAAAATTCCAGGGAGTGATGCAAGCGACGACGCCGATGGGCTGTTTGATGACGACAATTCTTTTATCGGCTTGATGCTGAGGAATGGTGTCGCCGTAAACGCGCTTGGCTTCTTCGCCAAACCATTCGAGGAAGGCGGCGGCATAAGCGACTTCTCCGCGCGATTCGGTGAGCGGCTTGCCTTGCTCGAGGGTCATGAGCCGCGCGAGATCTTCCTGGTTAGCCATCATCAGGTCGAACCAACGGCGGAGAACGGCCGCGCGTTCTTTTGCCGTTTTCTTGCTCCATGCGGGGAAGGCGGTGTTTGCGGCTTCGATGGCGCGGCGAGTTTCGGCTGCGCCAAGTTTCGGCACTTTGCCGATGATTTCTTTCCTTGCGGGATTGTCTACGTTGATCGTTTGGCCAGACCTTGCCTGCATCCACTGTCCATCGACGTAGCAGGCTTCGTGAAAAAGCCGCGGGTCTTTTAGTTCGGCTGCCGCGCTAGCGGATTTTGTAATCATGTCTTGCATCGGATACTCCTGGCGATCTCCCTATGTCAGATGCGACTCGCGGTTATTGGGCGCTTGTGCATGGTTTGGTGCGCAGCTAGGCGTGAGAAAGCGCAGACTGCTTGCGGTCGACGACGCCTGCGAGCGCGGCTTCGAGCACGTCCAGTCCTTCGTTGAATTGTTCATCGGTGACAACGAGCGGGACGAGAATGCGAATGACATTATTGAAGGTGCCGGCGGTGATCATGATGAGGCCGTGCTCATAGCAATAGTTGGCGATCTCTTTTGTTTCGGAGTCGGCAGGCTCGCGGGTTTCGGCGTTGCGAACCAATTCGATGGCGCACATGCCGCCGAGGCCGCGAACGTCGCCGACCAAGGGCCATTTTTCCTGCCAGCCGCAGGCGCGCTTTTCAAACTGCTCGCCGATGGCAGCCGAGCGAGCGAGCAAGCCATCTTTTTCGATGGTTTCGATGGCGGCGAGGGCCGCGGCGCAGGAAGCTGGGTGCCCGCAGTAGGTGCCGCCGAGTGAGCCGCGGCCGGGCGCGTCCATGATCTCGGCGCGGCCAGTGACTGCGGCGATGGGCATGCCTCCGCCAAGCGACTTCGCCATGGTGATCAAATCAGGCTCGATGCCGAAATGTTCGGAAGCGAACCACTTGCCGGTGCGCGCGAAGCCGGACTGGATTTCGTCGGCGATGAAGAGGATGCCATGTTTCCGGCAAATGTTTTGGAGAAGCTTGAAGTAGTCGCGAGGCGGAATGACGAAGCCGCCTTCCCCGAGAACGGGTTCGACGATCAGGGCGGCGACGGATTCCGGTGCCACGGAGCGTTTGAACGCGTCTTCGAGATGATGCGCAAAGTCGGCGGAACTCGTGCCGGATGGATGGCGATATGGGTAGGCGAATGGGATGCGGTAAATGTCACTGGCAAACGGCTGGAAGCCCGCTTTGTAGGGATGAGTTTTGCTGGTGAGCGACATGGTAAGAAGCGTGCGGCCATGGAACGCGTCTTCGAAACAGATCACGGCGGGGCGCTTTGTGTAGGCGCGGGCGATCTTGACGGCATTTTCGATGGCTTCGGCGCCGGAATTTAGCAGAATTGTTTTTTTCGCGAAATTGCCAGGGGCCAGTGAGTTCAGTTTTTCAGCCACAGCGATATAGCCTTCGTACGGCGTGACGGCGAAGCAGAGATGCAAATGCTTTTCGAGCTGGGCTTGAATCGCAAAGATCACGCTCGGAGAGCGATGGCCGATATTGAGGCAGCCGATGCCACCGGCAAAATCGATGTACTTGTTGCCATCGACGTCTTCGATTGTTGCGCCATCCGCGCGCGCGGCGAACACCGGTGTGGCGTTGGCTGGCCCGCGGGGAATGGCTGTTTCGCGACGCGCCATTAGAGCGCGCGAACGCGGACCTGGGATTTCAGTTCGAATCTGAATGGTAGCCATTTTCTTTTCCTTTTTTCTCTGGCCGCCGACCACACCCTAGCCAATGTCCCAAATGCTAATACCAACCGATCGGCGTTTCGTCGAGATTGACGAAGACCTGTTTCGTTTCGAGGTATTCCTCGAGTCCCCAAGGGCCAAGCTCACGGCCGAAGCCGGATTGCTTGTAGCCGCCCCACGGCGCTTCTACGTACGTCGGCTGCATGTGATTGACCCACACGATGCCGGCTCGGAGCGACTTCACAACGCGGAAGGCTTTATAGATGTCGCGCGTCCAGACCGCGGCGGCGAGTCCGTAGGGCGTGTCGTTGGCGATGCGGATGGCGTCGGCTTCGCCGTCGAAAGGAATCACGGATGCGACTGGGCCAAAGATCTCTTCGCGGGCGATGCGCGCGGTGTTTTCCAGGTCGTAAAAAATCGTTGGCTCGAGGTAGTAGCCTTTGCCGAATTGTTTCGGGCGGCCGCCGCCAATAGCGACTTTTGCTTCTTTCTTGCCAAGTTCGAGATAGGAGCTGACGCGGTCATATTGTTCTTTGCTAACGAGCGGTCCCATCTTCGTTTCGCGTTCGAGGGGTGCGCCGAGCTTGATACGCCTGGCTTTTTCGGTCATGGCCTCGACGAATTTCGAATAGATTCTCTTTTCGACAAGAATCCGGCTGCCTGCGGAACAGACTTCGCCTTGATTAATGAAGACACCGAAGAGCGCGCCGTCGATGGACGCTTCCCAATCGGCATCGGTGAAGAAGATGTTGGGCGATTTGCCGCCGAGTTCAAGCGTGACGCGCTTCAGGGTGTCCGCGGCGCTTTTGACGATGATCCTGCCGACCGCGGCGCTGCCCGTGAAAGCGATTTTATCCACGCCGGGGTGCGCGACGAGCGCGGCGCCTGCGGTTTCTCCAAGGCCGTTGACAATGTTCACGACGCCGGGCGGCAAACCAACTTCCGTGAACCAGCTTGCGAATTCGAGCGCGGTCAGCGGCGTTTGTTCAGCAGGCTTGAGAATGCAGGTGCAGCCAGCCGCGAGAGCCGGCGCGAGTTTCCAGGCGGCCATCAATAAAGGATAGTTCCACGGGATAATCTGTCCGGCGACGCCGACGGGCTCGCGGAGAGTGAAGCTGAGCGCATTGGCGGGAACCGGGTTTACACTGCCGAGGACTTTAGTCGCGAGGCCGCCGTAGTATTCGAAGCAGGTGGCCACGTCCGCGATGTCGTATTCGGCTTCGACGATGGGTTTGCCGGTGTTGCGGCATTCGATTTCGGCAAGTTGGGCGGTGTTCTGGCGGATTTTTTCGGCTAGCTTGAAAAGGATGCGGCCGCGGTCTTGTGCGGTGGTGGTGGCCCAGGGCCCACCGTCGAAGGCGGCACGCGCGGCTTTTACGGCACGATCAACGTCGGCGGCGCCGGCAGCGGCAACCTGTGCGATGACTTCTTCCGTCGAGGGGTCGTAGACCGGGAAAGTTTGGCCCGAAGCACTGGCCACCCATTCCCCATTGACGTAATTCTTGTACGTTCGAACTCCCGCTGTCGCACCGCTGGACATCACAGCCTCCCAAAATCGTCATCGCGGGAACGCCCAGGCTAGGGCGCTCCGCGTTCAAACAGCCGGAACAGCCTCCGCGAGTTTTCTCGCTGTCTTGCGCCGCCCGTAAACAAAAAAGAAAAACGCGGCCAGCCCGAGGAAAAACAAGGTGCCTCCAACCATCCAAACCTCATAAGAAAAGATAGAGGTGACCTGCTGCGCGGGAAAAAAGGCCAACGCGATTCCCAGAATTGTGGTGATCAGCCCGCTGGCGCCGGAAAGCATCAATGTCGTCCGG
>DATDHE010000428.1:0-16993 GCA_036521695.1 Candidatus Acidiferrum sp. | reverse complement strand
CAATCGTGCTTCCACGCAGCTTTAGCGAGAGCGAATCAGCGCGCCCCGTCAGGTTGACTTTCGTCAGCTCAAAAATCCCGCGCGGCGCTGCCTGGACCTCGCCTCCCGTCGGATTTGTCGTGCTCGCCAGACGTTGCACTTCAAACCCTCCGCCGTACGCCATTGTGTATCGCTTGGCTTCCTCAACCAAAACGACGATCTCTTTTTCAGGGTCCGTGCCGTCTGGATTCTGCGGTTCGATTGTCACCCGGTTGAATATGCCCAGGTTGTACAAACGCCTCTGCGATTCCACGACGTCCCCTTGGCGTAATGGCGCCCCCGGCTTAACGCGGACTTCCCGCTGAATCACTCCCACTCGCGTCCGCCGGTACCCGCTCAAAAGAACTCGCCGTACCCTCGTCTGCGGTCCTTCCGTGATGTGATACACAAGCTTCACAGGAGCCGCCTGCGCCACCTCCGGCTTCATGTTCTTTTCCTTCTCTTCCTCTTTTATCTGGCTTTTTTCGTCTTTCGTTGTTTCGGTTTTCGTCCCCTTCGCGGTTCCGCTCGTTTCTGCGGCTACCCGTTCCGCCGTCGACGTAAAGCTCGCCTCCGGATATCCTTCGTTGAAATATATCGCCAGAATATTGTCCCGGTCTGTGGTTACGTTGAGATCGGAGTACGGCTGCCCCGGCGTCGATCCGATCACACCCAGCAATACGTCCTCCGTGAACGCGTGGATCCCCTCGATCGCGATCGACGCCACTCGCGTCTGCGCGCCTTCCTGGATCGCGAATCGTACGAAGATGTCTCCTTCTTTCCCTTTGTAATTGTCGGAAATCTGCCCGTCCACCTTCGCATCTAGAAAGCCGTTCGCGTCGTAGAGACCTTGCATCGATTGGGAGTCCGCATCAATCAGCCGCCTGCTGAACCGCCCTCGCGAACCGAATGCCGCGCCGTAGATTTGCAGCCGGCTCCGCAGCAATTCGGTGCTGAAGTAGTGGTTCCCGCTGATCTCAATTCCCACAAGCTTATGCCGGTCGCCCCTTTCGATGTGATAGGTGATCACCTCTTCCGTGCCCTTCGATTTCTGTTCCTTGACCTGCACTTCCTTGGTTTCTGTCGTGTAACTCACTTGCGCGTCAAAGTATCCATCGCGTTCCAGCCGCTCACGAATATTCCGTTTCCCTTCCTCGAGAAGGTCTGCATCCACCGCGCCTTCTTGATACACCGGAACCAGCCTCTTTAATTCTCCCTTGGACAATTTCGCGCCCGTCACTACCACGTCCACCTGCGGACCTTCCGTGACCTCGAGCGCCAGCGGGATCGTATTGTTCGCCGCGTTGTACTCGCCTCGCCGGACGGTCGCCCGAGCGCTGAGCCGCCCCTTCTTCACCAGAAATTTTCGGATCCGGTCGGTCCCGCGCTGTATGCGCGCGGTCGTCACCGGCTGTCCGGGCTTCATCTTCAATCGCGAAAGTATCTCCACGTCGCGGTACGCCGTGCCATTCTTCAGTTCCACGGAGGCCACGCGTGCCCGCAGCCCGGGCTTTACATGCACCAGGATGTCCATTTGATGCGTGGCGGGGTACGGCACGTTCTCTGCCGAGACCTGTGCCGTATACAGGCCTTCTTCCTTCAATACATCGCGCAGGCGCGCCAACCCTTCGTCCACGTCTTCTTGTCGAAACGGCCGCCCCAGCGTGATCTGCATCGCCGCGGCAGCGGATGTATCCGTAGGGGGTGGCGTCAACCCATCAATCAGTACTCTATTAAAGAAAATGCTTTCTCGAACCACGAAATCGAGCCGCACGCCGCTGTCCACGGGAGTCACAACCGCCCTCAAATCCGTATAATCACCCAGCCCATGCAGCGCGCGAAGGCTCTGTGCAACCTGCTCTCTATTCAGTGGTTTCCCTACCTCAACCGCAAGTCCTGAAGGAGACTCCGAAAGTACGCGCCCGTCTTCGGTGACAATCTGTACCGCAACGACGGGACCTCCGGCTTTAGGCGTTTGGGCCTGTCTTTCTGCCTGTGCCTGTCCATAACTCCTCGCCGCCACAAATAGCAGCGCGAAGACGACAGTTCCCCTTAGCTCTCTGCACCATCTCAATTTCATGCTCACTATCGCTCAGACGAAGGGTAGCACAAGGGCGTTGCCCATCCCGCTATCTCTAGCGTTATGATGGTGCAAGGGGGACGATGACCGTCGCCGCAGCATCGGGTCCGCGCTTGCTCGATTCGCTCCAGGAAAAGTACTCGCGTCAGATGCTCTTCGCCGGAATCGGTGAAGAAGGCCAGCAGCGCCTGCTCGCCTCCAGTGCTGTGATTGTGGGCTGCGGCGCGATCGGCGCGGCTGCCGCTGGTCTTCTCGTGCGCGCCGGAGTCGGCCGCGTCAGAATTCTCGATCGCGATTTCGTCGAACCGTCCAACTTACAGCGGCAAACTCTTTTCGACGAGAACGACGCCCGCTCCGCCCTTCCCAAAGCCGTTGCCGCCGAGCGCAAACTCCGCGCCGTCAATGGCAGCGTCGCCGTAGAAGGCTTGGTCTCGGACTTAAACCCGCGCAATGCCGAGGAGTTGCTCGCAGGCTTCGATGTCATCCTCGATGGCACAGATAATTTTGAGACTCGCTTCCTCATCAATGACTTTGCCGTGCAATCCGCCAAGCCCTGGATCTATGCCGCCGCCGTCGCCAGCTATGGTGTGACCATGACCGTGCGCCCCGGCCTAACTCCTTGTCTCGCCTGCCTCCTCGAATCCTCGACGAACGGCCATGGACTTGAGGAGACTTGCGACACCATTGGCGTCCTCGGCCCCATCGTCAACCTTATCGCCTCTCTCGAAGTCGCTGAAGCCCTCAAGCTCCTTGTCGGCAGCGAAAAAGCTCTTCATAACCGCCTGATCTCGTGCGATGTTTGGACTGGCCACTTCCAGTCCGTCCGCGTCGCCCAAAACCCAGCCTGCCGCGCCTGCGCCGGCCGGGAATTCTCTTATCTTCAGGGACAAGCTCAGCCTCACATCACCCTTTGCGGCCGAGACTCCGTGCAAATTCACGAGCGCGGCCGTACTCTCGATCTGGGAGTGTTGCAGGAGAGGCTTGCGGCCACCGTCTCCGATGTCCGGCACAACGAATTCTTGCTCTGTTTTCGCGTCGACCCGTATCAAATGACCGTCTTCGCCGATGGCCGCGCTATTCTGAAGGGCACAAAAGACCCGGCCATCGCGCGTTCTCTCTACGCCCGCTACATCGGCGCCTGACTCTTTTCTTCTTTGCGAGGGGATTGCTGCCGGCCATGCTTCAGCGCGTCTGCCCGGTCCGCCCGAAGGAACTCCGCATGTTCGCGCGATCCAGGTTTTCCCGCAGGTTCATCAGCGTCAGAAACGTGCTCAGAATTCTCGCCTTCAAATCATCGGTCAAGTGCAAGCCGCTGGTGGCAACGCGCGCTAACCGCTCTCCGCTTTCCGTAATAAAGCGCATGATGTCCTTCTGCCGGTCGTGCGGAGCATTCCCGAGAGCCGTCTCGCGTCTCATTTCCGCGCAGCTTCCTTCGATCGATAGCGTGAAGTGCAAAACGCAAACCTGCTGCTGCTCGGCGAGGGCTGGCGGCGAGTCGTTCTTGCATCCCGTTACTTTGCAAGGTATAGCCATGGAGCGCGCAAACTGGAGCCAACAAGAAAGGTAACCACTCCTGGCCCTGAAAATCCAGTCTCCTTCCACCGAAGGTTGCGAATCCTGCATAGCCTATTTCCGCACTCCGTATCATCCCGACAATCCCATCCGCAGGCCACTTGCGAAAAACCAGTTGCCCGCATGCAAAAACAATTGTATAAAAATGCAGGAGGCTGTATATTTGTACTAGCTATGAGCGCCGGAAAAACATTTCGCCACGGTCAAATTCTGCGGTTGGTCAGCGGCCAGCCCATCGTCAGCCAGGAAGAGCTTCGCCGCCGCCTTGCTCAGCAGAAGATGCGCGTCACTCAGGCCACTCTTTCCCGCGACCTGCAAGAGCTCCGCCTCGTTAAGACTCAGGAAGGCTACAAGCCCGAAACCGTTCTTCCCGAAGAAAACGGTAATGGAACGCTCCCTTTACCTCCGCTCTCGCGCGCGCTTCGCGAATTTCTGCTGGATATTCGCCCAGCGGAAAATTTGCTTGTTCTGAAAACTCCTCCCAGTGGCGCCCAGCCTCTGGCCGCCGCCGTGGACGCCTCGAAATTTCCAGAAATCGCCGGCACCATCGCGGGAGATGACACCGTTCTCATCATCACACCCAGCAAGCGAACTCGCGATTCCCTGCAAAAAAAGATTGAAGCCCTGGTGAAATGAGAGATCCTCGCCAAGTCGCTGTCGTTGGTGTCACTGGATACACCGGCCTTGAACTTGCCGGCATTATCCTGCGTCATCCCGCCGTTGCTTCCACCACTTTCTACGTGCGGGAAACGCACGGAGCTAACTGTATCGCCGAACTCTTTCCCCAATTCCGCGGATGGGGACAGGCTCCACTTCGCCCGCTTTCTCTCGACTCCGTCACTTCGTCCCATGCAGGGACCGCTTTTCTTGCCACGCCTCATGAAGTCTCGGCCGAACTCGCTCCTGCGCTTCTCGAAGCTGGCTTGCGCGTCGTGGACTTGAGTGGCGCCTTCCGTTTCCGCGCGCCGGAAACATTCACTTCCTGGTACAAACTACCCACGCCTCATGCCGATTATCTGGGCGAAGCGGTCTACGGCCTTCCCGAACTCTATACTGAAGAAATCGCAAAAGCCCGCCTGGTCGCGAATCCTGGCTGCTACGCCACCAGCGTCATCCTCGCACTGCGCCCGCTCGCGGAAGCCGGCTTTATCGCTTCGAACCAAAACGTTATCTGCGATTGCAAATCCGGCGCCAGCGGCGCCGGCAAAGACCCCCGTCGTGACCTGCAATTCGTCGAAGTCGACGAAAATTTCAAAGCCTACAATCTTTTTTTGCATCGCCATACACCGGAAATTCTCGAGCACACCGGCCTCACAGAATCGCAGCTCATTTTTTCCACCCATCTTCTGCCTCTGGCTCGCGGCATTCTCTCGACCATTTACGTCGCGCTCTCCGCACAACAATCGCCTGACGCCATCGAAGCCCTCTATCGCCAGTTCTACGCCGGACGGCCAATGGTCCGCATCTGGCCTGCGGGTACATTGCCCGAACTGCAGCACGTCGCGCACACCAATTTCTGTGACATCGGCTTCGCCCTGGACAAATCTGGCCAGCGTCTCATCGTCGTCTCCTGCCTTGACAATCTTGGCAAGGGCGCGGCAGGCCAAGCCGTTCAGAATTTCAACCATATTTTGGGCATCGAGGAGAAGATCGCACTTCAATGAAAACCGTAATCAAGTTCGCTGGAGCTCTGCTCGAAGACGACGCCACGATGCGTTCCCTGGCTCGCCAGGTCGCTGCCCTTGCCAACGAAGGCCACGAGATTCTCGTTGTCCATGGCGGCGGCCGCGCCTTCACCGAAGCCCTCAAACGCATGGGCATTGAAAGCAAGTTTGTCTCCGGCCTCCGCGTGACCGACCGCGAAACGCGCGACGCCGCCGTCATGGTTTTCGCCGGCCTGCTCAACAAGCGCCTCGCCGCCGCCATCTCCGCGGAAGGCTATCCAGCGATTGGCGTCTCCGCGGCCGATGCTCAGTGTTTTCTTGCCGAGCCCATGTCGGTTGGAGAAGTGGCCGGGAGTCTTGGATTCGTCGGCTATCTCACTGGCTTGAACAACGCTTTCATCGAATCGCTCTGGCGCGAACGGCTCCTTCCCGTCGCTCCTTCCCTTGGCCTCGGCCCTGATAATGAGCTATACAACATCAACGCGGATCATATGGCCGCTGCCTGCGCCGAATTCCTGGGAGCCGACCAACTGATCTATCTCACCGATGTTGCTGGCGTTCTCGACGGCGAAAAAGTCCTCTCCGCCATCACCTGCGAAGAGATCGAGCGGCTCGTCCAGTGCCGTGTCGTCTCCGGCGGAATGATTCTCAAGCTCGAAGCCGCCAAGCGCGCCCTCGAAGGCGGCGTCCGCGAAGTGCGTATCGTCGGCGGCTCCGCCCCCGATGCACTTCTCCTGGCATCTCATTCTGCCGAACCAAGCGGTGAAGACAACCCATCACTGATTCCCGGCACCCGCGTACTCCGCGAGCCCCAATCCAACGCTCACGCGGCCCTCTCGGCGGCATAATGCGCACCCTCAACACAAAAAAAGCCACGCTTTCCGCTGTCCGAACGCCAATGAAGGCGTCTCCTCGCGCATCGAAAGCGAAGTCCATTCTACGAGATGCGAATCAATTTCTTATGCCGACTTACAAACGCCAGCCCATTATCTTCACGCATGGGCGCGGCTGCTACGTTTATGATTCACGGGACAAGAAATATCTCGATTTTCTTGGCGGCATCGCCGTCAATGCCCTTGGTCATGCGCATCCGCGCATCGTTAAAGTGATCCGCCGCGAAGCCGCGCGCGCAGTCCATCTCTCCAATCTCTTTCACAATTCTTTTCAAGGCCCCCTGGCTCGCAAACTTGCGCAATGGTCGGGTCTCGATCGCGCGTTTTTCTCCAATAGCGGCGCCGAAGCCGTCGAAGGTGCTTTAAAACTGGCACGCCTTTACGGCCGCACTTCCGTGGATGCGCCAGCCTCTCCGGC
Organism: Candidatus Acidiferrum sp.; assembly: GCA_036521695.1. Taxonomy (GTDB): domain Bacteria; phylum Acidobacteriota; class Terriglobia; order Acidiferrales; family UBA7541; genus Acidiferrum. The sequence continues at coordinate 10,348 of DATDHE010000428.1, read as the reverse complement.
TCGTAAGCACCGCATCTTGGCGCTCGAAAATTCCTTCCATGGCCGCACGTTTGGCGCCGTAAGCGTCACCGCCACGGAAAAATACCGCCTCCCCTTCGCTCCTCTCGTGCCTGGGGTTGACTTTGTCCGCTTCAACGATGTCGCCGATCTCGAATCCAAATTTGACGACACTGTCTGCGCCATCCTCTTCGAGACTATTCAAGGCGAGGGCGGTATTCATTCCGTCAGCGAAGAGTTTTGGAACCACGCCCGCGCCCTTGCCACAAAAAATGGCGCGCTGCTCATCGCCGATGAAATCCAATGCGGCTTGGGACGCACTGGCCGCTATTTCGCCTACCAAAAGTTTTCCTCGAAGCCCGACGTCGTGGTGATAGCCAAGCCGCTCGCCGCCGGTCTCCCGCTCGGTGCGATCCTCGCGTCCGAAGCCGTTGCCCAGCGCGTTTCGCCCGGCTTGCACGGCACCACCTTTGGGGGCGGCCCGCTCGCATGCGCCACGGCTCTCGAATTTCTCAATATCATTGAAGACGAAAAACTTCTCGGAAATATCCGCGAGCGTGGCGCCGAATTGCGTGAGGGCCTTTCCGCGCTCGCTGCAAAATTCCCCTTTATTCGTGAAATCCGCGGCGAAGGCCTGATGATTGGCATCGAGCTTTCCATTGATGGCGCTCCCTTTGTCCAGCAAGCCCTGCTCAAAGGACTGCTCATCAACTGCACGCACGATTTCACGTTGCGCTTCCTGCCGCCTTTCCTCGTTACCCGCGCGCAAGTGCGCCAGTTTTTTCGTCTTCTCGAACAACTTTTTGTAACTACCCCGCAAAAGGCCGCTGCCCTCGCCGCGGCAAGGTGAAACAATGACTACATCTGCGCTCGTTACACCTATTTCTTTGTCGAATGACTTGCTCACCGGAGCGGAGTGGAGTCCCTCGCACACCCGCGACCTGCTCCAACTCTCCGCGGAAATCAAAGCCCGCCCGGGCCGTTACGCTTCCTCACTTACGGGCAAATTCATAGCGCTGATTTTCGAAAAGCCCTCCCTGCGCACCCGCGTCACCTTCGACGTCGGCATCCAGAGCATGGGCGGCTCCGTCGTTTTCCTCGATCACACGCAAGCCTCCGCCTCCCTCGGCGCCCGCGAGTCCATCGCCGATGTCGCGCGCAATCTCGATCGCTGGGTCCACGGCATCGTCGCCCGCGTTTACCACCAGAAAGTCCTCGAAGAAATGGCCGCCAACGCTAGCATTCCCGTGATCAACGCGCTCTCGGATAAATTTCACCCCTGCCAGGCACTCGCCGATTTCTTTACTCTCGAAGAAAGATTCGGCGCACTGCGCGGCTTCAAACTCACCTATGTAGGCGACGGAAACAACGTTTGCCATTCCTTGATGTATCTCGCCGCTCGCCTTGGCGTTCATCTTCGCGTCGCCACGCCCCACGATTATCAGCCCGCGCCGGAAGTCGTCGCCGATTCCAAACGCGTAGCCAAAGAAACCCGTGCCAAAATCGAGCTCATGACCGATCCGCGCGAAGCAGTAGCCGGCGCCCAAGCCGTCTACACCGACGCCTGGACCAGCATGGGCTTCGAAGCCGAAGGCGAAGTCCGCAGCGCCGTCTTCGCACCCTACCAGGTCAACCCGGAACTGATAGCTCTCGCCGCTCCGGACGTTGTCTTCATGCACTGTCTTCCGGCGCACCGCGGCCTGGAAGTTACGCCCGAAATCCTCGACGGCCCGCAGTCGGTCGTCCTCGACCAATCGGAAAACCGCATGTACGTGCAGAAAGCCATCCTGCATACTTTGTTCTGATCCATTGATGCAGGGTATTGCATTACGATTTTTCGTATCCGTAGGGGCACGGCATGCCGTGCCCGTCTTTGAACTCTTGAACCTTACACTCTCAAACTTTTTTCAAACGAGGAACCGTGAAAACGCAATTGTCAAAACCCAAAAAAGTAGTTCTCGCCTATTCCGGAGGGCTCGACACCTCCATCATCATCCCGTGGCTGAAAGAAAACTATCAATGCGAAGTCATCGCCATGATCGGCGACGTAGGACAGCAGGAAGATCTCGAAGCCGCTCGTAAGAAGGCGCTTGCCACCGGCGCCTCGACCGCCTACGTCGAAGACCTGCGCGAAGAATTCGTTCGCGACTACATCTGGCCGACGCTCCGCGCTGGCGCGGTCTATGAACACACTTACTTGCTGGGCACCTCCATGGCCCGACCCATTCTCGGCAAACGCCAAGCTGAACTCGCCCTGCAACTCGGCGCCGATGGCCTCTCGCACGGCTGCACTGGCAAAGGCAACGATCAGGTCCGTTTCGAGCTGGCCTACAAAGCCATCGCGCCCAACGTGCAAATCATCGCGCCGTGGCGCGAGTGGGACATCGATTCTCGCGAAGACGCCATCGCCTACGCCGCGAAACACAACGTGCAAGTCGAGCAAAGCAAGAAAAACATCTATAGCCGCGACCGCAACATCTGGCACCTCAGCCACGAAGGCGGCGAACTCGAAGATCCCGCCAATTCGCCCAACGAAGCCATGTGGCAATGGACCGTCTCTCCAGAAAAAGCCCCGGACAAAGCGGAAGAAGTCGAGATCGGCTTTGAAGCGGGCACGCCCGTCAGCGTCAACGGCGCCAAGCTCGGTCCCGTCGAAGTTCTCAACACGCTCAACGAAATTGCGGCAAAGCACGGCGTCGGTCGCAGCGACATCGTCGAAAACCGACTCGTGGGCATGAAATCCCGCGGCGCATACGAAACGCCCGGCGGCACGCTGCTGGTAACCGCGCATCGCGAACTCGAAGCGCTGACCATCGACCGCGAAACCAGCCATTTTCAACAAGCGCTCTCGCTTCGCTACGCCGAGCTCGTTTACTACGGCCTGTGGTTTTCTCCTCTGCGCGCCGCGCTGGACGGTTTCTTCAACGTCTCGCAACAGCGCGTCACCGGCACGGTCGGCCTGAAACTCTGGAAAGGCACGCTCACCGTCACAAAGCGCGTTTCTCCGTTCTCGCTTTATCGCACAGACCTAGCCAGCTTCACTATGGGCCGCTATAACCCAAAGGACGCCGAAGGCTTCATCAACCTTTTCGCTCTGCCTGTCACGGTTCGTCCCAAAGCAAAAGCCGAAGGCAGCAATAATTGAATCGTCCTTGTAGGGGCACGGCATGCCTTGCCCCTCCTGGCAACCACTGAAGAATGCCAATGACCGAACGCAAAGATGACCGACTCTGGGGTGGACGCTTCGAGCATCAGCCCAATGCTCACTTCGACGAGTTCCAGCGTTCCTTTGCGTTCGATCGCCGTCTGCTGCTGTATGAGATCTCCGTTGATCGTGCCTGGGCCAAAGCGCTTGAACCCATTGGCGTTCTCTCCACGGAAGAGGTCAGAAAGACCCTCTCCGCCCTTGATCTGGTCAGGCTGCGCGCGGAAAGCGATGAAGTCTGGCTCGAATCGATTGGCGCGGACGCCGAAGACGTGCACCATTTCGTCGAGAAAGCTCTCGTTAAAGAAATCGGCCCCCTCGGCTGGAGGCTCCACACCGGCCGCAGCCGCAACGAACTCGTCGCCACGGACTTCCGTCTCTTCGTGATGGATGCTGCTGAATTTAGCAGCCGTGCCTTGATTGCACTAATCGAGGCGCTGGTGCTGCAAGCGAAAAAGAACGAAACCGTGCCCATGGCGGGCATGACGCACATGCAGCACGCGCAACCAATTCTGCTTTCGCATTTCCTGCTCGCGCACGTGGAAGCTTTCCTGCGCGACATCACGCGGTTGCAACACGCCTCAGCGAGCGCCGACGCGTGTCCGATGGGCTCCGGCGCGCTCGCGGGAAATTCCTTCGGGATCGACCGCAACGCCATCGCGCGCGAACTCGGCTTTTCGCGCATCACGGCGAATAGCCTCGACGCGGTCGGTGACCGCGACTTTGCGCTCGATTATCTTTTCGCGCTTACCGGCATCGCAACCCATCTCTCTCGCCTCGCCGAAGACTTCGTGATCTTCGCATCGCAGGAATTTGCGTACGTGATTCTTCCGGACGAATATTCAACGGGCAGCAGCCTCATGCCCCAAAAGAAAAATCCAGATTCGTGGGAATTGATTCGGGGCAAAACCGGCCGTATCACCGGCGCCCTGCTCGGTTTGCTGACGACACTCAAAGGCTTGCCCACCAGCTACCAGCGCGACTTGCAAGAAGATAAGGAAGCTCTTTTCACCGCGCACGATCAAGTCAGCGATATGATTCAGGTTGCCGCAGGCGCACTGGTTGGCACGGCATTCCATGAGGATCGTCTTCGCGCCGCCGCATCCAATCCGCTTCTCTTGGCCACCGAAGCTGCGGATTACCTTGTTCACAAAGGCGTTCCGTTCCGCCAGGCACACGATCTGATTGGCAAAGTTCTCCGCGAAGCCGAGCGCCAGAGGAAAGTCTGGACGGAATTGCCACTCGAAGATTTGAAGAGAATCTCTCCGGCATTTGAGTCTGATTTTTCCGCTGGGCTGAACGTCAGCGCGGCGCTCACCGCAAAAAAAGTTCCCGGCGGCACCGCGCCGGAAGCGGTCCGCAAAGCCATCACGGATTTGGAAGAACGTCTTCACAGAAAAACCACCAAAATAGGAGCCACGCCATGAGTATGCAAACGGCAGTTCAGCTGAACACCCTAATTTCCGCTGCAGAGGAGAGGGGGTCGCTTCCGGGGACGGCGCGCTAATCACACGGATATTCCGTTGATGAAGCACGCACTTTCCGAAGCATCCCTTCCGCGCGGATTTCGGTTCGCAGGCATCGCCTGCGGACTGAAAAAAACCGGCGCGCTCGATCTCGCGATTATTTCGAGTGATGTTCCCGCTTCCGCCGCTGCGGTGTTCACGCAAAATCTTGTCGTCGCCGCGCCCGTCACCATTTCCAAGGAACATTTGCGCGCCTCGAAAGGGCGCATGCGCGCTGCAATTGTGAATGCCGGCAACGCCAACTGCGCAACCGGCGCTGCGGGCCACGCCGCTGCGCAACGCACCGTCGCGGAAACAGCTAAGCGGCTCGGCTGCACTCCAAATGATATTATCGTCTGCTCGACGGGCGTGATCGGCGTGCCATTGGCCGTTGAAAAAATTCTGCGCTCGCTGCCGAAGCTCACGCGTAACCGCAGGCCTTCGGCACGTTCCTTTGCGGAGCTATCGCTCGCCATTTGCACCACAGACACTCGCCCAAAAACCGCCGGCGCATCTTTCAAGATGGCGGGCAAGAGAATTCATATGGTTGGCTGCGCCAAAGGTGCAGGGATGATTCACCCCAACCTCGCTACCACTCTGGCCTTCGTGGTGACCGATGCCGCCATCGCGCCTCCGCTTCTACAAAAAACTCTGCGCGATGTTTGCTCGCGTACGTTCAACTGCATCAGCATCGACGGCGATTCTTCGACGAACGACACACTGGCGGTCTTCGCAAACGGCGCGGCCGGCACGCCCGCGATTCGCGTCGGAAGCACGGCGCATCGCGCCTTCACTGCGGCGCTCGAAGACGTTTGCCGGTCCCTCGCGTTGCAGATCGTCGCCGACGGCGAAGGCGCGCAGCGCGTGATCGAAATCGAAGTGCGCGGCGTGAAAACCGAAGCCGCAGCCAAACGCATCGCGGAAACGATTGCGACCTCTCCGCTTGTCAAGACCGCGTTCGCTGGGGGAGATCCCAACTGGGGCCGTGTTTTCGCGGCTGCCGGCCGCTCCGGAGTGGCGTTCGATCCTGCGCGAGTCGATATGAAGATGGCGGGCATCCCTGTTTTGCGGCGCGGCAGTCCGCTCGATTTTAACGAACGGGCTGCCAGCAACCGCCTGCTCGCCGAACACGTCCCGATCGTTCTGGATCTGCATGCCGGCAACGCCAGCGCGCGCTACTGGACCTGCGACCTCACCGCGGAATACGTCCGCATCAACGCTTCTTACAGAACGTAGCCAATGTGGATCGTAAATTCGGCCCACGGTATACGGTAGTGTGCTAGGCTACGCGCGAAATGACCGCGAGCAGAACGTCGGACATTTTTGTCCGATATTCGTCGGCCGGGCCATTGGGTTGGTGGATTATGAACAACGCTGTGGGCACTCACCCCGTTCATCAGGCGCTTGCCAGCCATACAGACCCGAAGAATCTGCCATGGGTGCCTTGGGCCGAAGGGCATTTCATCAAGTTGATCAAATTGAATCCGATTACGGGGCAGATCATTTTGTTTATCCGGTCGCATCCCGGAGCTGCGCTGCAAATGCATTTTCACCCAGGGACCGTTGTCGTGTACACAGTCCAGGGCGCATGGACTTACGACGAGGGGTGGGTTTCGGAAGCGGGCGACGTCGTGTTTGAGGTGGCCGGATCAACGCATTCACCACGAATGGTGGGCAAGGAAGACACGATTGTCTTTGCGGTGATTGAGGGGGCGCTGGATTTTGTCGACCATACGGGCAAGACGGTCGCTACCGAAAACTGGCAAACTTTTTTGAAGCGTTACCACGACCACTGCGCGGAGCAGGGCCTCACGCCGGTGGACATCACGAAGTTCTGACATTCGCGTACTTTATTTTTTGGAGCGCCGGCCTGAGACTTGCAACCTACCGGTATGTCCAGATCGTGATCCACATGGGGAGAAAACATGACGACGGAATTGCAGGGCAAGGTGGGGCTTATCACCGGGGGGACTTCGGGGATCGGGCGCGATACGGCGGTGCTGTTTGCGAAGGCGGGAGCCAAGGTGGTGGTTGCGGGGCGGCGCGAAACGGAGGGGCAAGAGACGGTCGACCAGGTGCGCGCGGCTGGCGGCGATGCGCTGTTCGTGAAGGCCGATGTTTCGCGAGCTGCTGAGGTGCAGGCGCTGGTGCAAAAAACGGTGGAGAAATTTGGGCGGTTGGATGTGGCGTTCAATAACGCGGGGATCGAGGGCAACTGGAAGCCGATTACAGAGCAGTCCGAGGAAGACTGGGACAGCGTGATTGACATTAATCTCAAGGGCGTTTGGCTGTGCTTGAAGTTCGAAATCAAGCAGATGCTGAAACAGGGCGGTGGCGGGGCAATCGTAAACATGGCGTCGATCGGGGGCCTCATGGGCGGGGCGGGAGCGGCTACCTATAACGCCAGCAAGCACGGCGTGATCGGGTTGACGAAGTCGGCCGCGCTGGAAAACGCGAGCAGGGGCATTCGGGTAAACGCGGTGTGCCCTGCCGTAATCGAAACGGCAATGGGCGACCGGTTGTTTCGCGATCCGCAGATTAATAAGCGCGTGCTGCGTCTCCATCCGATCGGCCGCTTTGGAACCTCGAGGGAAGTCGCCGAAGGCGTGGTGTGGATGTGCTCGGAACGGGCCTCGTTTATGACGGGGCAGAATTTAGTTTTGGACGGAGGATTTTTAGCGGGGCCCAGTCCTGCAAACTTGTTGGGCTAGGTCTAGAGATCTCCGTCAACGATTTAGGAGGCGCCCTTGATTTCGAGTGACTGTCCCGCGCCACAGAGAGGACATTGCGAAGGCGTCCATAAGTTATAAGGCATGCGGCGGAGAAGTTCGCGCGGGAGATGATGTTCTTCTGCAAATTCGGCGATGGAATCTCCGAGCGCGAGGAGCGCCCCGATGGCAACAACGTGAGCTCCGATGGATTGCAAATCGGAGAAGGCTCCGCGGACAGCTGAACCAGCACTGATGACGTCATTGACGATCGCAACGCGTTTGCCCTGGACTGCAGACTGAAGCGCTTTCGGAAGACGGTATTCAACCGCGTATAAACCTTCGCGTGCGGTGTTGGCGAAGCGCTCGGCGTAGACGAAATCGCAGCCGAGTTCAAGAGAGACTAGCAACGCGACAAAAGCGCCTTCGACTAGCGGGCCGCAAACTACCTCGACGTTGTGCTGCCGGAGTTTTGCGGCGAGTCGAGCGGCAAATGGCTGTATTTCACGGGAATGCAGGCACAGGGTCTCGAGCTCGAGCCACAGATCGCCATGATGACCGGACTCCAGCCTGAAATGTCCCTGGCGTGCGCGGAAAAAAGAAAGAAGATTTTCTTCCATGAGAGTCCATCAGCCGGCCGCTGGGCCGCCGCTCGGATAGCCTCAAGTTAACCGCAACGCTTGACAAAAGAAAACAATCTAGCCGGTGGAGCGTTTATTTGGATATGTCTGCTGGGAGTATATGATCCCGCCTTGATCGCGAGAAACGTTCACGAGATGGAATCGTATGCGCTGCCCATCTTTCGCGCGGGGCACATCCCGATTCTGGGCGAATGGCTGGCCCTTCCGCTTGTGAAACTTGCCGGTTCCAAGAAAATCGGCGACGAACCGTTCAACGAGATTTTTCATCCCATCGCGGTCAGGCTTCTGGAAAAGTGCGATGCCGTTCTTCGCTTCGGAGGCTCTTCGGCTGGCGCGGATGAAATGGTGCGAGTGGGCCGGAGTCTAGGATTAAAGATTTACACCGATCTCGCAGAGATTCCCGCTCTCTGAATTACAGAGGAATCTCTACTGCAATGAAGCACGATCATCAAACTTGAGTCCTAAGACGCCGCGGATTGAGTAGGGGCACGGCATGCCATGACCCTCCGCCAGGACTTATTCCGACTCCGACTCCTCGCCTAAAAGGAATACCGCAGAGCGAACTGGATAAGCCGCGGCGCTCCCACCGTACTGGTGATCTTTCCGAAGTTGCCCCCTTCCACGTCAGTGAAAGCAGGATTGGCGAAGTTCGCGTGATTCCAAATGTTAAAGAAATCGGTAGTGAATCGGAGCTCCTGCCGCTCGGTAATCTTGAAGTTCTTGATCAACGAGAGGTCCCAGCTCTGCTGACCCGGCCCGCGGAAGGTGTTGCGTCCCAGGTTTCCGAAGCCGGTTGTGCAGAAGTTGGGATTGTTTATAGGATCGCACTTTGCCGGGTAGAGAAGCGGTGCCGGCGTGAACGCGCTGAGATTCAAGTAACCGTTGATCCGAGTGCCGATGCCCCCGCTGGTCTGAGCGCTCGAAATCGTAGCCCCTGGCGCCAGATTGGCCGTCAGCACGCCTGGAGCGGATCCCGATCCTAGAAACACTGTGCCAGCTCCGGAATCCAGGACCGAGAATGGCGCACCGGATTGAATGATGTGATGCCGCTGACTGCCCATCCCGCGAGCAACTTGTGAGTAAATCGCGCCAGTGTCCCCCGGAACACGGCACGCGCCAGTGAGCATTCCTATTTTGAAACAAGCGATTCAACCTCGGTGTGTCAACCCGCGAAGGCATAAATTCTCATAGAATGTTCATAAATATTTTGATGAAGCAAATCATCAGCTGTGCCGTCAAGCCTCTCGCCGCGGCTGGTATTGCTCGCCCGCCCGTACTCACCACTTGACGCGGACTTTACCCGGCGAGACCATACTTCTGGGTTGTACGGGCGCAACCTGTCCCGCTGGCTATCCGTCTAACGATATAGCTGATGATCAGCCAGCGTCGCCAATGGGGGTGACCCATGACTTCTAGCATCGTGTTCCGTTCGCTCCTATCCTTCTCGTTCTTCGCTCTCTGGGCTGGCTTCCAACCGGCCAACGCCGACTCCAGCCACGCCCGCGTCATTCGCCTCAGTCTCGTTCAGGGCGATGTGCGCTTTACTCGGGAAGCCCATGGAGATCCGCTCGCGGACCAAAAGTCACAATGGGAAAAGGCGCAGGCCAATCTACCCATCCGTCAGGGTTACGTGATTGCCACGGACGACGGCCGCGCGGAGGTCGAATTTGAGAATGGCGCGATGGCTTTTCTCAACGAGAACACCGTTCTCGAATTTTTCGATCTTTCACTCGACGATGGCGCACGCACCACGCGTCTGGTTCTCCGCCAGGGCTCCGCTTCCTTCTACATGAATCCCGCAAACGAGGACTACTTCAGCGTGACAGGGGGCGACTTCACGGTCGAGGCCAACGGCAAGAGCTCCTTCCGCCTCAACAACTTTGACGATGGCAGCAACGTGAGCGTCATAACCGGCCACGCCTCCGTCCTGCACAAGAAGGAGACCACGCAGCTTAGCAAGGGACAGTCCCTCTCTATGAAGGCAGGCGAGGATTCCGTGAACATCGGCCGCCTTCCCACAGATGACGACTTCGATCACTGGGTCTCCGGCCGCATCGATACCGTTTCTTCGGCAACGAATGCTTCTCTTCAATACACGAACACTCCCTATTACGCGCCCGGGTACGCCGATCTTTATACGTACGGTGCTTGGTCTTCCTGCGGAGGTTACGGGTATGGCTGGCGCCCCTTTGGCGCAAGCCTGGGGTGGTCGCCCTTCACCATGGGTCAATGGATGTGGGATCCCGGTTTCGGCTGGACTTTTGCCAGCTACCAACCCTGGGGTTGGGCTCC
>DATDHE010000427.1:0-3592 GCA_036521695.1 Candidatus Acidiferrum sp. | reverse complement strand
GTTGGCTGCCAGAGTGTCTTTCGCAAAAGGGCCTAGCCTTTCAGGAGCGAGACATAATTCAAGATGCCGGCGCCCCGGCCGATCTCAAGAAACGGGGCTACATGACCACCCTTGTCGGGCTCTCGACTGAGCCCGCCGCGGAAGCGATCAGAAGATGAAACGACCACCGACTGTCGGAGCAAAGTTGTTGTCGGAGTTATAGGGGACGCCGGGGCCATGAGGAATGGCGATGGCCAGACCGCCGCTCACCCAGGAATACGCAATTCCGGCAAAAGCGTCGAAACGCTTGGTGAAGTGATGATCCGCATAGAGCGACCCCTCGTTGAGGGTGCCCGCGCAGGAGGCGCGGAAACCGGCTGAGGGCGAGCAGGCCGGCGGAACGCGGAAGTCATTCTGCCGCTGTTGATACCAGACGAAAGTGAAGTCGGTTTTGCTACGGTAGGTGTACTTCACGCCCGTCCACCAGATATTCGCCAACTTTTCAGAATCAAGATTGTTGTCTTCGACCCCGCTCATGAAATAACCGCCCTGGTCCGAGGCGCCCACGCCCAACGGGTTCGCCGGGTTATTCTGCCAGATGTATTCGTAGCCGGCAAAAAACTTGAACGGGTCCCACTTATACTTGGCAGCGACCATAATCGCGTTGTTGTCGGTCACGATGCCATATACGGTGCCGTTCGGGTCGATCAGATTGGGCCCCATGCCGGGACCCCCGTTGATGGGGTTTGTATTGATGCTGTCGGTGGTCGACTGATATGGCGCCGTGGGACTCTGAGGTCCCAGCAAGGGATTCAATACGCTGATCGCCTGGTTGTAATGTTGGAAGACGAAGTCGGCGGAGAGCTTGCCGGCGTCTCCGCCGAGGTCGAATCCATAGGCGTTGTTATGCGCCGATTGCGGCGTACAGGTGGTGGCAGTCCAGGTTGCGGAGGCCGAGTAGCAGCCGGCAGAACCATTGGCGAATTTATACATCGCGCCGAAATGGACAGGCCCGTAGGTGAGGCGATACTTCACGGCGTCGTCCCAACGGCTGTCCTCGGTGTCGCCGCCGCCCGCCATCGTTCCGTTATACCCGATGTACGAAAAGGCATAGGCGCCGCCGGCAGGATCGTAAAGGAGCATCGCATCGGTGCCGAGAGCGCGCTGACGACCGAAGGTCAGCGTGCCGAAATGCGTGGACGATATACCGCCATAGTATTCGTCATTGAAGGGTTGGCCCGCGCGCGCGCCGTCGATGGCGTACGAATAGCTGGCCCTGGGAAGACCGTTGTTGGCGATCTGGGTTTCCGAGGCGTTGGCGAGCAGGCCGGACTGCGGGTTGATCCCAGTTGAAGCGTTGAACACAACGTACCAGCCATCTAGAAACTCTACCTTGCCCCGGATGCCCAGACCCGTCTGCTGCAGGTTGTTCGGTGCGACCACGAATCGATGTTGATAACCGTTTCGGTTCACCAGAGATTCGCCTTCATAGTTATAGCCGCTTTCCGGTAAGCCGTGACTGACCCAGCCGGTGCCGATGTCATATGCACCGTACAGTGTGATACCGTGCCAGGTCAGCGTGCAGTCGGTGGTGGCGAACTCGTGGCCGCTCCCGCAGGCGTCGGGCGTGCTCCGCTGCATCTTAATGTCGACAGTGGCATCCTGGCCCGCCGCCAGGCTGATTCCGGTGCGCGTTTCATCGGCGAACCCTTGTTTTGCCGCACGAATCTTGAAGGGTCCCAGAGGCAGTCCGGACGCCTGATAGTGCCCCTCGCCGTCGGTCGCGATCGTGCGCGTTGCACCTGTGTCGACGTTCCTGATTGTGACCGCGACATCGCGAAGGGCTGCGCCGGTTTGGTCCGTCACCACGCCGGAAAGGCTCGCTCCCGTTTGGGCCTGAGCAAAGGTCAAGGATGACGAAAGCGAAAAACTAACCGCTGCGATAAACAGGTAGGCCTTGCGCATTTCGACCTCGAAAAATCAATCGGTTGGGACAGAACGCGCAAGTGTACATTACATACGATTCGATTGTCCAGAACTGTACGATTTAGTCCGTTGTGCGATGAGCCCATGGGCTATACTCATGCGGATGCGACTGAGTTGACCGAGAACTTCGTTGTCGCTACGATTGCGTCCCGATGCAGAAGAACCGCAAATCCGAACGGGATATTGAGGGACTGCTGAAGCTTCGAGATGCAGCTTTGCAACTGGGGATCAGCTTTCCAACGATTAAGCAGTGGATTTACAAGAAGAAGATTCGAAGCAATCAGACTGTGGGAGGACATCATCGTATCCCGCAGAGCGAAGTGGACAGATTGCTTTTCAGAACCCGTGGCAAGACCGAGCAGCAACGCAAAGAAGAAGTCCGGCGCGTGAGTGGTCGTAATCAACTGGTGGGACGAATTGAGTCCGTGCAGATTAGCGGTTTGATAGCTGAGGTCATGGTTTCAATCGGTGGTCAGCAAATCACGTCGATCATCACGGCACGCTCTGCCAGAGAAATGCAGCTAAAGCGGGGACAGACTGCCGCAGCCCTCATAAAGGCTACGGAAGTAATGATCTTGCGGGTTTGACTCATGAAAAACCGACCCTTTCCACACGTGCTACTCGTTCTGCTGCTGAGTGCCGCACTGGCGCAATGCCAGCAACTCACCATTCAAACGGAGGGCGGAAAACAGACTGTGTTGGCGAGGTCGGACATCGAGTCCTTGCCCCACGTCAAGGTCGCGACTCATGGGGCAGAGAATAACGCCACATTCGAGGGCGTGGCACTGAAGACAGTTCTCGAAAAAGGGGGCGTTGAGTTCGGACACTCCATGCGAGGCAAGCGGTTAGCTTCATGTCTTCTCGTGGAAGCTGCCGACGGCTACAGTGCCGTCATCGCCCTTCCTGAGATTGACCCCGACTTTACCGACAAACAAATTGTTCTTGCCTTCTTGCAGGACGGAAAACCACTGGATGCAAAAGCCGGGCCGTACCGGATCGTTATCCCGGATGAAAAGAGAATGGCTCGTTGGGTGCGACAGGTCACGACGTTGAAAATTGTGGATGTGCAGTGAGAGTTAATCCTTCTGAATCATTACCTCTGTGGCTTTAACAACAGCAAACACCGTGTCGCCTTTCTTGAGCTTCAACTCGTCGGCACTGCGCCGTGTGATGGCGCTCTCAATGAGATTGTCACCCACCCGGACGACCACATGGGCCATGACATCACCCAACTGGACTTCTTCGATAGTTCCACGCAACTTGTTTCTGGCTGAGATTGGCATTCGCTAAATATAGACGTTATAGGGGAGGGTGTATGAGCAAGCGGACACGGAACCTGATTACGCTTCTGGCGATCATGTTTGTTTGTCAATTTTGTGCAGCCCAAGCAATCACGGTGGCTGCCGCAGCCGACCTGCAATTTGCGATGCAAGATGTCGCAGCTAAATTTCAGAAGGAAACAGGAAAGGAAGTGAAGCTGATTTACGGCTCATCAGGCAACTTCTTCCAACAGCTTCAGAATGGTGCACCCTTTGACATGTTTTTTTCGGCCAATCTCGACTATGCGAAGAAGTTTGGAGATTGCAGGATTAACGGAGCCGGGAAGCTACTACGAGTACGCCAGAGG
>DATDHE010000426.1:0-38806 GCA_036521695.1 Candidatus Acidiferrum sp. | reverse complement strand
CCCTCTTCGGCCAGACAATTCGTACCCTCGGATCCCTGGGGTGAAGGAACACTCATCGTGACTATAATTGGAGAATTGTTTGAATCGGAATTTGGAATCGAGGGCGAAAAAAGAACTGACTCGCCGTCCACTGACTCCAGGCGAAAAGGAGGGCTCGTGGCTCCGATTGGGCGTCTTGCAGAACAACCAGCTGCTGTGAGTGCAGTCAACAGAAATAGCACTAGCAAGCTTAGATCTGATTTCAGATACACTTGCCGTCCACTTTCCGGCTGCGTCCTTTATCTGAAACACTAATTAGAGGATTCAAGGGAGTAGATCACCGTGATGGTGGTGTCGACCTCGATAGGCTCTCCGTTGAGGAGCGTAGGAGTATAGCGCCACTGACTGACGGCTTCGACGGCTGAGCGGGCAAGGTCGGGATCGATCTGGCTGTTCATCACTCGCAAAGAGAGCGGCTTGCCCTCCATGCTGATGACGGCGTGCAGAATAACGGTGCCGCTTATGCCAGCCGACCGGGCGCCATCAGGGTAGACGGGCTGGACTTTGGAGATGATTTTTGCCGCTTCAATTTCGCCACCGAGTCGAAGGCGTGAAGGCTTGCCCGTGGTGCCGACAGGCAGCGGTTGTTTCGTGCCAGCAGGAACAACCTGAATTTCATCCACGATTGTGCCGATTTCCAGGGAGATGTTTTGAGAGAAATCGTTGCCGGAGACGAGATTGACCTGCGGAAGCCGGTAGACCTGGAATCCGGGCTTCACAGCTTTGAGTTCGTAGGTACCCGAAGGCAACGCCTTGAAGAGGAAGTTGCCGTCGCGGTCGGAGGTGGTCATATCGACGGTGTTGCCTGTGTGATTCGACAGGATGATCGTGGCGTTGGAAACACCTGCGCCGCTTGGATCGTGGATGGAGCCTGTCACTTTGCCGGAAAGATTTTGCGCGGTCAGGTGAAGCGCGGCAAGCGGAAACAAGAGGCACAAAGCGATAATTGGAATAAGGATTCTTGTTCTCAGGGATAAACGGGTTCGATTGATGGACGGATTAAGCATAGCGGCAAATCTCCTTTCAAGATTTGAGGGACGCGCAATGGCCAGAGCGGTGGACCAGAGGCGGCCGGTGTTCTCCAGGGTCCTGGCGAGATCGAGTAGTTGGCTTGCGTAGTTGGAAGGCGCGATTCCGGAGCGCAGGACGGCATCATCGGAGGCGCGTTCGCTTTCCTGGCGTAGACGTGCGGCGGCCAGCCAGACAAGGGGATGAAACCAGTAAATGGCGCGGGCTAGCTCGGCGCAAATCTGAAGGAACCAGTCGTGGCGTGCGATGTGCGCGAGCTCGTGGGAAAGCACCATGCAGCGGCGGCCTTCAGACCATTGCGCTACGCCAGAAGGCAGGACGATGACGGGGCGGAAGATTCCCCAAGTGAGCGGCATCGCGATGCAACTGTTGCATTGCAGAAGGCGGACGGGGCGAGCGATATTGTGAAACACGGAGAATTCCAAGACTGACCGCATCCAACTGTCGTCGAAGAGGGGCTTCGCATGCGCGGAGACCCACGCGAGTCGAGCTAGACCCGTTAAAAGCCTTAGTAGAACGAACGTGAAGCCGAGCGCCCAGGCCAGAAGCGCGGCGCCGGCAAGTTTGTTGAAGAACTGAGAGGTAGCTGTGACATTGATGAAGCTTGAAGGGATTGTGTGCGAGATGGAGCTTTCTACATTCGCGTGTGCGGGACTCCAGAGTGCGGCGGCTTTGCGAAGCGTCGCGGAATGCCACGCCGGAAGCAGTAGCGAGAAAAAAGGAAGCGCGAACGAGGCGAGAATGGCGGCCGCCCAGACGCAGTGCCGTTGTGCCGCGGAAGAACGCTGCCGCAGGGCGATTACGATCAGCAATGCGCAGATGAGAAGAAACGTGGCTTTGGCGCAGCACGCCGAGAAGAATGCGAGCGAGAGTTCACAATCGGCAAGCGTACTCGTCATCATAATGCTCAGCTCTCCTTTCGGCCTTTGGAGATGAGGCGGGCTAGGCGATCGAGTTCTTCCGGAGAGATGCGGGCAACTTCACCCCCGAGGAGCGCGGCCACCACTTTCTCCGTAGAACCATCAAAGAATGTCTCGACGAGGTGGCGAAGAGCGGAGCGGCGGGCGACATCGCGCGGCACGGCCGGGGCGTAGACGTAGCGCAGGCCGTGTTCTTCGTGGCGGACGTGGCCTTTCTCCTCGAGGACGCGGAGCTGGGCGCGGACGGTGGAATAGCTGGGCTTTCCGGCAATTTCAGCAAGGACCTGGCCGACGGAGGCGCTTTCGAGTTTATAGAGAACGTCCATGATTTGGCGTTCGCGGCGGGACAGGGTGTTTGGCTTGGGTTTTCGTGTCATGTGCTATTTTTCCAGCAGCAATGCTAGACAACTAGCAGGATGGTCTTTTCGTGTCAAGGGGTTTTTGAGAACACTTTTTCGAGCTTGCCGGAGGCGCCGAGAGTGACCACCAGGAGAAGCTGGGAGCCGCATCGCAAAGCGATTGGTAACTCGAGTGGCTCGCGATGCGTAGTAACATCGAGGGACGATGATGACGACAGGCGATGGTGTGGCCGTGCGCGCGGAGCAGGTATCGCGGCACTACGAAATGGGAACGGCGATAATTCGCGCGGTGGATGATGTGACGCTCGATGTGCGCGCCGGAGAGTTTGTGGCGCTGCTGGGAAGTTCGGGATCGGGAAAATCAACGCTGCTGAATTTGATGGCGGGGCTGGACCGTCCGACCGGGGGCGCAATTTTCGCGAACGGCAGGAATCTCTCGGAGCTGAACTCGCTCGAACTGGCACGTTATCGAAGCCGGACCGTGGGAATGGTCTTTCAGTCCTTCAATCTGCTGCCGCGCATGACGCTCGAAGAAAACGTGGAATTGCCACTGCGTTTGGCCGAGGTGGACCGCGCCGAGCGCGGAAGGCGAGTGCAGGAAGCGCTGGAGCGCGTGCGATTGGAAAAGCGGCTGACGCACCGGCCAAGCGAACTGTCCGGAGGCGAGCAACAGCGGGCAGCGTTGGCGCGGGCGCTGGTGAATCAGCCGACGCTTCTCTTTGCGGATGAGCCGACGGGAAATCTGGACAGCGCGACCGGAGAATCCATCATGCTGCTGCTGAAAGAAATTCAGCAAAAGCTGGGCATGACGATCGTGATGGTGACACACGAACGGCCGCTGGCAGAGCGGTTCGCGGACCGCATCGCCGCGCTTGCGGATGGGAAACTGCTGACCGACGGGGTGAAATCATGAAGGCGGGGGACCTCGGTGAGCTGGCTTTTCGGAATTTGCACGAAGCGGTGCTGCGAAATTCGCTGACGACACTGGGCGTCGCGGTAGGAGTGGCTTCTCTTGTGGCGATGGTTTCTCTTGGAGTGGGCTTGCAAGAGTTGGCGACGAAGCGGCTGTCGAACTCCGGCTTGTTTGATACCGTCCTCGTGACGGCGCGAAGGAACATACAAGGAATGCGGCGTCCTGCGGCAAACCCGTTGCCACCGAAGGCAGAACGTGCCCTCGATGACGACGCACGAAAAGAATTGGAACATCTCCCGAACGTGGTTGAAGTCTACCCACAAATTCGTTTTCCGACGGAAGTGCGCTACAACGGGAATCCTTACTCCACGATTGTCGCGGGAGTGCCGGATTCCGCGCGAGGGAACGGCTCGTACGATGGGATACAAGGGAGTTTTTTCTCGGGACCGAAAGTGGATGAGGCGATTCTTCAACTCGAATTTGCAAAGGATTTGTCCGAGCAGACGGCGACGCTGATCGGAAAAGACTTGGTAGTGCGCTACGCCGAGCGGCAGGCACTTGCGCCGCAGACGGGAACGGGCGGTGCGAACGGCGAAGCTAGTGATGGCGCAGCCGGAGGGTTTTCCATCGTTCCGCGCGAGAAAAAACTGCGGATCGTGGGGATTGTGGAGACGGAGCCGGCAGCGGGTTTTGGCGGGTTCGGGAGCGGACGCCTGCTGATTCCACTCGAGGTGGCCTCAGCGCTTCGCGCGGCACAGGTGAACGATCTTCGGGATGCCGTGCGCGCGCCAACTGGGAAGGCCGTGTATGCGAGTTTGACGGTGCGGGCGAACAGCCCATCACAAATAGAAACAATCGAAAATGCGATTAAGACCATGGGATTCGGAACGTTTTCACTTTTGGACGCGTCGCGCAGTTTGAAATTGTTTTTCACGATATTCGATGCATTGTTGTTCATTTTCGGGAGCCTGGCACTGGCCGTGGCTACTCTGGGAATCATCAACACGCTGGTGATGGCGATCTTGGAGCGGCGGCGGGAAATTGGCATTCTGAAAGCCCTGGGCGCGGCGGATCGCGACGTGAAGCAACTGTTTTTTGTGGAAGCAGGCGTGATGGGGCTATTCGGCGGAATTCTCGGAGTGGGATTTGGCTGGTTTATCGGAAGAGCCTTGACTTGGGGCACAAATATATATTTGCATCGACAAAATTTGCCGTCGGCGCACGTTTTCTCCGTGCCGTGGTGGCTCGTGTTGCTCTCGATTTTGTTTTCGGTCGGCGTGAGCCTCGCCGCGGGGCTCTATCCGGCATCCCGAGCCGCGCGACTGAACCCTGTCGAGGCCCTGCGGTATGAATAAAATTGGGCGCGCCGCGATGACGGTGCTGCTAGTCGGCTGCGTGGCCTGTGTTCTTCTGACGCCTCAAGCGAGTGCCGCGGGACGTGCTGAGTGCGTTTCCCTGCCGAGCACAATTCTAGCGCGGGCCGTCCCGTACTGCGTACTGCTTCCGTCCAGCTATGATTCGGAGAAGACGCGCCGCTATCCCATCCTCTATTTACTCCACGGCTTGGGAGATAACGAGCAGATGCTGGTGCATTCAGGCGGGATGAATCTTGTCGAAGACTTGTGGGAACAACATGAGTTGGGAGAATTCTTGATCGTGACGCCGGCTGGTGGTACGAGTTTCTTCCTCAATTCGCGCGATGGAAAGCGGCGCTACGAAGATTTCTTCTTGCAGGAATTCGTGCCGGGTGTCGAGAAGCGGTATCGGACCGAAGCGGGGCGCGCGTCACGCGGAATTGCAGGGATCTCGATGGGCGGATACGGCGCGCTGCATATTGCGTTCCGCCATCCGCGGCTTTTCGCAGCGGTGGGAGCGCACAGTGCTGCGCTTATCGAGAACATGCAGAACATCAGTGCGCACAATTCCGGGCAATTAAACCGGTTGGGTTTTCTTGGTGATGCTTTTGGATCCCCATTCGATCCCGCGTTCTGGAATCAAAACGATCCTCTGACAATCGCGCGCACCGCAAATCTTGCCGGCCTGAGGATTTATTTCGACTGCGGCTCGCAAGACGACTACGGCTTCGATTCGGGTGCGGCGGCGTTAGACAAGTTGCTAACGTCGCGGCATATTCCTCATGAGTTTCATCTATATCCAGGCGGGCATGACTGGATCTATTTCGCACAACACTTGCCGGCTTTGCTGGAATTTGAATTTCACGCTTTCGAACACACGCCAGGCAATCAGAAGTCTCTGCATTGAATTGCGCACAAGCGCAAAGGCCCGCCATACGTTAAGGCGCACCCATATCCTGACATTTCGAAGTTCCGCCCTAGGTGTGAAGCAACATCAATTGAAATGCCGAGGCGCAATCCGTTCTTTCGTAAACACCCACTACGCGATCACTATTCCGCAATTGCGGGTTGTTCACGAACCCAAGCCATTACATTAAGCCCAGGCGCTGAAGAGAGATTGCCCTAGTTGGGCGGGCCTTGCTTGCTGATCATTTTGCGCACTAACACCACACCAACAATAAGTACGACTGCGGCGGCGACAACCAAGAAGCGACAAGGCCAGACCGGACAATGATCCGGCCAAAGCAATCCCAATTCCATGGGCGTATCCTCCATTCGAATTCCCGGGGTTCTGGCTACGGATGGTACATCTCGCCGGTCATCTGATGCCATTCCTGAAGGGCCTGCTGGCGAACCGGCAACTCGTCAGCGTCTTTCCAGGTTCGAAGGAATTCCTCGTACTCGCCGTGCGCTTTGGCGGAGTCGCTTAGGTGTCGGTAAACGCGACCAAGCTCCAAGTGAGCCACGACCCAATCTGCGGGAAAAGAATCTTGGAGAATTTCCCCGCGATCCTGGAGGACCTTTTGCCATCCCGCAGCTGCGCGATTCCAATCGCTTTGAGCCTGATACGCACGAGCTAAACCCTCGTGCGATGCAAATCGCGGATATTCGGCCTCAGCCGCCGAGAACAATTCGACAGCAGACTCGAATCTTCCTTGTGCCAATGCAACCTCTCCCGCCAGATTCTGAGAGCAGCTCTTATTGAAGGAGCTAGGGAGCTTTGACCCAAGAAGCTGAAGCTTGTGTAGTACACTTTCGGCAGATTTGACATCTCCTATGCGGGCGTAAAGCGTGCCTGCCCTTCGGAGATCTTCCGCCTGCAAAGCTTCTGGCTCGCCGGCAGTCAGGATGAGCTCCAACTGACGGCGTGCTTGTGGGAACAATCCCCGGTCGATGAAAATACATGCGAGCAAGTAACGGCGCAAAAGCTCCGCGGACTTGCTGGCCTGAGATTGGTCCCAACGAATGTCCGCATCGAGCCGCTCGGCCGCAGACGTAAGGTTGCCCTCGTAAATCTCTGTGCGTGCGAGGTACAGCCGGCCGATATTCTGGTACATTTTTCCTGCCCCTTGGAGCTGGCTAAACTCGCCGCGGGCTTCCTCTACTTTTCCTTGGCCCAGGAGCACTAATCCCAAACCCCAATGAAGACTGGGTGTTTGCAGGCCTCGATTTGCAGCCTGCCGATACATCTGTATGGCCTCTGCATTTTCATTTCTTTTCGCGAGAAGTCGGCCCAAGTGGTCATAAGCGGGCGAAGAAAAAGGATTGAGTTTCAATACCTGGCGCAGATACTTTTCGGCATCAGCTGGGTTGCCGGAGTCAAGGTAAGCTAGAGCGAGCTCGTACTGAGCATCAGGATCGTTAGGATAGAGATTTACCAACGCAAGGAGACTGTCGACGGCTCTTTCATATTGCCCCTGGACTGAGAAGTAGCTGGCTTCAATCAACCGCTGCTCGCGGTCCGTCACGTTGCTGCGCAGCTCATACGCACGCGTCAGATGTTCTACTTCCTTCTCACGGTTTCCCGCGGCTAAATAGATCGTTGCCAATAGCCGGTGAGCCATCGCAAAGTCTTGGTCCAACTCCAAGGCACTTTGCAATAGTGGCTGTGCTTTATCAGGATCCCCTTCCGCCACAAGATCAGCGGCGCGTGAATAAAGCTGCAGGGCTTCCAGCGAGCCCGTAGTCACTTTTGCCAAAGGCCGGCTATTTTCTATGATGCCTGCGAGAGATTCTCCTAGATCCTTACGGGTGCGCGCGGCGAGGTGATCAACGCGGTCAAACAGTTCTTCCTTTCGCGTGAATTGTTCGCTTTCGACGAACCGCAAGTTACCAGTAGCTGGATCTTCCGCACGAACGATGATTTGAAACCTTCCGCCACTGCTGCGAATGCTGCTAACCAACAAGACTTGCACGTTTTCCCGCTGACAGATTTCCCGGCCGAGAACTTCGTCGACGCGCGCCACGTTCTTCTTCTGCATGCGGCCTAATGTGTCAATAATGCGCGCGCGTGGGAACACGTTTAGGTAATGTGATTGCTGCAGCGCCAAGGTTAAGCCTTCGCCCAGCGTTTCGTCGAAGAGCGGCTGATCCGTCAAGTTCTCAGGAGCGGCAATGAGTATCCAGCCCTGATTGGCAAACACCGATTGCGGCCTAATGAGAGCCATCCGTCGAACACGCCAAGACTGGAAATCCTGCCCTATGAGCGCGACAGCGATCGTCAGAAGCACTGCCACCGCATACTTGGCTGGCGTCGGAATCCTTTTCCAGATCGAAGGTCGAGGAGCAGGCGTCGCCATCTTGTTAGGCGTTGTCTCACCGAGCCGCCGCAGATCCACGGATAGCTCTTTAGCCGATTGGAAACGCCGCCCGGGATCTTTGTCGAGGCACTTGAGGATGATGCGTTCCAGTTCCGGCGAAATCCGGGAATTGAGCGCTCGGGGAGGAACTGGAGGGTGGTGAAGGATGGAATTGATAACCCGCGATGGCAGCTCTTCCGGGAAGGCGCGACGGTCGGTGGCCATTTCGTAGAGAACTGCGCCGATGGTGTAGATATCAGCGCGGGCGTCAACGGACTCGCCCTGGAGTTGTTCCGGCGGCATATAGGGTAGTGTGCCGGCGCCTGCTTGCGTATCCGTCAAGGTGTCAGCGGCGGTCACTTCGTTCACCTTAGGCAGCAACTTCGCCAGACCGAAGTCCAGTACCTTGGCTTGTCCCCGCTCCGTGATAGCGATATTGCGAGGCTTTAGATCGCGATGGACAATGCCACGTTCGTGGGCTTGTTCCAGCGCAGCAGCAATTTGAATACCCAAGGCAACGACTTCTTTCTCCGGGAGGGCGCCACTGCCAAGCCGCTCCGCAAGCGTGTTCCCCGGAACATATTCCATCACGAGAAAGTCGATACCATCTTGTGTATCGAACTCGTAGATCGTTTCAATATTGGGGTGGCTTAATTTGCCGAGCGCGAGAGCTTCTTTGCGGAATTGGCGGCGAGAAGAATTGTCAGTGAGCGTGCCTGATGGAAGCACCTTAAGTGCCACATCCCGCTCAAGTTGCTCATCATAAGCACGATAGACGACGCCCATCCCTCCGGCGGCGACTTTTTCGAGGATGCGGTAGTGGCCGAGAGTTTGGCCTATCATGAGGCGGGACCTGCCTTGGCGGCCATCTTAGAGTGCGCGTTGAGGCAAGTCAACGCGCACGATGCTATTTGGACTCGGGTTTTCGTTGCCGAAGCTAGGATGTCAACAAAGCCAGATGACTTCTACTCGAAGCGCAACGCCACGATGGGATCCACGCGCATAGCGCGGCGGGCAGGAATGTAGGAAGCTGCGAGCGCGACGCCGACTAGCAAGAACGCAACGCCGAGATACGTAACCGGATCGTAGGTGCCAATACCAAAGAGGAGGCTAGCCAGAAAGCGCGCAAGAACGAAGGCGCCTGCCAGGCCAAGCCCAACCCCGATGAGGGTCAATTTGAGAGTTTGCCCCAGAATCATACCGCGCACATTGGTGAGCTGCGCGCCAAGCGCCAGGCGGAGCCCAATTTCCTGCGTGCGCTGGCTGACGGTATAGCTCATCACGCCGTAGATTCCGATAGCCGCGAGCAGGAGCGCGAGAGCGGCAAAGATCCCAATCAGGACCGCGGAAAAACGGCGAGGCGAAACGGAATCCGAGAGCAGCCCATCCATGGTCGTTATGTGAGTAATCGGCAAATTGGGATCCACTTGGTGGACCACGTCTCTTATGCCGCCCGCAACGGTGGCGGGATCGGAAGCGGTGTGCACCACAAGATAGGGTGTCCACCCGCCAACGAAATAGGCGTCAAAGGTTGGCCCGGCATCGAGTCCAAACTGGTGCACGTTGCCGACGATGCCGATAACTGAAAACCAGCAAGGTTTTGCGTCGAGGGAGCAGAAATCGACGCGCTTGCCAAGCGCATCTCCACGGGGCCAGTAGCGCCTCGCCATGCTCTCGTTGATGACTATGTTCAGGACTTTCCAGTCGTCCTCGTTGAAGTAGCGGCCTGCGCGCAATGGAATTCCCAGCGAAGAAAAATAGCCGAGACTCACGCTACGAGTCTGCGCGACCGGCCGTGCGCCAGCGGCAGGAACCGGCTGGCCCTCGATGACAAATCTCGACGCTTGGCGAAACTCATTGCCAAGGGGCAAATCGTCGATTCCGCCCGCCTCCTTGACGCCAGGCAGGGCACGGATTTGCGTAGCAATTCTTTCAAACTGCGAAGACTGCTTCTCGGCCAGCTTAAGCTGCTGCTCCTGGGAGAGCTGGTTGAGCTGCGCAAAAGGGAGAGCGGGCTGCTGGATTTCCATCGTCAGGGTGTGGTCGGGGCGGAAGCCGGGATCGACCTCCAGCAGGTGTTGAAAGCTTCTGAGGAGGAGGCCCGCACCGATCAGAGGCACGAGAGCCATGGCGATTTCGGAGATCACCAGCAAGTTGTGGGTTTTGTGATGCCCGGAGGAACTGGCTCCCTTGCTTCCCTGTTTCAGCACGCCGGCCAGATTTGTCTTTAGCGTGCGCACCGCGGGCAGCAACCCGCAAACCAGACCCGTCGCGAGGCAAACTGAGATTGTGAATCCCAGGACCGAACCGTTCAGGGCGGTTCCATTCAAGATAGCTAGATCGGCAGGGACTAACGCCATCAAGGCCCGAAGTCCCGCAATGGCGAAAAACACGCCCAGCACTCCGCCCAGCAGGGAGAGCAAAGTACTTTCGGTGAGCAACTGACGGATCAATCGCCAGGGGCTTGCCCCCAAGGCGGTGCGCACGGCAATTTCTCGTTCGCGCGCGGCGTTGCGCACCAGGAGCAAATTCACGATATTGGCACAGGCGATCAGAAGGACAAGGCCAACCGCGCCGAACAAGACAAGCAAAGTACTGCGCAAGCTAGCCCGAGAGGCGTCCTGCAGTTTTTGTACCAGGACGCCAAAGCCCTTATGAGCATCGGGATAGGCGATTGCTTCTTGTTGATTGAGCCGCCCGATTTCGTCACGCGCCTGCGAAAGGCTGATGCCCGGTTTGAGCCGCGCGATGGCAACGAACGCGTGATGAATATGCTCGGTCAGGTCGTCGTCATATTGGCCGAGAGGCATCCATAAATCGGCCCAGCGTAGAAGCTGGAAACCAGCGGGAAGAATGCCAACGACAGTGTAACGCTTGTTGTCGAGGGTAACCGTACGGCCGACAATAGCAGGATCACCCCCAAACCGGCCCTGCCAAAGACGATGGCCTAAGATCACAATTGGCGAACTACCGGCGCGGTTCTCTTCCGGGACAAAGGAGCGGCCTACGGCAACGTGTGCCCCAAGCAAGGGGAAAAGATCAGAGCTGGCATACCCAACCAGAACGCGCTGCGGCTCACCCTCGCCAGTCAGGTTGACCCCTTTTGAGATTTCCGCATAGGCCCCCATCTCCGAAAAGCTGGCGGCTTGCTGATGCCAATCAGCGTAATCGCCGGGAGACAGTCCTGCGCGGGGGACCTGCGGCGGATAAGTATTCCAAATTTCAACTAAATTCTCCGGGTGAGGGTACGGCAGGGGTCGGAGGAGCACATTTTCTACCACGCTGAAAATCGCCGTGTTCGCTCCTATCCCGAGCGCCAAAGTAAGCACGGCAACCGCGGTAAAACCGGGAGTTCTTGCCAGGTTCCGCAGTGCGTAACGAATGTCTTTCAGGAAGCTATCGAGCATGATGAGGCCTTAGAGTATTGCTCATAGAACGCCAACCCTTCTTTGGACGTGGATTTCCACCAGAAGGATTCCTCGAATATCGCACAAGCCAGGAATTTCGTTTTTGATTCCAAAAACGTAGTGATTGTACGTCTAATTCGGCGGCTGGCCCGATGGTGGTCTTGCGCAAAGCCAAGCCTGCCAAAAGGTTATCGCACCGAAGACAATAAATTTCAGGGTGGTATACTTGCGCGGCTGTTTTCCAGCTTCGCGCTACAGCCGCCATGGAAAGTTACGACCTCATCGTGCTGGGCTCGGGTCCCGCGGGACAACGCGCGGCGATTCAAGCGGTGAAGTTTGGCAAACGCGCGGCGCTTGTCGAAAAACTCGAAGTGATCGGCGGAACAGCGATCAACACCGGAACAATCCCCAGCAAAACCATTCGCGAAGCGGTCCTTCATCTCTCCGGCTTTCATTACCAGGGAATCTATGGCGTCAATTACCGCGTGAAGGAACAGATCACTATGGCGGATCTGGCGTTCCGCGCGCAGCATGTGATCAAAACCGAGATCGATGTGATCCGCGCACAACTCTCGCGGAATGGGATCGAAGTGTTCACCGGCATGGGAAGCTTCGTCGACCCTCATCACGTTCGAGTGGTTGGTTCTCGCGGCCAAGCCGATTATGAAGCCGCGAACATCATCATCGCCACGGGTACCAAGCCGGCTTCGACCTCGCTCGTTCCTTTCAACAACCACACGATCATCAACAGCGACCAGATTCTGCAAATGCCGGTAATTCCCAAAACGATGATCGTGGTGGGCGGCGGTGTGATTGGTGTCGAGTACACCTGCATGTTTGCGACGCTGGGCGTGCGTGTGACGCTCATCGAGAAGCGCCCCCGCTTGCTGGAGTTTGCGGACTCGGAAATGGTGGAAGCGCTTTGCTATCACTTGCGCGACCGGCGCGTCACGCTGCGGCTAAACGAGGAAGTGGAGAGTGTGGAAGACTCGCCGGAAGCCGGCGTGGTGGCAAACCTAAAAAGCAAAAAGAAAGTTTCCGGCGAAGCATTGCTCTACGCCATCGGCAGGCAAGGAAACGTCGATGAGTTAAATCTCGCAGCAGCCGGATTGCAATCCGATTTGCGAGGACGCATCCAGGTCGATGCGGATTACCGCACCAAGCAGCCGCATATCTTTGCCGTGGGCGACGTGATTGGCTTTCCGAGTCTTGGCAGCGTCTCGATGGAGCAGGGCCGCATCGCTGCTGCGAATGCCTTTGGCATCCCGATTAAATCGAACAAAGCTCTCTATCCGTACGGAATTTACACAATTCCTGAAATTTCGTTTATCGGCAAAACGGAAGAGCAACTCACGGACGAAGGCGTGCCTTACGAGGTAGGCATCGCGTATTTCCGGGAAATCCCGCGAGGACAGATTCGCGGCGACACCACCGGACGGCTGAAACTCATCTTCGATCCTGATTCGAAGGTACTGCTGGGCGTGCACATTATTGGAGAAGGCGCTTGCGAGCTGCTGCACATCGGGCAGGCGGTCTTCGCGTTGAAAGGAACCATCGAGTATTTCGTCGATAGCGTGTTCAACTATCCGACGCTCGCGGAATGTTACAAGACGGCGGCGTTCAACGGCCTGAACAAATTGGCAAAGACTCAGTAACACGATAGGCAGGCAAATCATGCGCAGGACAGCCGGTGTACTGGTGATGGAACATATAGCCGTGGGGCTTGTGGAAGGCGACAAGGTCGTCGGGCCGCTTCGCAGATATCCGGAAAAAGAAGATTCGGTAGATGCGCTGTTGGCCATGCCGGCGGACAAAATCGCGGAGTGCATCCGTGAGCAAATCGAATCGCTCGCTAAGGAGGAAAAGATTCACGCCATCGGATTGGGATTCCCCGGCGTGATCCGCGATGGAATTGTCGAAGATTCCCCCAATCTGCATCAAGTGAAGGGATTCCATTTGCAAGGAGCGCTCGCCGGCGCGCTGCGTTTGGACGGCAAAGAAGTTCCCGTCCGTGTTTTCAATGACGCGGACGCCATGGCCGCGGGAATTGCCGCGACACGCGGCAAACTGCACAAACTGAATCGCGTATGGACCCTGGGAAATGGCATCGGGTTTGGCCGCTATCCTTGGAGCGAAGGCGTTTGGGAAGGCGGGCACTCGGTTGTCACTCTCGATCCCAAAGAGAATTTCTGCGGCTGCGGGGGACGCGGACATCTGGAAGGCATCTTGGGATATCGCTCGATGCGGCTGAGGTTCATGGACATGGAACCGGAAGAAGTTTTTGCGAATGCCAAGACGGGCGACGCGCGATGTTCGGAGTTTGTGGCTCTTTGTCACCGTGCGCTGGCGGCAGCCACCGCAACGAGTATCCACATGGAAGGCCCCGGCCAGTTCTACATTACAGGACCCAATGCGAAATTCATCGATATCGGGTTGCTCGAGAGGAATGTCCACGACATGGTGAAGATGAGCCCGCTGCAAGGTAGCCGCTTTGAAGTGATTCCCTCGAACGATGAGTTGGGGATTATTGGAGCAGCGGTCAATGCGGAACGCGCGGCTCTTGCTTCTTGAGGAAACCCGCTCACGCAGAAAAACGTCCGCGGTAATCGCCACTATCCGAAAGAAAAACTACAAAGTCTGCTGCGTGTAAGGCGGCATGGGGCTTGCTTGGCTTGCGACCACTTTCCAACCGCTCCCGCTGTTTACATAAATGTGCATGACGCGCATTTGGCTGTTCACCCCCTGGCCTCTCACGATGGCGCGGGCGGTCCATAGGCAAGTTGCCACAGCCGTTTCACGGAAAATATGTATCCTAATATCCGATACGTAGAAAGCTTCGTACTTGACTGCGGTCGACTGCACGGCGTTGATAAAGCCGGTCTTGTTGACCGCGTCCCCGTGAGAAAGCGTCCCCGTGAAATCGTCGCTATAGACGCGCCGGAAAAACGTTCCGTCGCCTAACTGGATCGCGTGCGCCATTTCTTTTTCCAGGTTGACGATCTCCTGCCGCTCTGTTTCCGTATCCGTCTGCGGCGCTTGGCAGCGCTCCATGCATTGCGATACATAATCATTTTGAGGGCTCCATGAAGGAGAGAGCGCCAGCCAAAACGTGAGCAGAGCTGCGAGTTTGTACATACAGACGAGCCTCCTAAGCGGGACCGCGGAGTCACGCCGCGCTCCTCTTTATAAGGTATATCCGTGCTGCATCACCTGGCGGAGAGATCGGCGAAGATGTGATGTATTCGTGACGGCATGCGCAAAGCCGTGGTCGCGGCGAAACCATAAACGGCGCCGACGGCTTTGCGGCCTCTGGCGGTCAAATAATTTAGATTCTATGCATCAATATTTTGCGCAAACGGGCGCATGGCGCTCGGGTTTACAGTCGCCGCACCCGGGCAAACTACCCCTCCCGGCCGGTACACACCTGATCCGGAGGGGCGGAATCCCCTGCAGCCGTATCAGGCAAGAATTGTTCTAAGGAGTCGCTATGCTTATCCGAAAAACAAGGCTGTGGGTACTCATCGTCATCGCAGTGCTGGTTGTGACTGGCACCATGATGGGGACTGCGGCCGCACAAAAAGCGTCCGTTCCGAAGCCACAAAACGAACTGGCAATGGCAGAGGACGAGGTCAAGCATTTGCTGTCTCTCATGGATACTGACAAGAAGGGCATGGTCTCCAAGCAGGAGTTCATGATGTTTATGGAAGCAGAATTCGAGAGATTGGACAAAAGCAAAAAAGGGGAACTAAACGTAAAGGAACTGACGCAATCAAGTTTGACAGCAAGCCGTTTCACTGGAAGGTAATGGCGCCATCACGAGCGAGCTGCACCAAAAGCCACTAGCGAGTCGGTGCCGCGTCCGGTAAAAGTCGGGCAGTCGGAAACCGACCCGCTAGCGATCATAGCTAGAATTTGACGAGGATGGCCAAGTCAATCCGGTTCTCAATTTTCTTGAGATCCGGAGTGAACCCTGGCACCAAAGCCCCAGGCGAACCGCAAATATTGTTGCCGAGGAAGGCAGTCGGACAAGTGGTTGGTGTTATACCGCCTGGTCCGGAAAAATACGGCACGTTCGCCGCTCGGTGATCGAATTCCCACCGAAACGTGATGTATTGGCTCGGCATCCAATCTATCGTTCCGGACACGTCCCACGCTTTAAAGGGATCGCCAGGATTTTCAGTAAAATACGGCGTTCCCGTAGCCGCGGTCGCACCGTTGATCGGCGGCAGCAAAACCAGATAGCGCCCGGGATTGTTAATCTTGCCGCCTCCAATCGTCAGCCCAAACTTATCGTTGTGAAACCAAGTGCGGTCGTAGAGCATGAAGCCGAGGAAACTCTGCTTCGGCCCCTTCTTCGAGTTGGTATCACAGCTCACACCGCCGCCGTGTTCACACCCCGCATCTCCGGTGAGCGAAAATGCCATTTTGTCCACGAATTCTCCCGGCCGGTCATAATACTTGACCTCCAGGCTGTCATCCGTGTGATAGCGCACACGCCCCGGAGTATTAAGCGCATCTTCGCCCAGGGCATACTGATTTCCCAGAATCGAAAACCATCCATTGGGCCGCCACAAGATCTGCATCCCGAAACCGGGCCGGCTATTGAACCGCCCATAAGATTGCCAGCCGTTTACAAACCACGGCTCGATCTTCAGGTGTTCGGTGGGGAAAATCTGAACGCGCACTCCATTGAAGAACCACGGCGTGTTCGAGGATACGTATGACGGTTGGTAAGCCCAGTTGTCAAAGTTGTAGTAGCTGAACAGCCCGATGTAGGACATGAAAATACCCGCATCGATGTTGACTCCATGCAAGACGTTGAAGTGGTAGCCGCCGTAGGCTTCGGAAATGTAGCGGTAGGCGTCGGCGAGGTTCCATTGGCCACGCGCCGGGCTGGCGTCATTGCGAGGCGTCGTTTCTGAATACAGGCCGAACTGCGTCATCAGGCGCGCGCGCACGTTGTCGAAGTGAAAATCGCCGCCCACACCGAGTTGTGTCACTTGCACTTCACTTGACCGGAAGACCTCGCTCGAACCGCCGATGGTGTCGTCGCTCGGATGATTGAAGCTATAAACGTAGTCCACATCCGCGCGGATTTCGGGCGTGAAAAACTTCGTGTCCATGGGCGATTCTTTGGTGCGCGCATTCCCGTTCAGCCAAGTAAAGTCCGCAAACGCGAACGGTTCGCTCGCCGGTGTCTTGGCCGCGCCCAACTTCCCCTTTTCCGTGCCTTGGGCTCCGACGGAAGCAATCGCTTTGTCCACAGGAATAACGTTTGTACTGGCGCCTGCGGTTGCCGGACCTCCGCGTTCCGCCGGAGTGACCTTCGTGACCGACGCGGTAACGTTATCTGCGAGGTTCGGGTGCAAGGCCACGACTTCAGCCGCCGAAGCGGCCGAGGGAGCAACTGACGGAGCGCCCTTGGTTTCGAGTTCAGCAACGCGCTTTTCCAGTTGCTCGACGCGATCGAGGAGCATGCGTTCGCGCTCGGTCAACGGAGCAAGGGCATCCGGCTTAGCAGGAGCGGTTTTTGCTGACGGAGGGTTCTTGTCCTTCTCATCATTAGCCCGCAAGCGCGCGGGTGCTGCAAGCGTACAAAGTAATACAGTAAAAACGATGAAAATGGAAACTCGCTTGTTTAGGAACTCGCGCATCTTTCTCTCCAATACTTACTGCCTAGCTGCGGATTTATCCCGGACATACTTCTGGCGTCTTCGAAGGCAAGTGAACGCCGAATCGTCCCCAACAGAATTAGAGTCTCGTTGCCAAAAAAGAATAAATTTAAAAGCATAAAAAAGTCGTAAGAGGGCCGATAGCTTTTTGTAAGGGGGAACTGCAACTTTGACAGGAGTTAGCCGCGGAGGGGAGCTGATGGATCGCGCTGGGAAATCTCGAACGCCACTCCGCGAGCCTCCTCGTGAATCAAGCCATTCGTGGCCAGGACGACGGGGCCCCCCAGTTGGTAAGGCTTTCCGGCAAAGTCGCCGACCGTGCCGCCTGCTTCCTCAATCAGCAGAACTCCGGCGGCGGTGTCCCAGGGCTTAAGGCCGAATTCCCAGAATCCATCGAAGCGCCCGGCAGCGACGCTGGCCAGATCGAGCGCCGCGGAGCCATCGCGGCGGACGCCGTGAGTGCGCAAAGTAAAGTCCCAGTAGTAGTGAATGTTGGGATTCGCGAGTCGTTTGTGCACTGGAAAACCGGTGCAGAGCAGACTTGCGGCGAGTGCATCGACTTTCGAAACGAAAATCCTCTTGCCATTCAGCGTAGCGCCTGCGCCCCGGGCCGCGGCAAATAGCTCGTCATAGAAGGGATTGTAGACCACTCCAGCGAGAAGAGCGCCGCGTTGCGCAAGAGCAATCGAAACGGAAAAACAAGGATACCCGTGGGCGAAATTGGTCGTGCCATCCAGCGGGTCCACGTGCCAGCGAAATTCTGACTCGCTCTCGTGGCCGGTCCCCTCTTCCGCGGCAATAGAGTGTTCCGGAAAATATTTTGTCAGGCGCGAAACAATGGCTTGCTCGGAGCGTTTGTCCGCTTGCGTGACCAGATCGACCTCGTCCTTGTAGCTGATCTGTGCAGGACGGTCGAACTCTTCACGCAGGATTTTGCCCGCTTCCTGGGCGATTTCAATGGCGGCGTCGAGATAATCTTTGCTCATCGTAAAATACGCAGCGGAGCGCCTCTTCAAACTGCACGATACGCAGAGTGTTCTCCACTTTACCATCAGCGCTGAAGAAAAAGCTTCGTCCGCGTACACAAAGTCTGCTGCTGGATATTTCTTCCAGATAGCTGTCGTTTTTAAGGGCATCTCAAACTCATCCGAGTTAAACTAAATTCCCAGCCTGAATGTGAGGGAGCATCATGTTTCAAATGTGGAAGCGTCGGCCTGCGACGAGTTTGCTTGCACTCTCATTGCTCTTGATCGGCACACTACGCGTCTCCGCCCAAAGCAGCAAAGTCATGGGCGAAGTGCACTTTGAAGGCGATACGCAGATCGATCGTGATTCTGGCGTATGGATCGACGGCGAATATGTCGGCTACGTGAAGGAACTCAAGGGCGACAAGAAAGTCCTGCTTCTGCCGGGCAAACATCAGATCGCCATCCGGCAAGCAGGGTACTCCGATTTCACGCAAGAGCTGGTTGTCGAGCCCGGCCAATTGCAAACGATTCAAGTCAAAATGCGGCTGCTCCCCGGCGAAAAAATGCCTGCCGTGACTTCAGAGCTCAAGGTTACGGTGCAGCCAAAACGCGCGGCCGTCTTCCTGGATGGCCGTTACGTGGGCCACGCGAGTGAGCTGGGCGGAAAATTTCATTCGCTGGTGGTCAATCCGGGAAAGCACAAGATTAAGATCGAGCTGCCCGGCTATCGAACGTATGAAACCGAAGTTGATGTGTTGGCTGGACAAAAGGCGGAAGTGAAGACCGAATTGGTCAAAGGCAGCATCGAGCAAGCCGGGTCGGACATTAAGAAACCGCAGTAGCCCCGCTTCTTTCTGAAAGTATCAAACAACAATCGAAAGATCCCGAGAATTGTCACTGCGGGCCGGTGAGATATGTTTTGCGCGAGCGAACGTGATAATCGCCGTTCAGAACCTTGACTTCGATTTTGCGGTAGGTATTGGCAGGCCCGCGCGGCGTGGGGTAGTAGGCCAGGCGGTATTGCGTCCGCAACTCGCGATCAATCAGGTCGAAAATCACGTCGAGCTCCTGAGGCGTGTCAGGAAAAAACATATCGCCGCCAGTGGTCTCCGTCATTGTTGTGAGTGCGTGCTCGCCGGCGGTGTTGCGGCCACTCTCATTTTTCATGGGGCGAATGACAATGGTGTAGAGCAGCGCGTCCGAACGCACGGCTTCTTTGCGCGCGGCTTCAAAGTCAGCGGTGCTGGTGGTTTCGCCCGCATCTGTAACCAAAATAATGACTCGTCGCCGATCTTCTCCGCGCCGCTCCAGCGCCTTGGCTCCGAGAAGGACGGCGTCGTAGATCGAAGTGCCCGCGCCAGGCGGAATCCTTCGCACCGCGGCCTGCAGGATAGAAACATTTTCCGAAAATGCAGCTATTTGCGTGACATTTTCGTCAAACGCAAAAACCGAAAGACGATCGCCAGGACGCAATACCTGACGGATGAAGTGCGCGGCGGCCTCTTTCTCAAAGGCAATTTCCTTGTTCGCGCTTAGGCTCGAATCGATCATCAACGCAAGGTCGAGGGGCTGCTGCGTTTCGGATTCAAATACTTCGATTTTCTGGAGCGTGCCTTCTTCGTAGACCTGGAAAGCTTCAATAGGCAGATCCGGCGCAGGCTTGCTGTGCTCGTCAAGAACGCTGGCCAAAATATTTACGAGTTCCACTTTAACTTTGATCTTGCCGCGCTGCTGATCAGCGTCTTCCGGCGGCCTGAGCGGTTGCTCCGGCGTTGGCACAATGCTACCGGGCGGCGGTGGCGAAGGCAGAGATGGCGGTACTGGAGCTGCGGCATCGGCGGATGAAGAATTGGCTGGCAGCTTGGGCTTCGGTTGCGCCCAGGGCGGGCGGTCAGGCTTGTCCTGAGCGATAGCCATCCCGGCCACAAAAAGAGCTCCGAGAAACGCGGCGGCTGCAAGAAGAGCGCGAGGGGGTGTGGAGCTCATTGATTCACTAAGATGCAGGTTTCGCGGCACGCGTCTCCAGGGGAGCCGGAGGCATCTCGCCGTCGGCCCAAACGGCGCCGTCCTCGAAATATTCCTTCTTCCAGATGGGAACAGTGCGCTTCAGGGTGTCGATGGCGAAGCGGCAAGCGCCGAACGCGGCCGGTCGGTGGGCCGAACTGACCGCGATGAACACGCTGGTCTCTCCGATTTCCAGTCGCCCGAGACGATGCGCTATGGCGACGAGGTGAATCGGGAATTTCTCATGGATTTGCTCGGCGATTTCCCGGATTTGGACCAACGCCATGGCCTCGTAGGCTTCGTAATCGAGATAGAGCGTGCGCCGGCCGTGGGAATGATTGCGAACGCAGCCGTCGAAGGTAACGACAGCGCCGTCTTCGGCGGCACGGACATGCCGGATCAGGGCTGCTTGATCGATGGGGTCTCGCACTAGCACAAGAAGGTCGGGTTGTGAGGATTTAGTCATGGATAACCGCATTAGCCGCCACTTACGGGCGGGAGAAAAGCGACTTCATCACCGGAATGGAGCGGCGTGTTCCACGCAGCAAATTCCTGATTGCGCGAAGCGACCAGCGATGCGCGGAAGCGCGCGAGTTCGGGGTGGCTCGCGCGGTAGAGCGAGAAGAGCGCTTCGATCGGCGCGCCGTCCGGGAGTTCGACCGAGTCTTCGCCCTGGCCGACGATTTCCTTGAGGCGGCCGAAGAAAAGCACCTTTACACGCGCGGTCTGGGAAGAGAGGCTCACAAGAGAATTGTAACCTGCGGATGAGGACCGGGCCATAGCCTGCGCGGTTAGCGCCAACAGGCATGCAGGCTAATACAGTTTCGACATGTTTGAACAGAAAAACCGCTTTGAACTTTTCTACCGCTTGACCCCGGACCGAGGCTTGCGTAGCTTTCTGACATAGCTTGTTTTTGTGTCTGGTTTAAAGAGGATCGAACAAAACTGCAATGAAGATTCTCGTTACGGGATCGAGTGGGCTAGTTGGGAGCGCGCTGGTGCCCGCGTTGGTAGAGGCTGGGCACACAGTTTGCAGACTGGTGCGGCCAGGAACTATCAAGAAAGATACAGCGAATGACGGCTTCCAAGTAGCCTGGAATCCGGCGACAGGAGACCTGGGAGGCGCGGCGGTTGGCGCAGACGCTGTCGTCAATCTTGCCGGGGCGTCGATCGCCGATCGCCGGTGGAGCGCTGCGCGCAAGGCGGAGTTGCATGCCAGCCGCATCGATACGACGCGCGCGCTGGTCGCCGCGCTTGCCAAAATGAATGCTCGGCCCAGAGTGCTCGTTTCCGCGTCGGCGACAGGCGTATACGGCAATCGCGGCGACGAACTGCTCACGGAAGAAAGCCAGCCCGGTAATGATTTTCTCTCGAACCTGGCGAAGAACTGGGAAGCCGAAGCACTCAAGGCTGAGGCAATTGGGATTCGCGTGGTGCTCGCGCGATTCGGAATTGTTCTCGCGCGGCATGGCGGAGCACTCCCGCCAATGATGCTTCTCTTCCGGTTCTTCGCCGGAGGGAAAATTGGTTCGGGCCAACAGTGGATGTCGTGGATCTGGCTTGGGGACGTGATTGAGATATTGCGTTTTGCGCTGGAGAGCGGACAAGTCAGAGGCCCGATCAACGTGATATCTCCACAACCAGTTTCGAACGCGGAGTTCACGAAAGCTTTAGCGAGCGCCATGCACCGGCCAGCGCTCTTCCCTGCCCCGGCATTCGCGCTGCGCCTCGCACTCGGCGAAATGGCCGACGCGCTGCTCTTATCCAGCCAGCGCGTCCTGCCGATAAAACTGGAAAGCCTCGGCTACCGCTTCCTCCAGTCCGATTTGAAGAGTGCCTTAGGCACGATTCTCGGCGGCTCGTAAAACTCCACCGTACAACCTATTTAATTACGTTCAGCGTGACATCAACTTTTATCACGTGCCCGGTCACAGGATCTGTCGCGACTGTCGATTGAATGCTCTGACCGTCACGTAGGAGCATGCCTCCCTGACTGCGGAATTGCTGGATGGTCGGTTGGCTACTGGAGATTTCGTTGCCTCCCACGGAAACTGGCTTCGTGTTTGCACCGGGCAAGTATGCCGAAGACTTCTCCAAGTTTAACTTCAAGAGAAAGCGACCGTCGTCGGTCTTGTCTGCCCGACCGTCGAGATTGGTGCCCACATCCTGATATTGGATTTGCTTTACGCCCGTATTGCTCGACATCTCGATGGGAACGCGCAAACCCATACGCACAGCGGCCGTTGATCCGTGGTCGTCAGCGTTTATGAGAAGAGTGTAGGGCAAGCTGCTGATCTTTTTATCGCCGTCGAATTCAGTAAAGGTGACTTGAACACGCAAAGGGGTTATCGTTTTCGCGGTTTCGGCAGGCTTGGCATCAACCGTGGATTTTTCCTTGTCCTGCCCCCAGAAACGGGGGACAAAGAGCACCAGAACCGCAATCGAAACTGCCAGAAGAGTTTTCTTCATGAGACGCTCCTGTTCCAAATTCTACGACCGCTAACGACGTGTTTTCTCATTCTGTGATGCTAGTTCCGCACTTACGTCCTCGAGCGGTTTCATTTCGATTGGGGAAACTTCAAGCGGTAAAACCTGCAGGTCTCGCAGGGGTTGCTCGGGATTCGTCGTGAGCAAAACATCTGTTTTGACAGCGCCTTCCCGCAAGCCCGCGAGCAGGGCGTCGATGGCCTGCTTCTGTCCTGCGGGAATTAGCACGGCAGCCTGTTCGACTTTGACAGATGGTTCAGTTTTGGTGGGCTGGAACGACCTGCGTTTCGCAGCTAAGGTGGTCGTTCCGAGTGGCGAGACAACTGTGGGAGCCGGTCGAATTTCAGCCGACGGCATATTATGGGCGGAAGTATTCACGGACGGATTTGTTGGCACCGTATCTAGCACGAAGCCGCGCACGAAAACGATCGCCGCAACAACCACCGCAGCAGCGGCGATCGCTGCACTTGCCGGCATCCATGAACGGCTCGGAACGCTTCGCTCGTTCAATTCAGCGTGTACTCGCGGAAGAAGTGACGCGGGCACCTCGCTGTTAGCTACGGCGCGCAAGCCGGTGTCAATAGCGGCGAAGAGTTGCAGCTCTTCGCTGAAGGAGGCCCTGCAGGATGCGCAAGCATCCAAGTGCGAACGCAATTCGCTCGAAGGCTCGACCTTGGCTGCGGCCGCATCGCTCAGCACTGCGCGATAGTGTTCGCAAGATCTCATTTTCGATGGCATCGCAATTTCTCCGCTAACTGCTTTCTGGCAAAAAACAATCTCGACTTCACAGTTCCCATGGGCAGGCCAAGCATTTCCGCGACCTCTTCCAGTGAGTGACCTTGCATCGCCGCGAGCAGAAGGGCGAGCCGATGTTTATCCGGAAGCTCCTCTATGGCGCGGTCCAGATGCTCCTGAAATTCGCTGGTAGCAGCGAAGTCTTCCGTCGAAGGCCGTGGCACCGATTGTGACCAAAGCGTTTCGCGCACTTCGCGACGCTTGGAAGAGCGGGCGCGATCGATGGCAAGCCGAAACGCGATGCGCACGAGCCAGGCGCGAAACCGCGTGCGATCGCGCAAGCGCTCGAATCGCCGATATGCGCGCAGCAACGCTTCCTGCGCAACGTCTTCCGCATCCGCGCTGTTGCGCAGCACACCGCGCGCGACGCGATACGCCAGCGGCCCGCATTCCGCGAGCCGCTCCTCAAATTCGCGGCGGAGAGCAGCCACAGCCGCTTCCTGCGCGAACTCCTTCTCGGCGGTACGGCCTGGCTGGATCAGAACCAGCTCCTGCATTGGGTCTCTTATGCGAGCCGAAAGCGCTCGCCCTCCCCGTACACCTGCCAGACGCCACGGCTAGTCATTTGGTTCATTTGAGTTTTACTTAGTTGTGTATTCAACCAGTCGGTTGAATACACGATATTCTTGCAAAATAGCACATGGCGAACCAATCCGATGACTCCCGTTTTGAAACAGTGGCCCAAGCGCCCAGTTCCATTTAGGGATGCTGGACGTTGCAATCTGAAGCTTCAGCTCTTCCGGGGGGCCTCAAAAAAATGGGCGAATTCTGTCGCGAATTCGATAACAACTTTATTTTCTTTATTTTCAGATAGTTAGCAAGATTCTCCGCGAATCCAGCGGCTGGTTATTGGTTTCAGCCGATTCCTTTCGCTGGCCCTTCGCCTGCATTCCGACCTGCATGCGGCCCCCCTCTCTCACAAATCGAAACGGATACGAGTGGCCGCATATCCAGGATCGCCCAGGAAACCATCCTCGCACTTCTAGTCCTCGAAGTCCTACCCGCATGTGCATGGCTGCTAGGATGCGGCGGAGGAAGCTCTCTGTCGGTGGCGCCTTCGCCGCCCCCACCTCCTCCATCCATAGGCATCACGGTGACTCCGACGACCGGTTCGGTCTTGCTGGGAAACACTCAGACGTTTGCAGCGACAGTAACCAACACGACGGACCCAAACGTGAACTGCAGCGTGAACGGCATTCCGGAGGAAGTGCAGCCACAGGAACTATAACAACCGGCCGGATTTACTTAGCGCCGGGCGATTTGCCCTTGCAGGCAACATTACGAACGACATTGGGATCACGCTTGCGCCGCCAAATGCCAGCATGGAACTCGGGGCCACCTAAAAGTTTCCTGCGGCAATCACCAGCGCGGGGCATCCCGACAGTTCCGTGCGCTGGAGCCTCAGCGGGGCGGCGTGCCCCACGGCTTGTAGGAGCGTGGACCTGAGCGGCAACTGCACTGTGCCTGGAGTTCTTCCGTCTGACCCAACGGCGACAATTACGGTTGCCGATCCAACAAGCAGGCATCCGCTCCCCTAAACATAACCAGCAATTTCACACTTCAAGTTGCCGCACCACAAAGCGTGCCTGTCGGAGGCACGGCGACGATTGTCGCCACGATGACTCCCGTCGCGAGCTCGAGCTCAAGCACGGTTCTAGCGTAGTCACTTTCTGGCCCAGGCTGCAGCTCCACAACTTGCGGAATGCTGACGGCAGTAACAACAAAGGCTCGGAAGGAAGCCTCACCGCAGATACGCCAACTTATACGGCTCAGCCACCCCACCGAACCCTGCCAGCGTAACCGTAACGCCTCAGGCCGATACCACAAAAAAAGCTCAAGCTACGATGGTTGTGCAGGCGGGCGTAAACGTTAGCCTCTCTGCGGCCACCGAACACGCTGGCCGCGAATCACCACGTGACGCTAACCGCGCAGGTTCTTGGAACCACAAATACCGGAGTGAACTGGAGCGTCAGCGGCATTTCTGGCAGAAACACTACTCTCGGGTTCCGGAGCTTATCGCTATTTCGGCCTGACTTCTGACCAGGGCCTCCTGGCAAGATCGTGCCAGTCGAAGAACAACTAGGAACTCTTGTTCCGAAATCGATTCGTTTGTCACCACTGTCGCACTGCTGTATCCTGACTCTAGTGTCCTGCATTTTGAGGCTGCCAATGACTCAATCCCTCACACCCCTCGGCTCGCTGCTCTTCACCATCGTACTTGGCACACTCGCTATCGGCCTCCCTATTCTCTTGGTGTTGTCCATCCGCTTTCTATGGGATCGCAACCTGAACCTGGGCC
Source organism: Candidatus Acidiferrum sp. (assembly GCA_036521695.1). Taxonomy (GTDB): domain Bacteria; phylum Acidobacteriota; class Terriglobia; order Acidiferrales; family UBA7541; genus Acidiferrum. The sequence continues at coordinate 13,260 of DATDHE010000426.1, read as the reverse complement.
GCTCGAAAGAGCTCGAAAAGCTCATCTGGCAGTTGCACCGCATCGCCAGCGCCATGGAGCATCAAATGAACTTGGCATTTCCCGCGGTTCAGCCGGGCACGGAAGAACCTCGCGATCTCGCCTATCTCCAGCAGCTTGCTGTCCAACCAACTGCTTCTACCCCTAGCCCAGCAACCCCCAGTGCCGCGGCCGGGACTGCGGCGCCCGCCACGGATCAGCCTGCCGCGCACCAACCTGTGACTCCGCCGCCGGTCGCCCAGCAGGCGCCGCTTCCCGCGCTTGAACGCCGGGAGCCTTCTGCCGAGGCCCCACGCGCCGGAGTCAACTCCATGTTCGGCATGTAAGTTTAGTTTTTCCTAGTCGTTGAAGTATTTGGTAAGTTCCCTGCTACCGTCCACCTAGATTGCTCCTCTTCCGAGCCAGTGCTAATTGGTTTATCGATGGGAAGTAAGACACGGCATTTCAAGAATTTCGCTACCCCTTTAAGGTATATTAGCGTCGACAGACTAGGGCCGACGGGTGTGCCTTCTCCCGGTATCTGGCTTGAAATGTTTGGACTGTAAAAGCCTATGGGTTTAGGTGTGTGCAGCGGCCGCATAGTGAGGGTGTGAGCAGATTTTGGTCACACGCCCAGAATTAGGACGATTCCGGCAAGCTGGTGGCAATTGGGCCGGCACCGAATCGAGCTGTTCCGAAGCATGGTAGACATTGGCCAAAATGCTTTCGGATTTAACCAGAATGATGCTTCTTTGGTTCTTGTATGCAAGCTTGAAGGTCGGGGCCAAGACGCAATGAATTTCGACGGGCTCGCGATCGCAGGTGAATGAGCTTGGAGAAGTTAGGCAAATACCTGATTCAGAGAGAGCTTGGGCGCGGAGCTGGAGGTGTCGTTTACCGGGCTCGCGATCCAATCATCAATCGTCTGGTCGCGCTGAAGACGATCACTACGGGTCTGGCCGAATATCCCGACTTGCTCCAACGCTTTTATCAAGAGGCTCAATCTGCCGGTGGCTTGCAGCATCCCAATATCGTCACGATTTACGATTTGGGCGATGCAGACGGCATTCCCTATATCGCGATGGAACTTTTGGAGGGGGAGAGTCTAGATCAGCTGATCAGCCGCCGCGCGGCCCTGCCTGTTCCTTTGAAACTAACTTACGTCTTGCAAGCGTGCCGCGCGCTGGACTATGCCCACAAGCGCGGAATTATCCATCGCGATATCAAGCCCGATAACGTGATGCTCACCAGAGATGGCACGGTGAAGGTTGTGGACTTCGGCATTGCCCGTGTTCTTGAAACTTCAAAAACGCAGACCGGAATGTTGCTCGGTACTTTCGCCTATATGTCCCCCGAACAATATCACGGCGAGCATGCAGATGCGCGCTCCGATATATGGTCGTTCGGAGTTCTTTTGTATGAGTTGCTGGCGTACCAGAGACCATTCCGGGGGTCGACTCCGGCGAGCCTTATGCACAGTATTTGCCAGCAGGAACCGACCCCCTTGCTTGAGGTGGCCCCCGAATGCCCTGCGGCTCTCGAAAAAGTAGTCCAAAAAGTCTTACGGAAATCGCCTGACGAACGATATCAGTCGATGGAAGAAGTTCTCCTGGACCTGGATCCAATCTGCAAAAGCTTGCAGGCGGAGTCCGTCGCCGCGTTGGTCGTCCAAGCACGCAATTTGTCAGAACAGGGTGACTATTCCCAGTCTCGTGACTTGCTCCGCCAAGCACTTCAAATCGATTCAACGAATTCACAAGCCAGGAATCTTCTTGAAAAGGCGAACACCGAACTCCGAAGGATTCTAATTCGGCCGAAGTTGCAGCAACAGATTGAAAAGGGACGGGAGTTACTGGCCGAAGGGAAAACGCAAGAAGCAAGGGTGGAGGCAGAAGTCGTCTTGCAGTTGGACCCCACCTTTGAACCCGGCCTAGAGCTGCTGAAGCGCGTCCAGCAAGAAATGGACCGCGCTCGCCAAATCGCCGAATGGATTGACGCCGCCGAGCAACGCTTGGCGCAAGGCCTCCTGGAAGAAGCCGAGGAGCTACTTGCTAAAGTCCTGGAAGGGGAATCCACCAACGAGCAGGCAAAGGCGCTTCAGTTACAGGTGACTAGCGAAAAGGCGGAGCGCCAGAGGCGCGCGCAATTCTTCGAGAAAATGCAGCAGGCGCGCGGCTTGTGGACGCAACAGAATTACGCGGAATGCATCCAGCTTCTGGTCGAATTGCGGAAGGAATTTCCCGATGATGACGAGATTCCCCGGCTCCTCGAGGCCGCCCAAGAAGATCAGGCAAACCAGAGACGATCACAGGGTCTGGCTGATGCCCGCAGCATGCTGGCAAATCGCCGCTATGACGAGTGCACGGCGCTTCTTGCTGACCTTCGAAAGCAATTCCCCGGCGACGACGAAATCCTCAAGCTGCAGAAGACGGTGTTTGAGGATCAAAGAAAACAACGAAGAGCGCAGTCTGTCGCGGAAGTTCGAAGCCTTCTAGCGGCGAGACGCTACGACGATTGCACGTCCCTGCTGAACTCCATCCTCAAGGAGTTCCCGGGCGACGACGAAGTGCTGCAACTTCAAAGAAATGTCCTCGAGGATCAGAGAAAAGAACGAAGATCGCAGTCCATCGCGGAAGCTCGAAGCCTCTTTGCCGCGAGGCGGCACGACGCTTGCACGACACTGCTGAACTCCATCCTCAAGGAGTTCCCGGGCGACGACGAAACCCTCCAGCTTCAAAAAAATGTACTCGACGATCAGCGAAAACAGCGGATGTTGGATTCCTTGAGCGAGGCGCGAAGCATCCTGGCGGCGAAGCGCTACGATGATTGCATCTCTCGACTGATATCTCTTCAAAAAGAATTTCCAGAGGAAGCCGAAGTCTCGAGGTTACTGGAAACCGCCAAGGCGGAAAAAGCGGAACAGCAGCGACAGCAAAGCGTCGCGAAAGCCAGAAAATTACTGGCTGGGCGAAGGCACGATGAGTGCAACACGTTGCTTTTGGAATTGCAGACGCAGTTTCCCAAGGACGACGAAATCCCGAAGCTCCTTGATGTGGTTCGAAAGGACCAATCCGAGCAGCGCAAGCTGCAAGGTCTGACCGAAGCCCGAAGTCTGCTGCACTCGCGGAATTATGCGGGATGCCTTGCACTGCTCGGAAAGCTGCAGGGCGAACATCCCAATGACAACGACGTCGCCAAGCTCCTTGAGACGGCGCTCGGGGAGCAGGCCGAGCAGCGCAAACTAAAAAGCTTGTCGGAAGCCCGAAGTTTGTTGACCTCCCGTAATTACGAAGAGTGCTTAGTGTTGCTCGCCAAGCTGCAAAGCCAGTATCCAAAAGACAATGACATCCTAAAACTGATCGAAATAGCCCGTGAAGATCGCGCTGAGCAACAGAAGCAGCGCCACCTTGCAGACGCCAGGAATCATCTGGCTGCGCGACGATTTGCGGACGCCATGATGGTGCTTGATGGACTTCGCGAGGCTCACCCAAAGGATTCAGGAGTCATCAAGTTGCGAACTTTAGCCCTCCAGGAAAAGGAAAAACAGGACAGCCTCGAACGTCTGCAGGGCGAATTGAAGGCCTTGAAAAACTTGGTCAGCGGAAAAAAATATAATGAGGTTCTTGCACAATCAGAAAGGATCCAGAAGGAATTTCCCGGTAATACGGATTTGAGCCGACTCATCGAGTTTTCGAAGGCCCAACAGGCGGAGATCGAGCGGGAAACTCAGCAAAAGGCAGTTTTTCAAGAGGTGAAAAAGCTCTTTGATTCGTCCCATTTTGAGGAGGCATACCAGGCTGCCTTGGCCGGTCTCAAGACATTTCCTGACAACAAAGAACTGCAGCTTTTGCGCGAGCAGGCCGATAACCAGCAGCGGAAGTTGGAGACCCGGCAACACATCGAGCAAAGAATTCGGGAAATCAAGGTCAAGATCAACCGGGGAAAGATTAGCGATGCGATAGATCTGGCCAAGCAGACGCTCATGACTCTGGGGCCAGACACCGATGTAAATCAATTGCTAAATTCTGCCCGGGTTGAGTTCGAGGCTCGGGAGAAAAAGAAAGACCAGGAAGAAAAGCTGGAAGCAGTTCGTGATTTGATCAGTGCAGGGAAACTGGTCGAGGCGACAAAAACTTTAGATCTAGCCGTTGAAGCAAAGATTCTTGAGGTCTTCGATCCTCGCGTTCAGCGTGTCTGTGAAGAGTTGGACGCAGCGAAGTCGGCTGCAACGGCCGCCGCCGCAACCGTGATATCCGCGCCACCCATGAGTCGGTCCAAGGAGTATGCTTGGCTGCAAGGGCCGCCGGAGCCGGAAGTCGCCTCTCCAGAAGAAAGGCGCCCTCCAACGGAAGTGCCGGGGGCAAAGGCGTCTACCGGCCAGACAGTTTTATTGCCTACGCAGCCGGTGGTTCCACCAGTTGTTCCACCGCATCTACCTCAACCACCTGCGGACAGCGCTCCCCGAGTCTCGGCGCCTCCTCAGCGTCCCGTAAAACCCTTTACTAAGCCGACTGCAGAACCGATTGTTGAACCGGCGGCTCCAATAGTGCCTTCTCCGACTCCTACTCCAACCGTTGCTTTGCCCCCTCCTTCCCCGCCGCGGAGGGAGATCAAGCCGTCGGTTCCTCAAGTTTCAATCCCTGAGGCCATCCCTGTTGCAGGGGTGGTTCCTCCTTCGAATACGAAGAAAGCCGTACGAATTGGTGCTTTGGTTTTGTGCGCAGTGGGACTGATTTGGGGACTAATACGGATCGCTACGTTGCTTCGCACGCATGAGACCGCATCCACTCCGACCGTCACGAAACCGACCGCGAAGCCAGAGCCAAATCCACTTGAGGTTCAGCAGCGCGACGCTTTAAATGCCGCGGATAAGCTGGTTGCTTCGAATGATCTCGAAGGCGCGCTGAAAATCCTTGCACCGGCAGCGAATTTGAATGGTCCATTCACTGCCGAGATCAAGAAAAAGCAAGCTGGCATCGAAGAGTCGATGCAAAATCAAAACCTACGTGACCTGCGGCGCAGGGAAGAGTTGCTGTGGCAACAGGCAAACGACGATGTCACAAGCGGACGCTTTGCTGACGCGCAAAAAAAACTGCATCAGATACTTGCGCTAGGCGACGGAGGATTGCGCAAGAACGACGCGCAGCAAACCCTTGCGCACACCATCCCGGATCGCCAGGCAGAGGAAAAGCTATTTTCGCAGGCGCGCCAGGCCGCTCAAAAGGGCGATGTTAACAGTCTCCAAAGCGCCTCTGATATTCTTAGCCGACTCGCTTCACGGGAGGGTCCGCGGAAGCCCGAAGCAGAGAAAATGCTACAGGACGTCCGAGCAAAACTATCCAGCAGTTACGTAAGCAGTGCTCGTCAGGATTTGCAGCGCGGAGATTTCCATTCAGCCCGTCAAAAGGCTGGTCAAGTCCAGCAAAGTGGCGGCGATGCTGGCACGCTTCCCACGGAGATCGATCAAGCCGAACAAAGCCGCCTCAGCCAATTGGAGAGCCAGTTCAATCAGCTTAAGCAGAGCGACGATGATGCCGCGGCCCAGCAACTCAGCAACCTGCAACGAGGGTTCCAGGCGCTGGCCGATAGTGCGGGGCCACGAGCGGAAGAAGCCAAGGGCTTTATCAATAATCTGCCTGCGGCAATAAGCGAAGTGCATGAACGCGCAGCGAGCAAGCGCGCCGAAACTGCCTATGGGCAAATTGTCGCTAGATATCAGCAAGCCTCGACCACGAACGATAAGACTGGACTGGAGGCGGCTCGTACTGGCTTTCAATCCATCGCAAAAGCCGGCGGCCCGCACGCCAGCGAAGCCCAGCGGTTTGTGGACGAAATTGGCACAAAGCTTGCGGCCCTGAACCAGCCTCCGCCCACGGCAACGCCCGTCCCACCTCCAGCAGTTTCCGGGGCCGTTGACAATGATGCCGTGCTTGCCCTGGTGAAGCGGTACGCACAGGCTTTTGAGCAAAGGAATGCGGACGCCCTGCACCAGATTTGGCCGAATATGGGAAACTTGTACACTCGTTACAAAACCTCGTTTGAGAAGGCCAGTTCCATTCGCATGCAGGTCCAGACGGAAAGTGTAAAAATCGGCCCAGACGGCAATACCGCTACTGTGACGGCTGAAGTCACGCAGGAATACACTCCACAAGGGGAGAAACCAAAAAGCGTCAAGGGGCGCACGACCTTCCAATTCGCAAAGTCGAACGGCGCCTGGGTCATAACAAATGTCCAGTGAGTCAGAATTCCTAGCAAACCCGGAAGTGGAGGGTTATCAGTTTCCGATTTGCGCATTTATACTGTACCTAGATTATATCCGAGCCGTCTCGCTGGAATGTTTCAACAAGGGAGTGCTGCGAGTTTGGAGCGATCGCCATTTCGTGTGAACGGTCAAATGCGCAACGGTCGCCGGACCGTCTACCCGATCCACCCGACGAGGTCCTTGAATGGGGTGAGCACGGGCAGTACAATGCCGCAACCGATGTCGCTGTCCGGGCTGCCTCGCGGCTGATACGGGGGTGAAATTTGAGATCAGGATGGCGAGCCATCACGTTTCTTTCTTGCATATTCTGTTTGAGCGCGGTGCCCGTTTGGGGAGATGGCGAGGGACCCGCATTCGGCTATTCCACAGCTATTTTGGGTCCAGGCAATGCAAGTATCGAAACAACGTTTATGTGGCGCTCCGGGGTGACGATGTTCGGCCCACGGCTGAGTTACGGACTCTTGGAAAATCTCCAAATTTCCGTCTCGGCACCCTTCCACCTTGATCACGGAGACCATCCCACGGGTCGGTTTACCGCGATGATGCCCGGGGACCCACAGGTGGAGGTGCTCTTAGGCTGGCGGTTTTTCCACAAATCACCTGGGATCGGCACGCGAAATGAAGCCACTCTTTATGCAGGCGTATCTGCTTTAACTCAGGAAGTTCCGCGTGCCGATGGTCCGCCTCTGCGACGTCAGCCTGGCTTTTATGTCGCCGTGGCGGCGGGACACGTTTCGAGAAGATACGATGTATGGGCGGGGGCTGGTTATCAGGGCTATGGCACGTGGAGCAGGGGCGTCGACGACCGTCAAAGCAACTCGTTACTAACCAGCTTCGTCGTCGGTTGGAGACCTCCGTTCTTCGACCACGATTATCCTAAGCCCGATGTGCGGTTTTTCTGGGAGACAACAGGCGGGCTGATCGGCGAGGCGCAGCGAGACGTGCCCCCGCCAGGGAGTTCCGGAGGTGACGGTCACGGTAACGCTCCGCCGCCACCGCCCCCGAATTCTAGTGGCATCGTTGTCTTACCAAATTCAGGGGGAACAGGAGTATTTTCTGGGCCAAGCTTTCTTGTCACTTACCGAAGCGTAGCCTTCCAAGGTGGAGTTTTGTTCGCGCTTTGGAACCAACCGAACGGCGTGCAGCCGGCTGAAAAAGTGCGGGCAGTAGCTGGCGTGACTTATTATTTCCTGCGGGGACGGAGATGAGCTTTTCTTGGTCCAACATAGTCCGCGGCACTGCACTCGCTGGGTTGCTGCTCGCAGTCGAGCCGGTTCACGCTGAGTACCTGCGAATTCAACTTCGAGTTTACGGGTTAGATTGTGAACTTTGCGCCCGCGGCGTCAGCGCGTCGATTCAAAGGATGCCTGGAGTGAAATCGGTTGATGTTAGCTTGAAGAAAGGATTGCTGGAAATTGTGCTCCTACCCGGCAATACGTTCAAGATGAGCGACCTCCGCAAGCGCATCCGCGAAAACGGCTTTCGTTCAATGGAAGCAACGGTCACAGCCGTCGGTGAGTTTAACGGATCCAAGTTTGAGGTTCTTGGCTCAGGTGAGTCATATAATGTTAGTAGTCCTGACCCAAAAGCCCCTGTCCCTGTGGAACTCACTTTTGACGTCCATTGAACGAGTTGACGCAACACACTAATTAGCCATCAGCCTAGCTTTCATAACAGCTTGACCAAATTAGAGTGCATGGATAGACTCGGCCCAACTCACCTTCGGGTGATATGAAACGGCTGTTCCGATCACTATCGTCTCATCGGCCTGACCCGACCTCAAGATTAAGGAGAAGGCGTCATGTTCAAACGTGCGGTTCTGGGGTATCTCGTTTTGAGGTTGCTTACGGCCCTATCTTTTCTCGTCTTCGCCGGCAGCGCCTCGGCTCAGACGTGCCCGCTGAACGGTACGTTGAGCAATAAGCTGGTCTGCCAAATTCCACAGGTGTATGGCGCGTTTGGATTCGGCACTGCGACGGACCCGACCCAGTCGGTGTTGTACACTGGAGACCATCACTCGGCTCATTTTTCGAGCGGTTTCCTCTCCTCATTTGCGCCCATCAATGAAGCCGTCGGCATTCAAGCGTCACAGTTGCCAATAGCTTCACCTTCTTCCGGTATCACTTTCGTCTATGACCCGGTCCTGAAGACGTTCGCGCCTTCTACCGACGAGAGTCTCGGGCCAATCGTGGGCAATCGCGCGACCACGATCGGAAAGCACAGGCTCTTCCTGGGCTTCAGCTACCAATACTTTAATTTCGGCTCGATCGACGGACAAAACACAAGCAACATTCCGGCCGTCCTCCAGCACCAAGCATTTCCTGTTCCTAATCCCCAGCATATCCCGTCGTGCGATAACCAAACGGCGCTAACAACCGCGAATGGCTATGCGGGGGCCCCGTGCTTCGTGCGCGACTTTATACAAACGTCGAACAACATTGACCTCACGATTCATCAATACACGATCTATGCGACCTACGGGATCACAAACCGTCTCGATTTTTCTGTCGCGATCCCGATTTTGAATGTTCAGATGGCCGTCACTTCGCAGGCCACGATTGTTCCGAATTCTGTTGTGCCTGCAGCGGTTGGGGCCCCCGGCAATGTATGGCATTCCTTCAATCTCACCAATCCGGTACTCGCATCCCAATGTGCCTCGCAGAATCCATGCCTCAATGCAACATTTTCTGACTCGGGCAGCGCAACCGGAATCGGCGACGTAGTTCTCCGCGGAAAGTACACTGTATACAACGGAGAGCGGTTCGCCGTGGCAGCCGGCGTGGATGTCCGTCTACCGACCGGAGATGAACTGAACTTCTTGGGCTCTGGCGCCACGGGCGTACAACCCTTCGGGGTCATATCTTACAAGGCGCGCATCTCTCCGCACGCGGAGGTGGGTTATGAATGGAACGGCGATTCCACGCTTGCCGGAACTAACATAGTGCCCGCTCCTGCTGGGACCACGCCGACAAACACGGGAAAGCTTCCCAACCGGTTCGTCTACATTGTGGGCGCCGACATTCGCGTCGTGAAACGACTGACGGCCGCGTTTGATATTTACGGTCAGCGCTTGTTCAACAGCCCGGAGCTCGTCTCTCAACCCTACATGGGTCTTGGACACTGCGCCGGCCCCACTGATCCGACTGGCGCCACCTGCGGAACGTATACCGCTGGGACGACTCATCCGGACATCGCCCAGATAACTACGGATTACAATATCACCGAGGCGTCGCTAGGCCTGAAATACCGTCTGATGGGCCGGCTGGTGATCACCGGAAACGTACTCCTTAAATTGGACGAGGGCGGACTTCGCAGCAACGCCGTGCCTCTCGTGGGTATTTCCTATAACTTCTAGCGCTTCAGCAGTGCGACGACATAAACTGAGAGTGTGGGGCTCAAAACCGCAGGCCAACAAAATGTCAGCTCTTCGAGACGGCCGACACGCGACGATTTGCGTTCTCTCTGGTGTCGGGAGTCGCTCGAAGGCCGGTAATTTCCTCTATCCGGATGAAGAAAAAGACGGAGATCGGAGGCTTGGGCTTCCGGCGAGCCTGGGATGCCGTGTATCCGCTCTGCCACCACAAGGATCTTTTCTGTAGCAGAGAGCGAATCTGCTCACGGCTCTTCGCGGATTCCCGTCCGTTCGGAATTTCCACGTACTGCCCGAAGACCACGATACTCGTCCATTCGTCGTGGCCCCGAATCTCTTCGACCTGCACGCAAACCAGCGGATTTAGCCGCATCCACTCAATCTTCCTGCCCACGGTGGAGAAGCAACACAAACGGTCTGCGTCGTATGAGAAATAAAGGGGAACAATATAAGGCCGGTTGTTGGAGGCGCATGCGAGTCTCCCATAGCCAAGTCGCGTGAGCATCTCGCGACATTCCCTACTTCGCATCTTGGTAATCAGCATGGGTGATCTAACCGCAGCTTTAACGGCCCGCGTGTGAATGAGTCTACATCTCTTAGTTTTATGGTGGCCAGGGCAGACTGTCAGAGGATATGTCTGGTCACGCGACTAGTCCGGCACTCACACTTAAGAAATCTTCTATTGCAACATTGTAAATTGCTTTCGCAGGCCTCGGCTGCTAGGTCGAACCTACGGAATCGTCCTTTTTTAAAAGCCTTAATTGGAAGCTGAGCCACCACCAAACAACTCGCCTGATTGAATCTTCGTTCAGAAGTAACGGCCACCAAAAAGCGACCGGCCCCGGGGGGTGGCCGGGGCCGGTCGCGAGGGTGCAGCCGTTGGCTGCGTTCTACTGACTTGGCAGGAGAAGCTGTGTAAAGCCAGTCGTGTTTATGTCGCGGAAGAGCGGCGTACGCGGCGGCAAGAGAGACGGAGTCAGGAACTCCGAATCAAAGTTGTAACCGCGAGTTGGCGGCGAGTATACGGTGTTGCAGCACTTGTATACACCGGTTCCCTGGCGATTGTAGTACATGCTGATGATCGAGCCCTGGTAGTTGAGAGTCTGACCGCCCCAGTTCTCGAGATATCGCAGGAAGTTGTGCACTCCACCGTCCGTACCGAAGTCCTGGTTCGTGGTGTAGGCCGTGGGTTGCGGGAATGAGATGCCTTTGCCGGCCATGATCGCGGTCCGGTAATAACTGGTGATGGCATTTCGCGGCACGGTGTTGCTGCCAGATGGATAGTCATATGGGGTGATAAAGGAATTGACGTCATTCCAATTGTTGGAGAGCAGGGTGACGGAATCTGCAGCGACAGAGGTGGCCGCGTGTACTGTGCTCCAGGTATTGCCGCTGCAAGTGCTGATGCAATTGAAGTCGCCATGGATATAGGCAGGGTTTTCGGTGGCAATCGTCAGGCCGCAAATCACGCCGCTCGGGCAGGTGTTGAGGAAATTGGCTATGTTAGCGCCGTCAAAGATCTTCACGGCGCGGCGGAAGAAGAAGTTCGGATTCTCGCGCGCTTCGTTTGCGTGGATGACGTAGTCGAACGGCCAGATGGTTGTCGGGGCAGCCACGGTGCAATTGGGGTGTGCTGCGAGAGCGTTGGCGGTGGTGGTGCCGACAAGGGCGGTAGCGACGGCGGCTGGTGAACCTGCGCCGTAGTAGCCATTGCCACCATTCAGACCTGGTGTGTAGGCCGCGCTGGCATGTGTGACGTCCTGTCCGTAAGTGAAAAAGGGAGTGGTTCCCAGCCCGTCGAGGTCCTCACCCGAATCGAGTGTATTGTTCGGGCAACCATATTGGTTGGCCGGGTTGACGAAGTCCTCGAAGCCATACTCTCCGGTTTCGTTGCCGCTAAAGGACGTTGGAGGCCAACCCCCCGGAAAGCTGGTGGTGGCGGTGTAGTTGCCGCGGCGGTCAGAAATGTAAACGGCGTAGTCGAAGGGAGAATTGACTGTATCGAAGGCCTGTGCGCCGGAGCCAGGAAGGGCGCCGGTGAGGTACTTGGTCAAGTTGACGGCGTCGAGTTCGATGTAGCTCATGGCACCGTTTAGGGGAACCATATTGTAATACTTGGTGGTGCCAATGGTCCCAGCAATTTCAGCGTCACGAAGTTCGCCTTCACGCGTATCGAACAAAACATTGGGCCAGTAGTCGCCGGGGAGAGTCGGTGCGATAGTTACCTTGCCGGTCGTGCCGGACGACAAAGTTATTCCGCAGCTAAGGTACGGATTTCCACCCGTTGACGTCGCCCAGTTGGATGGATTGTCGCGCACGCGCTCCAGACGAATGATGGCGTTCGGGTGCACGTCCGGACAAGTAGACGCAGGGATCTGCCCGCTCGTGGGGAGGGTCATGAGCGGTTCGTTGGCACCAAACTGCAAGCCGGTCAATGTCGCCTGCGGATACAGATTGCGTCCCGCATAGCCGTAGCCAAGAACTTCCAAGGTTACGTCCTTCCAAGTGCCGCAGGGTGTGCCCGAATAGTTGGTCTGAATCTCGATCTTTATGAATCCTTTGATCGTGGGCGTGCCATAGGTTGGGTGGGCGGTGGTGGGTCCCGGCACCCAATATCCGTCCGCGGTGTTATAGGCCGTAGCGTTTAAAACCGCGGCGGAAGCTGCCAGCGGTACCGGCAGGGTGCTAAAGCCTGCAGTGTTGTTCGCGGTCATTCTTGTGTAGAGGGCAGCGGGGAAGCCGCCATACGCGGTCCAACCCGCGGCAGGCTGCGCGAGTTGGGACAAATCGACAGGGGCAACGGTGGTGTCGATGCAAGGAAGGTTCGTAATATCGTTCGTATTGTCTGAAAGAAGAACCCTAAAGCTGGCCTGGGCGAAATAGCGCTCGGCGGTGATCGTACCGGATTCGCCAACATAGGGACGGCGAATAATGTCCGTAGGCTGAGTGGAGCCAGCGCCGAGGGTGACGATGGCGAGATTCAGGGTTTGCGCGCCGGTGGCGCCATCCCGCAGGTTGCCTGCGTAATTGGCGCTGCCGAGGGAAATGTTCGACCAATTGGGATTTGTAGCCGAGCCTAGGGTCCCAACCAAGCTGCCTTCCGTGTAGGCCAGGGGCCGCGTCCCGCTGCCGTTGAAGATGTTAACAGAGCCAGCATACGAACCCGTGGTCGTGGGAAAGCCGTTCGAAAGGTTGGTGCGGATTACGTTTAGATAGGCTGTGACCGGCTGCGAAAGCGTCAACGAGCTGCCCGAAGCGAGGAAGAGGTTCCCGTTGGTTTGTGTGCGGCCGCCGAAATTAAAGTTCGGACCGGGAAAGAAGCTGAGGTCGGTGCTCGAGAAGATGCCGAATTGGAACATGGGGATACCGACAGTTTGCGTGGTGCGCTGCAGCTTCACCTCGGAGCCAGACGTGGTGCGCGCCGTTACGCTCAGCGTATACAGGGTCTGGAGTGCAGTCATTCCCTCGTACGTTCCGGAGTTGATCACATTGGTGGTGGCGAGAGGGTTTCCATTGGTGTCCGTCGGAAAGCTAATCACGTAGCCGCTGCTCCCGTTATATTGAACGTAGTTGACGCCGGCAAGGGCCGGGGGAGTCGTTTGGATGGCGTTTATTTTAGCGCCCCGGGGCG
>DATDHE010000425.1:0-4317 GCA_036521695.1 Candidatus Acidiferrum sp. | reverse complement strand
AACATCGACACCGACACCGCCGCCCGAGCCTGCCGTGACAATTTCGCAGAACCCCGTCAACTTCCCCACCATTTCACAGGGCGCGACCAGTACACCGATTATGGTCACCGTTACCAACTCCGGTAGTGCCACCCTGAACATCTCATCCGTGGTCACTGGCGGAACCAATGTGGGTGATTTCACCACCACGAATGCCTGCAGCGGCTCCGTCGCCGCAATGGGCACGTGTACCATCACCATCACCTTCGTCCCCACCGCTTCGGGCCAACGCGCCGAAACCATCACCATCGCGGACAACGCGCCCAATTCTCCGCAAGTCATCAACGTAACCGGCACCGCCAATCCCATCGCCATTACTCTCACTCCGCCCGCCTCCGCCATGGGCGTCAGCCAGAGTCTCCAATTCAACGCCACCGGCGACCCCAACGGCGTCACCTTTTCGGTCGTTGGCGCACCATTCTTGGGCAGCCCCGCGGTCATCGCCTCGCCCGGAATGATTAGCTCCGGCGGCAACTACACCGGTCCCGGCGGCGCCTCCAGCTTCTACGCCATCGTCACCGCCACCAGCAAGACCGACCCCACCAAATCCGCCTCCGCCACCGTCAACGCCGTCGCTCCCGGCGCGTTCACGAACACCAACAATGTGCAGGTTGCCCAGTACGCGGTCACTCCGCCATCGCGGGCAAACGTCAGTGTCCAGTTTGGCCTCGACACGACCTATGGGCTCACCACGTGGACTCAGCCGACGGCACAGAACCTTGGTGGCCCCGTCAGCCTCTACGTGGCGGGCATGATACAGAGCACGCCGTATCACATGCGCGGAGTCGTGGAGTTTGCGGACGGCACGCAGTTCATGGATGCGGACCAGACGTTTACGACGGGCGTCGTAAATGCAGCGCTTGTGCCGATGATAACGACCACGACAACTGCCGGCATGACCCCGCAGAGCGGCGTCGAGCTAATCGACATGGTCATCATCACTCCCGACAATAAGTTACCTGAATCAGTGGTCACAGACTTGGCCGGCAACGTTCTCTGGGCTTATCAGCCCGCGCTGCCCGGATCACCGGGGCCAAATCCGGTCAAGCTGCTTCCCAATGGTCATTTCCTGATCGTTTTCAGCGGCCAGCCTGACGGCACCAACGGCGTCATTCAAGAGGTGGACCTGGGAGGAAACCTTATTTGGCAGATGACGTCGGCACAGCTCAACACGGCTCTCGCTGCCGCGACCTGTTCGGAGTGCAATGTAACAGTGATAGGCGCACATCACGACATCGCTGTCCTTCCCAACGGCCACGTCATCGTCATCGCCAGTACAACTGAGACCCTTGCTGATGGTACGACTCCGACCGGCGACGTCATCATCGATTTGGGCGACATGGAGAACGTCGGCGGCAACAATCCCAATCACACTCCCCAGCCCGTCTGGGCCTGGAATGAGTTCAACCATTTGGACACCAACCGGCGTCCCTATAGTTACCCGGACTGGACACATACCAATGCGGTCATTTATTCCTCGAGTGACGGCGACCTCATCATCTCCATGCGTCACCAGAATTGGCTGATCAAGATCGACTATGACAACGGAACAGGTGCCGGCAGCATAGTATGGCACCTCGGCTACCAGGGCGACTTCACGTTATTAAATGCCGACGGAACTCCCGACTCCAACAACACCGATTGGTTCTTCGCCCAGCACGGACCGTCCTTCGTCACTACGAATACCAGCGGCCAATTCTCCCTGGTTCTGTTCGACAACGGCGATGACCGTGGCGTCGTTGATGTCGTGGGCGGAACGTGCGGCGTGACTGGCCAGCCCGCGTGCTATAGCACCGCCCCGCTCTTTAACCTCGACGAAGCTGCCGGGACCGCGACCCTGGCGTTTCACCCCACCACCGCGGACTACTCCTTCTTTGGCGGCAACGCCGAAGTCCTCAAAAACGGAAACGTCGAGTACGACGAATGTGGCGTTACAGTGAGCACGAATAGCTCCGCGGTCTATGAGGTTACGCAATCCACGCCGCCGCAGACCGTCTGGCAAATGAGTATTACTGGGCAATACTCATACCGGGCCATGCGTATCGGCAGCATGTATCCCGGCGTGCAGTGGTAAGAGTAGGCACGCAACGGGAAGCACGATAGGTGTAAAGTACAAGTGATGAGTCGAGTGCGACCTTTTCTTGCGCGGGCACTTCGCAAAGCTACGTTTCTATTCGAGCCACCCGGCCCTTCGGTGATTGAGAGCAAAGACGAATACCTGGTCTGGCTTGGTTTCGCTAACGCCGGGATGCTGAACCCCGGTAATCCTTACTCCATGGAATTTGCGGTGAGCCGGCTTCCGAGCGACGCGCCAATTCTGGAAATTGGCTCGTTTTGTGGACTGTCGACAAATCTTCTAACCTACCTCAAGCGCAAA
Organism: Candidatus Acidiferrum sp.; assembly: GCA_036521695.1. Classification (GTDB taxonomy): domain Bacteria; phylum Acidobacteriota; class Terriglobia; order Acidiferrales; family UBA7541; genus Acidiferrum. The sequence continues at coordinate 1,901 of DATDHE010000425.1, read as the reverse complement.
CACGGCAGGAGTAACCGTTTAATCAGCTGCGATAAGTGGGATTTTGAAAAGCCGCCAGGAACCGATTTCTTGGGCAATTCAAAAATCTCCCACTCCGAGTATCGCCAATTTGTCCGTGAATCCTACTTGCGGAATATTCAGATGTTCAGTGCCGAAGACTTGCCTTACACTCTCGAGATGACCTCCGATGAGTTCTTCGACGCTTGGAAAAAGCAAGGCGCTGTCCAGGACGTGTTAGGGCGGACGCTCACGCTTGGTGGCCCCATCAGCTTCGCCTACATCGACGGAAATCACACCTACGAGTTCGCGAAGCGCGATTTTCTGAACTGCGATGCGTTCCTCGAAGAAGACGGATTCATCTTCTTCGATGATTCAACCGCTGCGACCTTCGGCGTCAGGGATTTGATGCCGGAAATAATATCGTCAGGTCGCTATACACTCTCGGCCACCAATCCCAACCACCTATTCCAAAAAAATGGGAAAAGCTAGCGTCAAGTACACCTAACATAAACTGACGCCAGCTTCTTCCGGAAGATAAGTTATCTTGCTAGTGTGGCGAGAACGGTCGGTCCTCGCATGTCTTTTTTGAGCTTTGTCGACGAAGGCCCATGAGGTTCCTGAGCCAATAGGTCCTATCGGCAAAAGATTGACGCAATTTCAGAAAGGCTTCACTCTCTAGCTGACGGCGGAACGGCGTTCTGCGAATTCGTCCGATTGAGTTCATGCCATGTGTGGAGTCAAGAATCGACCGGAGATGTTTGCCGTTCCCGCTAAGTTCGCGATTTCTAATAGACAAACGATCGGTATGGCTTCCTTTACTGCGCTCGGGAGTTGTAATGTAGGAATGATTTTGATGCACAGGCAAGATGGCTGGTGAGGCATCAAGAACGGGAGTCCTCTTTGAAAGCGCCCTCCAGACCATCCAATGATCCCAGTAGGCGTAGCCCACAACGAGGGGCGGGATCTCCTCATACAAACCCTTAGAAAAGAGAAAGAAATCCACGTATTCGGGAACTTGATGTTCACCCGACTTCAAAGCGAGTCGGCGAAGGTCACCTTCCCAATTCTCACTGGCAAAATCGATGGGTTGAGTGATATCGACGTCCCAACGGCGGGCCACCATCAGGAAACGTTGCCGCCAAGCAGCGGCCTTCTCAAACGCAACAACAAAATCCTTCATTAGAATGATATCGGAGTTCGTGTAGCACAGGTACGGATGCCGCGAGATTTGCTGGGCTTTCGCAAACATACATTTGACGAACGGCATCTTTGATTCGAAACGCTCAACATTCGGTTCGTGGATAAGATTGAATTCCGAACACAGTTCCGCCGCACCGGCCTCGTCACCAAAAACGATCACCTCCGTGTCTGGTTGTAGCAGCTTCCAGCTCTTTAGCGCGTTCCGCTGAATAATCCCGTCGTGCCCGCGAAACGGCTTGCAGGTAGTGAAAAATGTGATCATTGGTCAGCGTCCGGGCAGGGGATATAGCGAGTACTCCGTTGTTGCGTCCTTAAGGCTCATCGTGAAGCGGCCCTGGACGAGCCGACCCTGATGATTCTCTCATAAAGCTGCAAGTAACGACGGGCCTGAAGCTCCAAAGCAAATTCCTGCGTAGCTCGGTGCCTTGCGTTAGCGCTCATCTGTCTCAATGTGTCGGACCGATTCAGCATGTCGCAAATGGCCAGACGCAATCCGGCTACATCCCCGCGTGGAACCAGACGCCCTTCTATTCCATCGCGCACAATTTCAGGGATGCCGCCTGCATTGAAGGCAACTACCGGCACACCGCAGGCTAACGCCTCTAGCGCGCTGTTTGGCAGATTGTCCTGAAGTGCAGGAAGGACGAAAAGGTCTGCAGCGCTGTACACGAGAGATAAGAGTTTTTCGTCCCCAAGATAAC
>DATDHE010000424.1:0-7193 GCA_036521695.1 Candidatus Acidiferrum sp. | reverse complement strand
GGAGTGAATGTAGTCAGGCGCTGCGATAGCGAGATCAAATATCCGAGTCGACCTGCCCGCCGTTCTCGAGACTTGGCTGTGGAAACGCTCCATTGCTTGTATCGCATGAGTTACGCCGTGAAACGCGCAAATCACACGATTGAAACATCCCCGTAATTTGCCTTGCTCGACACTTCAAGCATGCCAACCACAGCGGTTCTGGAGCACGGCTGCGACAATCCGCTCGCTTTTACAAACCAGTTTCGCGCCGGCATCGTGCGTGCACACGGAGTACAGAAACACCGCTGTTTTGCACCTGTTATGGAAAGGAATTGCTAGATACGCTTCGAGTTGCGACGCCCGCTACCTGCTGGGCAGCAGCTCGCTGCCCTCGCAGGACGAAAGCGAAGGAACGGCTCTGTACGAAGGGTTGCGAGAAAGATATCTAATCGAGCCGGCGCTGCGCACGAAACCGAGACCTGAGTTTGCATGCCGTGCGGGCCAGAAAACAGCGCCCGCCCCCGCTATTCCCCGTCTGTTCCTCGCGTACCTGGAGGTCTCGGCGCGCCCAGCGGTCCGCCCGCGATTGATCGCGAATTCAAGACCATCGATTTTCTAACACTGATTGATCTGCAGCACATCCCAGACCGCGTTCGCATCCGGCTCTTCTAGCTGTTTGTTCGGTCTTGCTACACGGCAGCTTGCTTGCCCGACAACAGTTCTTTTGCGAGTGCCAGAGCTTTCTCACCTTGCGTGTCTACATCCAGCTTCCCGCGGGCAAAATCACGCGTGCCGCCGCCTTTGCCTCCGACTTTTTCTAAGACCTGTTTCAACAGAGCGTTCATATCTTTGGCGGCAGCGGCATGCTGCGCGAAAAACATGTGGCCACAGCCGAGCCGTGCCAGCAGAGCGATCGCCTTTTCCGTTTTCGCAACGTGCGTCGCAAAGTAACCCAGGAATTCGGGTTCCACGTCTTCGAAAACCCGCTGCACGACGCGCACGCCATCGGAACTCGGCGCTGCTTCACGCACCGCTTGCACCGCCTCGATCTCCGCAAGACGCTGGAGAAGACTACGCGTTCTTTTGAAATTCGCCTCTCGCTCAGAAAGGGCCCGCTCCGCAGCCGCAACCACTTCCTCCGGCGCGCAACTGAGCTTTTCCGCCGTCGAACGAAGGCGCAGAAAATCCCGCCGCGCGATGCGTTCAGCTCGCGCGCCGCAAACGAATTCCACGCGCCAATCCTGCCGCATCTTGGTGCAGCGCCGCACCAAAAGCGTTCCAATCTGGCCGGTGCTTTTGACGTGCGTTCCGCCACAAGGCTGCAGGTCAGCCCCCTCGATCTCTATCGCTCGCAATATTCCGGCGCGGTCGACCTCCTTGCGCACGCCGAGTTCCGCCAGGTCTTCAGCAGTGCCGTAGCGAATCGTCACAGACCGGTCTTCGAAAATGATCTTGTTGGCTGCGCGTTCCGCCCCTTCAAGGATTTCATCAGACGGTTCGGGCCCCCGAAGATCGATGGTGCACAAATCACCCCCGAGATGGAAAGAAACCGTTGGCCGTCCATAGCGCTCTTGAAACATCGCCGAAAGCAAGTGTTGTCCCGAGTGTTGCTGCATATGATCGAAGCGGCGCGGCCAGTTGACACAACCGAGGACATCCGGGCTGCCGGGCCGCCGGTCGACAATGTGAATAATCTCGTCGCCGTCGTCGCGGACGTCCAGAACGTTCGCGTCCTCAATTCTGCCTAGATCGTGCGGTTGGCCACCGGAAGTTGGATAAAAAGCGCTGCGATCCAGAACCAAACCTAAGACTTGCGCAGTAATTCCAGAGTTCACGTCAGGCGGAAGAAGTTCACAGTGCACGACCCGCGCGGTGAATTCTTTCTTGAACGCATCGTCGTAATAAAGCCTGTGCGTCTTCATGAGATTTACACCTGCAAGGCGCGTTGCCACGCTTCCGAATACTTGTAGCCGGTTCCGGTGTTGAAGAGCACAACGGTTTCCTGAGGCTTGATCCAGCCAGAAGCAACGAGCTTGCGAGTCGCGCTCACCGTTGCTGCGCCTTCCGGTGCTGCGAAAATCCCTTCCAGCGACGCCAGCTCCTTCCCCGCTTGCAACATCTCTTCGTCCGTCACCGTCAACGCCGTCCCGTGAGTCTGCTTAAGCATGCGCAGAATAAGGAAGTCGCCGAGCGGTCCGGGCACGCGAAGTCCTGAAGCTAGAGTCGCTGCATTCTGGAAGAATTCGGACGAAACGCGTTGTGCGTCCCACGCCTTAACAATCGGCGCACAGCCCTCCGCTTGGACCGCAACCATGCGAGGCCGTTCGGATTCGATCCAGCCCATCTCTTGCATCTCGTCAAACGCCTTGCACATGCCAATGAGGCCTACGCCTCCACCGGTGGGATAAAGAATTACGTCCGGCAGCTTGCCGCCAAGCTGTTCCCATAGCTCATAACCCATGGTCTTCTTGCCTTCGACACGGTAAGGCTCCTTCAGCGTCGACACGTCGTACCAGCCTTCGCGGTCTTTGTGTTCCGCGACGTATTTGCCGCAATCAGAAATTAACCCATTGAGTTTGATAACCTTAGCCCCAAAAGCCTGACATTCCATAATATTCGCAGAGGGCGTATCGGCGGGCATTACAATGACGGCTGGGAGACCGGCGGCTGCAGCGTATGCCGCCAAAGCACCACCGGCGTTGCCTGCCGTTGGCGCAGCTAGGGATTTTGCGTTCAATTTCTTGGCACGGGTAACCGCCGCGGTCATGCCACGCGCCTTAAAGGAGCCGGTCGGGTTTAGGCCCTCGTCCTTAACCAACAGGTTAAATACACCGAGGGAAGCTCCCAGGCGCACGGCAGGGATAAGTGCCGTCATACCCTCCCCGAGTGTCACCGGAGGGTCGTCTGGCAGCACTTCCACATAGCGCCAGAGGGTTGGCGGTCGTGACTTCAGGTTTTCAAGCGTGAGCGATCTCGCGGCACGTTTCAGGTCATACTTGGCATAGAGCGGCTTCCCACAGGTGCAAAGGTGCTGCTCGATCGAGGAGTCATAATTCGTCCCGCACGCTGAGCATTCTAGTTCCAAAACATTGGTCTGGTTCGCCATAGGAGAAAGTCTAACACAGGCCTTTTTGGCCATTCTTTTGCCGCAGGCCATCGTCTGAGTTGAGGGAGGCATCCCATTTTGACGGTATAATAGCTCTATGGGTGTTCGGCTGATTGCTGTGGATATTGATGGTACGCTTCTGGACAGCCGCTGGCAGCTTCCCGAAGCCAATCGCGCGGCCATTGCGGCAGCTACGCGTCGCGGGATCGAAGTGGCTCTCGTGACTGGCCGCCGCTACGATTTCGCGCTTCCTATTGCGCGCCAGATCGGGGCGCCGCTCACTATGATTGTCAGCAACGGAGCGGTCATTCGCACGCACGACGGCGAGACCCACGTCCGGCATCTGCTGGCCCGGGAGACTGCCGGGCGCGTTTTGGAATTGACTCGGCCGTGGCGGGATTGCGCGGGGGTAGTTTTTGACCGCAGACGTGAAAATCAAATCGTGCTCGAATCCATCAACATGGATGACCCGATTCGCACTGCGTACTACACTCGCAATCGCGAATTTCTGGGATTGGCCAACCCACTGGAGAGCTGCCTGACGGAAGAACCGATCCAGGTGATGCTGAGCGGAGATCTTCGGCGAATGCGAGAAGCGGAAGTTGTGCTGCGAGGGGCTGCGTTTCGAGCGGAATTCGCGCTAGCGGTGACCGTTTACGAAAGCAAAGATTTTTCGATGATTGATGTCATCAATCCGGTGTGTTCAAAAGGCGCGTCGCTGGCGGAATGGGCGGCGCTGCGGGGCGTGGCGCGTGAAGACGTTCTGGCCATCGGCGATAACCGCAACGACCTGGAAATGCTTGCGTTTGCGGGAATCCCTGTGGTGATGGGAAACGGCGTGGCGGAATTGAAGGGATTTGGATGGCACGAAACCGCGAGCAATGACGATGGCGGCGTAGCCGCGGCCATCGAACACTTTGCGTTGCGCGAGGCCGCGCCATGCGTCTGATGCGATTTGTGCTGCTCTCGGCGTTGCTCTTCGCTGCCGCGTCGTCGGTACGCGCTGAATATGTCGCTCTGCGAAACGGCCAGCGGTTTCATGTGACGAGTTATCAGCTGCTGGGGGACAAGTACCGCTTGCAAATCTCGGGCGGCGTGGTGGAAGTTCCTTTAGAGGAAGTGGTTTCTATCGAGCCGGAAGACTCCTTTGCTCCCCTTCCTGCTCCGCTCGCTGCGACGGCCCCGTTTCATGAAATTGTAAGAGCCGCCGCCACCCACTACAGCGTGGACGCGGACCTCATCACGAGCGTGATCGCCGCGGAATCGAACTTCGATCCACGAGCTGTCTCAAAGAAGAATGCGCGCGGGTTGATGCAGCTCTTGCCGCAAACGGCGACGCGCTTCGGTGTGCAAAATGTTTTCGATCCGCAAGAAAACATAGACGCGGGCACGCACTATCTGCGCGATTTGCTCCAGCGCTACAACAACGACCTGGTGCTTGCACTGGCGGCTTACAATGCGGGACCGGAGAGGGTTTTGCAGTTTGGACGTGTGCCTCCGTACCCTGAAACGGCTTCTTATATACGACGGGTGAAGCGCGCCTACGAACGGAGCAAAGCAGGTCTCACGCTTGAGACTGCGCCAGCACCCCCGGCTAAAAAGAAGGCCGCCGCTCCTTCGGCTCTGCATTCGAACAGCCCGAGGGTCGCTTCGCAGCTCAGCCTTCCGAATTGAAATCGCGTGCGGAAGTTTAGAAAGTTAAGACCGAGTCCGACTCCAGCAATCAGGCCGTCCTTCGAGACGTCCGTTGGGACTATTGCTGCGATGGATTGGGGTTTGGCGTCGACGTTGGAGGACCCGGCGGCGGGTTCAGCGGGTTGTTGGGTTGCGGGGCCGTCGGATTTTGGCCGGGCGCGCCGGCAGGGGTTCCGATTGGCGCTCCCGGCGAGCTCACGGTGCCCAAGTCTTTTGAAGGATCCCAGATGAACTCGAACAGGCGATAGTTATGCGCCTTTTCAAAAACCATTACGGAACGTTGATTGACCTTGCTGCCGACGCCAATGATGCTGCCTCCAACGATCGTGGGCGTGTCGCCCGTTGGAACTGCTTGAGAATCAGTCCCGGCGCCGGTATCTGTTCCCTGTGCACCTGTGCCCGGAGCGGATCCAGGCGATACCTGGCCGTTCGCCGGGGTGCTCGGCGCGGTACTTCCCGGCGCAAAGCCTCCGGAAGCGCCGGACTGGCCTGCGATACCACCGATCGTTGACGAGGCGTTGCCCGGGGCGCCGGGCTGCCCGGCGGACGCGGGCATCTGGACGCTGTTCACCGCCGGGTTGAGGCTGCCGATGAGTTGACCCGCAGGGCCGACATAAATCAGCCGCCATGCCCCATCTTCCTTGTTCATCGGGTCCTTGTAAGCTTGGCGCATGAAGCGGAGGTTACCGATTTTAGGTTTGACCAGATCGTCCATAGAGTTCGGGAAGCGGCCGAGCTTACGGTAGTAAAGTTTGATGCCGCGGGTGTATTGCTTGCCGCGCCAGATCATTTCCTGTTCTTTTTCACGCCGGCCTTCGGTAAGGATGCGCAAACCAATCGTCATGGTGCCGACGAGCACCAGCGCGGTAAGAAACACCACCAATAACAAGGCATAGCCGCCTTGCTTGCGCCGAGCTTTCGTCAGTTGGAATCTGTTTTTCATACAGATGGCTCTTATGCGGACGGCGGCGCGGCTTGCTCTTCTAGTGGCGCGGTGCCGGGAAGCCCGCTGGAAATCTCCTGAAACTCGAGATTGCTATTGCCAACCCTCAGGATGCGATAGCGGCCCAGCAAGGTGTCGCCTTCGGTTACGACGTACACCTCCTCACCGTCGGTGAAGAAGGCGCGGCGTGGTGTTCCGTTCGGGACGGTGCCGTAGCCAAAATACTTGAGATTCGGCGGCAGGAACGCCCTCGTGGGCGGAGGCGGTGGCGGCGGAGGAGGCGGGGGCAGCTTTTTCAATTTGTCATCATTCGCTTTAGCTTGGATCTCTTGAGGCGTGGGAGCCGCGATCATACTGAAAGGGTTGCGGCCGTTGCTCCGGTACTCGGTTTTCTGAGCGCGCTCGAGTTCGCTCCAGCGAATTTGTGGATTCTCTACAGCTAAGACTTTGGGGTACTGAATGATGGTTGCCGTCTGCATGGAGGGCGTTTTCGTGCGCCACTCGAAGCTCCAAATAAGCGCGGCCACGACCACCAGCACGACAAGCACGATAACTTGCTGCTTCTGCTTCATGCGCCTTCCCGAAAATAAGTTCGCACGTGAAGCCCGACGCGAATGGGCCCATTGGCGGCTTGCGCTTGCGCATCCGTAGCGAGTTGCAAGCCATCAACCACGTAGAATCTCTGCGAGCGCTGTAAACCATTCAGGAATCGCACGACGCTGCCATAGTTGCCGCTCACGGTGGCCTCAACGGTCACTTCGGCCATGCCGCGGTCGGGGATTTCCTTCTGTCTGAAGGTCAGAGTGACCACCTGCAATCCAGACTTCTTTGCGACTTCAACGAGTTCGGCAGTGATAGAAGAAGAGCTCGTGCTCTCTCCGGCAAGAGATTGCTCGAACTTCTCGCAGTCCTTGCGCGTAGCGGGCATATGGTCTTTGATGAATTGCGCGGACTTGATGTCGTTATTCAGGACACCGAGCTTGATAGCTTGCTCATCGAATACCGTTTGCGGGGTGTGCGGCGAGCGGGACAATTCCCAGCTATAGATGGCCAGCCCGATGTCCGCGGCCAGCAGCAATCCGACCACCATCAGGATGGCGCGCTTTTGTAATGTGAAGTCGCGATCCATTAGCTCCTCAAGTACTCCGCAGTCAGCTCGACGACGATTTGGTCTCCACTCGCCTCTGATGTGGGATGCGTCCTCGTGATCAATTCGATGTGTGTAAACGTTTTTGAATCTTCCAGAGCTTTCAGGAACTTGAGCGTGGCGTCATCGCTGATAGCGCCGATTATGAATTTCACTTCGATGCGTCCCTTTTCCTGCTTTGGCTCGATGCTGATGACGCGCACGCCAGGGGGGAGCACTTTCTCGAGGTCCATAAACATCAGGGTCCAGTTGAAGCTGCGCGCATCGATGAGGCTATTGATGAAAGCGGCGCGGTCATGCAATTTGGCATTTTCGTCGAGACC
>DATDHE010000423.1:0-5052 GCA_036521695.1 Candidatus Acidiferrum sp. | reverse complement strand
GTGCCAATTCGTGAACGACGGCGGGGTCACGCGGTAGCGTATGACGGTTCCGCATTCATCAAGCCGCAGCCAATGAAATGCCGCACCAAGCGGTGCTTCTACAGCAGCGAGCGCAGAGCCGGCGCGCAGCTGAAACTTATCCATGCGCGTCGGGCCTGGAGGGAGCGCCGATGAAATTTTGCCAATAATGGCTGCGGATTGTTTTGCCTCGGCAAAGAGAATTCTTAAGCGGGCATAACCATCACCCTCCCGCTCTACCGGAACGGAGAAGTCGACGGAACCGTATGCTGCATAAGGAAATAACTTGCGAATGTCGCCAGCAACGCCAGAAGCACGCGCAATCGGTCCGACCAGGCCGTAGGAGCGCGCCTTTTTCTCGGTGACAATGCCCACCTCCTCGAGGCGATCGAGGAAACTCGAGGAGTAACGTAGCATCTGAAGAAGGCTGTTCAGACGCTCTACGAATTCCCCTACTTGTGCAGCTAGATTATGGCACTCTGTCGCTGTGAGATCGCAAGTGACGCCTCCTGGCACGACCGAACCAAACAAATAACGGTGGCCGGTCACTTCGCAGCTTAGACGCAGCAGCCTTTCCTCGATCAGCGCGGCCTGACTGGTGGCGACCGCTAGGGCCGTCGAGTTGCAGATGGCGGTGATCGCGGCAGCGTGACTGCGTAAGCGTTCTAATTCAGCAAGCACCGTGCGCAATGCCAATGCGCGCGGTGGGGCTGTGGCGCCGGCAATTGCTTCCGCCGCCTGGCAGAATGCCAGACCATGAGCAAAGGCGGCTGTGCCTGCAAAGCGTTCCGCAAGAAGCAAGACTCGATCGACCGGCTGTCCTTCCGCGATCTTTTCGACGCCGCGATATTTGTAAAAAAACCGCGGGATCGTGCGAATGACATCTTCGCCTACGCTTTCCAGCAGAAAGTGAGCAGATTCGGCAAAATCAGAAAACACTGGCCCGATCGGCATCGCAAAGGCACCGGGGGCTGTCACGATCGTCGGTGGTTCCCATTTCGGCTCCACGGCTCTATGCTCAAACTGCCTCCTTGCGTCGAAACCCTGGCGCATCGGGTTAATGCCTTCGGGCCAGTCCTCGTGCAGGATGAATTCACCAAGTCGCGGATGACCTTCGAAATGTAGTCCGAACAAATCCTCCACTTCGCGCTCGTGCCAATCGAAAGCGGGACCATGAGGAAGATCGACAACTGATGGAACGATGGAACCCGCGGGATTTAGCCTAAGCTCGACATGAGCCCACGGCGACCTGGCGTCCTTATAGAAAGCATAAAGCAGCAACCAATCTCCCTGCGGCACCTGCTCCACGATGAGTGTCGCGAAGCTGAACTCAAGATCGCGCGTGAGCCACTCACACATCTCGCGCAGGCGTTCGGTTCCGCATTCGATCCGGCAAATACCGCGCGTTTCGTCAAGTGTGGCGACGACGGCCCCCGGCCATCGGTTTCGACAAATTTCCAGCAAGCGTGCGGAGCTGACTGATTCGCGATCAATGCGATCGAGGGTAGCCATGGCGTATGCTCATCCCCCCATCGCGCCGGCCGCCGCCCTGAGCAAATTGAAAAGCGGCGTTGGAATGTAAATGCCAATGATGACTAACGGAATTGCGGCAAGTGCTAGTGTCGCCTTGCACGACATTGGGACGATTGCTGCGCGTTTTTCTTGTTCTGCAACACCGAATACCATTCGGTTGATGTGCAGCATAACCGCGCAGAACGCGATGACGACCAAGACCCCCAATGCTGCAACCACGAGATATTGACCGCTGGCGAGTCCCGCCTTGAAAATCACAAACTCGCTCACGAACACCGCAAAGGGCGGCGCTCCAGCGATGGCGAAGCCGCCCACAAGAAGCGCGATAGCGGCAAGAGGCGAAGACCGCACGAGGCCGCGGACGGATGCAATCTCTTGGGTGCCCAAGCCGAGGACGATTACCCCCGCAGTGAAGAAGCAAAAGGACTTCGCAATCGCGTGGCCCGTGATCTGGAGAGCAGCGCCCAGGTGGGCCTCCGTGCCGCCAAGCCCCGCAGCCACCAGAATTATTCCCATTTGCTCGACCGTAGAGAATGCGAACATCCGCTTGAAGTCGCGAACATGAATAAACAGCAGCGTCGCGACCGCGACCGACAACAGCCCAAACCCGATGAACCATGGCCGCGCATCTAGTCCCGGTGCCACGCCGACCACCGGAAACAGCCGCAGGATGACATAGAGAACAGTCGTTGTTTCGACGCCCGAAAGGAGCGCACAAATCGAAGCCGGTGCTTGGCTATGCGCATCCGGCAGCCATGTGTGCATCGGTACCAGGCCGACTTTGGTACCAAAGCCAACCAAAATGAAAAGGAAGGCAGGCCAGAGTAGCGCCGGCGGCATGCGTGGTGCAGCCTCTACGAGGCCAACCCAAGTGAAAGGCTCAAGGCCGGCGATGCGGGATCCCCAATAGAGGATGAGAAAACCCAACAACGCCAGGACCGCCCCCAATGTGGTCAAAATGACGTACTTCCAAGCTGCTTCGAGCGCTTCAGATGTGTCGTCGAACCCGACGAGGAAAGCGGACAGCAAAGTCGTAAGCTCCACCGCGATCCACATCAGCGCGACGTTTGCCAGCAGCGGGACCGCGAGCATAGAAAGAACGAACAAATTGTAGAGACCGTAATAGAGGCGAATGCTTTTTCGGCGCCCGCGCTTGACGCTCTGCGCGATATAGCCCCACGAGAATACGGCGGCGGTAAAACCAACAAACGCGACAAGGAGCAAAATCAAAGCGCCAAGCCCGTCACAGGTCAGCCATTCGCCTGAAGCCGCGACCTGCCCGGTCCTAGCGGCCTCCGCCGCAACGGCCACAGCAAGGCCGAGAACGAGCGCTGACGCAATGATCGTTACGGGCGCTGCAAAACGCCGACCGATCGGAAGCAGCGAAAAGGCACTGGCCAGGAAAGGGATGAGCAGGATGCTGGCGAGCTCCATTGTTCTTATTCCTCCCGCAGCGATGCCAACTGGCCCACGGCGGTGGTGCCGAGCCGCGTATGAATCCGGCGAGTCAAAATGCCAACGACGAGCGTAATCACCGGCACATCCACGGCCGCCGCGAGTTCTGCGATGACGGGAAGGTTCGGTACGATGGCAACGCCGGCAAAAAACACGCCATTTTCAACCGCGAGCAGTCCGAGTAGCTGTGGAACCGCTTCGCGCCTTACAGCAATTGTGAAGGCTCCGAGGAACATTGCAGCGATACCAAGCGGTAGATTGATCTGCACGAACGGTGCGGCGACGGCCGCGAGCAGCGGGTTAGAGACGACATAGGCGAGAACGATCAGCACCGCAGCGATCAGTAATGAACTCGGAATGTTGAGTACCCGCTCAACTTCACGCGTTCCATAGACCTCTTCGCGCACAGTCCGACGCAGCAGCCATGGGATAAGGAGTGTTTTCGTGGCAATTGTGATAGCCGCGACTGCGAACAGATGAATCGATTGCTGGGCGATGCCGAGTAACACTGCGGAGGTCGTTAGTAGGAGCGACTGCAAGATAAACAGTTGAAGTGAAGCCAACACTTGGCGAGTTGCAACGATGCCAAGTGCTGTGAGCAGGAATAGAGCACCGGTCAGCGCATCCAGAGCGAATAGAACGGGGGAGCCGCTCATTGTGAGGCCCTCAGATACCGGACAATTGAGTTATCATAGCCAGTACGGAAATCACGAATGCAGCGCCAAGGAATTCCGTAATTCGAAAAAGCCGCAGCTTGGCGAGTGAAGACTCGATGTACACAAGCACGAACACAAAACAAAAAACCTTAAGGAGCACGAGCGGAATCGCGAGGACTACCTCGCCGAGGCCCATGCCTTTTGACAAGCCCCAGGGCGTTGCCAGCACGTTGATAAAAATACAAATAAGGACGAAGAATTTCATCGCGCCGGCCCATTTCATCAGAGCTGCGCTGCGCCCGGAATATTCCAGTGATTTTGAGCGATCAATCATCGCCAGTTCGAACTGACCTGAGGGACTATCGACTGGAATGCGGCCGTCCTCGGCGAGGATCAGCATCAAAAAAGCGATCATCAGCAGGACGTGCGCTGGCTCGAAAAAGTTCGCAATCGGCGTAACCCAACGCGTCTGCACGATGTATGGAATCGTCGAGCCGGCGACGAAGGAAACTGTAAGAAACACCACTATGAAAACCGGTTCTGCGAGAAACCCGACCATGCGAGTTCGGCTTGCACCCATCGGACCGTACGGGTTCGCGGTGTCAACCGCGGCCAACGTGCTGAAGAAACCGCCAAGCGCAAGAACAAACCCGGCGCCGAGCATGTCACCCATGAAGGCGAAGAACAAAGGATAGCGCGTCAGAACTGGGATGAGTAGCGCAACGAACACCGGCGCAGCGAAGGCGACATAGGGCGCCGCCCGAAATATCCACGAACTATACTCGGATACGATTTCGTCTTTATGCAGAAGTTTCCAGATGTCACGATAAGGTTGAAAGATGCTAGGTCCGCGCTTCGACTGAAGAATTTCTTTGAGCCGGTTAGTAACGCCCTCCACAAGCGGAGCGAATGCCAACACTACGGCGACTTGTATAATGTTGTAGACGATCCGCTCGATCATGAAGCAACCTCGCAAGCGAGATTCAACAATCGAGCGACTGCGCGCCGCTTGTCACACGACGGCATGGTGTTTACGGAGAATACGGAAATTACGTCGGCGTCGATCGCCATCACAGATCCGCCTGCGCCTCGTCCTACGTAAACACCCGGCTCTGCCGCCGAGCGCGTATCCGTAGGAGTCATCAGCCAGCAAGGGCGGTTGAGGCGGACTCCATCGCCTAGTCGATGTGACAACTTAGGTCATTCACGTGGCTCAATCAATCGCGATCGGAAGCGCTCTAGAGCATCCGGGTGGGCGTTGTTTTCGATTTGCTTGATTGCATAAATCTGGGCCACTATATGACGCCAGGGATGGAGTCCCCTGCCAAACGCCCATAGGGGCTGATGACTCCTGCCGCAATAGCAGGCGGTGGGAGTACATATGGGTCTA
>DATDHE010000422.1:0-4445 GCA_036521695.1 Candidatus Acidiferrum sp. | reverse complement strand
GGAACAACTGATAGTGATCGACTTCGGTCGGGGAAGGAATCGTCTTGAACTTCACAACAGTATCCAAGAAAGTCGGCTGCGTGCTTTTCACGCCACGCAGCGGAATCTGCTTGAGGTCGATCATGCTCTTGATTTCATCCTCGGGATACTGCACGGCGAGCATGTAGGGATTCCCGCTTTTCGGATCGATCCAGTAATTGGGTGCGATCATGCCGTTGGAGGTGAGAGCGGTGATCACGTTGTCGACGATCTCCTTCTGCGAAAGCCCGAGGAGCCCGGCCTTCTCGCGGTCCACGTCCAGCTCCAGTGCCGGGTAGTCAATGTCTTGTGGAATGAGCACGTCGTTGACGGATTTCAGGCGGCGCACGGGCTCAGCGATCTTTGTGGCCAGGCCATAAACCCTATCGAGATTGTTGCCGCTGATCTGAATGTCGATAGGGGCAGGCATTCCAAGATTGATTACCGCATCCACGAGGCCCCCGGACTGAAAATAGGTGCTGAGTTGCGGCAACTGCCGGGCCAATTGTTCACGCACGCGCCGCATGTATTCGTAGCTACCGACCTTGTGGCCTTCCTTGAGGCTCACCTGCACAAAGGCGGTGTGGGAAGCGGAGTTCGGAGTGTAAATCGCGGAGAAGTCCGTGGTGATGCCAATGTTCGAGACAATGATCTGCAGCTCGTCTTTGGGCACTACCGAGCGAATGATCTGCTCGACCTGGTTCACGTAACCTTCGGTCAACTCCACGCGCGTTCCCGAAGGAGCCTTCAGATTGATCACGAACTGGCCGGGATCGGTGCGCGGAAAAAAGGAAACGCCCAGAAATGGATAGAGCGCGAAACACAGCAGGGAAACTCCCGTGAGTCCGGCCAGCGTGGCGATGGGTTTTAACAGCGCAGTGCCCAACGTGCGATCATACTTGCCGAGCATCTTTCCGAAATATTTGTTGAAGATCTTGCCGACGTTTCCCCACCGCCAGGTAAAGTCGTCGCCAAGTTCTTTGTCTGCCTGGCGGAGTTTGATGAGTTTCGCGCAGAAAAGCGGCACTACGGTCATGGCCACGAAGTAAGACGCGAAAAGAGAGAGGACTACCGCGAGCGCCAGGGCCACAAAGAGAAATCGGCTCACGCCGTAAAGAAATACGACGGGAAAGAAGACGATCGATGTCGTCAGCGTTGCGGACAGCACCGCCAAACCTACTTCCTGTCCCCCCTTCTCCGCGGCTACTTCCGGTGATTCGCCAATTTCAAGATGCCGAAAAATATTTTCCAGGACGATCACGGAGTTATCGATCAGCCGCGAAAACGCCAGCGCCAGTCCGCCGAGCACCATGGTATTGACCGAGCCTCCGCCAGCGCTCAGGGCCAGAAAGGTAGCCAGCGCCGATAGGGGAATGGACAAGAAGACCGCGGCGGTGGCGCGCAGGCTGCCAAGGAATAGAAGAACCATCAAACCGGTAAGAACCAGCCCGATGCCCCCCTCACGGAGGAGGTTGGAGATGGCCGTCTTGACGAAAATCGATTGGTCGAACACGACCTTGGTTATGAGCTGTTTCGGAATGTCAACCAGGTGCTTAAGCGCGTCCTTGATGCCCTGGACTACGGCGATCGTGTTCGTGTCGCCACCTTGCTTCAGAATTGGCAAGTAAACCGAGGGCTGGCCATCCACGCGCACGATATTGGTCTGAATGGCCTGGGCATCCACGGCTTTGCCGACGTCGCCAACCAGCACGGCGGATTGGCCCACCGATTTCAACGGCATGTCGTTGATCGACGCGGCGCTGGGAGCCTGGCTGTTGGAATAAAGGTTGTAGTCGAACGGCCCGATCTTCACGTCGCCGGTCGGGAGAATCAGGTTGCTTTCATTGATTTCGCGCACCACGTCCATAGGGCTCAACTGATGGGCTTGCAGCTTCATCGGGTCGACATAAACCATGATTTCGCGATACTTCCCGCCAAAGGGCTGCGGGACGGAAGCACCGGGGACATTGGCAATCTGGTTTCGCACGTTGTACTGCCCCAGGTCGTGCAGTTCGGTTTCGTTGAGGCCTTGGCCTTTCAGCGTGATGAGGCAAACGGGCAAGCTGGAGGCGTCAAACTTCAGCACCACCGGCGGCAAAGTGCCCGGCGGGAGGCGGCGAAGATCAGCCATCGCCAGATTCGAAATAGAGCTGAGGTCGGCGTCGGCGTTCGTGCCAGGCTGAAAATAGATCTTGATCAAGCTCACTCCGGGAAGGGAGCGCGATTCGATGTGATCCACGCCGCTGGCCAGGGTGAACCAGCGTTCGAAAGGGTTGGTGATGTTGGTTTCGATCTGCTGCGGAGGCATGCCGGAATAAAACGTGGCAATGACCACGACGGGGATGTTGATGGGCGGGAATAAATCTACGGGCATGCGCACCAGTGCCACGATGCCCACGATGGCAATCACGAGGCACATCACAATGATGAGGAAGGGATATTTGATTGCAAAACGCGACATCATTTTCCTCCCGGAAGGCCGCCAGCTGAGGAACTGACTTCCTTCGGTTGGATTTTTTGTCCGTTGCGAAATTCGCTGCGATTGCCGATGACCACGCGATCCTGATCGGAAAGGCCGGAGAGTACTTCGACGCGCGAGTTGTCCTCCAGACCAAGCTTCACGTGCCGCTCCTCGAGAATGTTCTGTGCGTTGACCGCCAGGACGGTGGCGTCATCGCCGCTGCGCGTGACGGCTTCGAGCGGGACCGTGAGAGAGTTCGGTTTCTCGCGAAGAGAGAGGAGCGTTTCGGCGTACATTCCCGGCATGAGACGCCCATCGCGGTTCTCGAAGTCGATTTCCGTTTGCATCGTTCGCGTCTGAAGATCGAGCGAATCAGAGAAGCGCGAAACCTTGCCTTCGATATCCTCACTCAGCGCCTGCACGTGGACTTTCACGGGTTCGCGCAAGTGAATCTCGCCAGCGAGGGATTCCGGAATGGGCAGGACGAGGCGCAACGTTGAGACTTGCGCCAGGCGAACTACAGGTGTGGCCTGCGTGCTGGAGGAGGTGCCTGCGGCCACTAGAGCGCCAGTATCGGCATAGCGCGCCGTTACGACTCCGGCGAAGGGCGCGACGATATGCGAATAAGCGGAGAGCGCCGTGTACTGCCGTTGATTGGCCTCCGCCATTTGAAGTTGCTGCTGCGCAGCGGACAGTTCCGCCTGGCTGCTGGATACTTGGGCCTCCGCCTCGAGGTCTTTGGCTTGCGAATCGTCCAATTCCTGCTGGGCGACGAGGCCGGCGCGGGAGTCAGCGGCCCTTTTCAGGCGGGAGTAGGCGGAATGCGCCGCGGAGTGCGCCGACTGCGCGCGTTCGATGTCGCTTTCGGCGCGGCGAATCTCTTCTTTTGATTTGCGCACCGCTGCATCCGTGCCGGACAATTGGGCTGCCAGTTCCGGAACTTCGAGCTCGGCGAGCGTTTGGCCATCCTTCACGTGGTCGCCGACATCCACATAAATCTTCTTGATGTAGCCTGCGACCTTGGCGTGCACATCGACTTCTTGAAAAGGCTTGAACTCGCCGGAAATCGTCAGCGTATTGGAAATCGTGCGGCGCTCGGCTCGTACGACGGCTGCGGGAACAGAGGTTGACTCACCCCCGGCGCTGCCCGGCGCGTCGGCTTCGGATGAACTGCGGCCCAGCCAAAGCCACACGAGAAAGCAAACGGCAGCAAGAACGATTCCGGCAACGATCCATTTTTTTGCGGTCATAAGAAGTCCTGGTGAGCGGGGCCCGACAGCCGCGTAAACGCGTATGCGTCGGAAACCCGCAAAACTTGAGAATGGGCCTACGTAATGGACTATTACAGAGTTCATCCGGTTGCAGGAAGTCAAAACCTTAGGCAATCGGAACGGAATCAAAGAGAGGGTGGCGGACGGAACCACAAACTTGCGCACAAAACCTGCCGCGGAAGGCGGAGTTCCGAGCGCTGAATCCGGAAGGAATGGCAAGCCGCATGCGACGGAAACGAAAAGAAACTCGCGAAAATAATAGCCACAAATACGTGGGCGCTGTCATTCGTAGGCGAGTAGCGCTCCAGCTCCGAAGATCCGACGGTGGCACGGTGGCTTGCCGGATGTTGAACGTTTAGCCCGCCCGCCGAGCCTGGAGCGCTCAGGTAGGGGTTGTACAGAAACAAAAAGGCCAGCAGCAGGCACACCCAAGAATGACGATTTGCGCCACTTCCGCGCAGTCCATCGAGTTTCGGTGCGTTTGGCACTTCAATTCACGATAGTTGGACTGCTCGCCAGGGTCAAGGGGATGCTTCAGCCGAGTTGCAACGCCCCTAGCCGACATAATTCACGAATTTAGACACGAAAAGCCTCCTTCATGGTAAAAAAGCTGTTGTCAACGCAGTTTTTAGACCAATCGGGAGGCTTTCGTGTCCGAGCATACCACAACACAGTCTGTTCTCTTCCCAGGAATT
>DATDHE010000421.1:0-10409 GCA_036521695.1 Candidatus Acidiferrum sp. | reverse complement strand
TAACGGATCACACCGGACTGATCAGAGTAGAAACCACGCTGACCAGAACTGCCTACGACAACCGGCAGACCAGTAACCGAATAGTTGACTGACGGGCTGAGTCCGTCGCCAGTCCAAGCGAACGTATATCCGCTCTTGGTGCCCGCCGAAAGAACGGGGTCAAGCAAGCAAGCAGTCGCCGGAGCGGCCGTGCAAGGATTTGCACCGCCCATGACTGCCAGGGAGGCCGGAAAGCCATTTGCCGGATACGTAGACGAATACGTCACAGCGGAGGTGTTGATCGTACGGATCGAACCGACCGCGGAAGCTTCGTTGGCCGCCATACGCGACCGGAGGAGGTTCGGAATGGCGATAGCCGCGATGATCAGAATGATCGCCACGACGATCAATAACTCAATGAGAGAGAAGCCTTTTTGCCGAGTACGCATTATTGTAATTCTCCTTTTTGAGACCTGGGCTGTTAGGGTCCCACACTTTGGTGGGCCTCCTAGTTCGACTATTATGCCTGACCAATTGGTTGAGGCAACGGGACGAATGTTCCAGTTTGGGACGGCCTAAGGAATCAGTCAGGAACAGAGTTTCACTGAACCAAGGTTCTAGTACTTCATTTGGATGGATCGCAGCTTTGAGATTGTAAGGCCGGTCTAGGAGTTCCACTCAGGCAAGCGATGGAGGGTCTTTGGACTCCACATCTAAGTCATTGAATATACAAATGTTAGTTGAAGTATTCGCGTCGGAGTGAAGGCCCGTGTGGCGGAGGTTAAGTCAAACTCCCTCGGCAGGGGATCGATCCAAAGCGCTTCTCCCTTGGACTATATTTCAAACCAAGGGTCGGGCGAAGACTCTCGAACAATCTTATGGAGGGGCCGTCCACCCACCGAGGGGCCCCCTCTCGTTTGCGCCGCGTGAAAAAAGCCTGTTCCTTTTCAAATTCAGACCATGGGTGTAGTTTTGAGTCCCGCTCAACTGGGTAGAGTTTTGGTTGAGTCGCCGCAGTGGAGCCGGCCAGAGTGTCATCGATACCCGGGACTACAAGTTGGCCACGGTTCATAGCATCATGTAGCCATGCCGAATTATAACGAGAAGGAAAAAATCCGCGAGCACTACGATCTCGTCAGCCCTTACTACCAAACTCTGTGGGGCGAGCATTTGCACCACGGCTATTGGATTCACGGCGACGAGACAAAGGAAAAGGCTCAGCTTCAGCTTATTGAATATCTCGCGCAAGTGGCCAATCTTCCGTCGGAGTGTACACTTCTCGACGTCGGCTGCGGCTTTGGCGCCAGCAGTATATATCTGGCCAGGCAGTACCAGGCGCGAGCGACGGGAATCACGATCTCTCCCGTTCAAGTGGAAATGGCAAATCAGGCAGCGCGAAAAGCCAAAGCCAACGCAAGATTTCTCTGTATGGACGCCGAAGCCATGAAATTTAAGAAACCATTCGACGTGATTTGGTCAGTGGAATCCATCTCACATTATCCCAATAGCGAGAAGTTCTTTGCCGGCGCGGCGAAGTTGCTGAAGCCCAAGGGACGGATGGCCATCACAGACTGGTTCAAGAAAGATGGCCTCACCCCGCGCGAGCACAAGAAATTCCTCGAGCCCATCGAAAAAGGCATGCTCGTCGAACTGCATACGATGAAAAGATACGAAAGCTTGATGGGGAAGAACGGCCTGAGAGTCGTAAGAACCGAGATTCTCAATAAGCATTGTGCTAAGACGTGGGACCTCTGTTTGGATATCATCAAGGACAAAGCCTTCTGGGCCCTCGCCGCAAAGCATGGCCTTGCGTTCATTCACTGGTTAAAAGCGTTCAAGGCTATGCGAGATGGGTACGCCTCGGAGAATTTCATCTACGGCCTGATGGTGGCTGAAAAACCCTGACCAAGAAAGAAACTATCGCGAATCGGATAAAGCGAAAGCGTCCAGGGTAAGGCAGGAAGTGTGGCCGCTAAGGGCCAATGTAAGATCTACATCAGCCAGAAGATTGAGAACCACATCGCGCACGCCTCGCTCTCCGGCGAGCGCGAGCCCCCAGGTATAAAGCCGTCCCAGGAGAACGGCCCGAGCACCCAGAGCGAGCGCCTTGAAAACATCGGCGCCGCGGCGAATCCCACCATCAAATAGGACGGGAACCCGACCATTCACCTCGCGCACGATGGCGGGGAGAGCGTCGAGCGTGGCGATGGCGCCGTCGACCTGTCGGCCTCCATGATTCGAGACAATCACGCCGTCAACACCGGCGTCGAGAGCGTGGGCAGCATCCTCAGAATGCAAGATGCCTTTCAGAATAATGGGAAGAGTCGTGTGTTTCCGAAGAAAGGGAATGTCGCGCCAGGTGAGCGCCGTATTGGAAAAGAGGCCGCTCCAGAGTTGAATCGCGGCGGCCGGATTCTGCTCCGGCGGCTGCGGAAGAAGCGCGCGAAATACGGGATCGCTGAAATAATTTGCGAGACCCTGGCCAAGTATAAACGGCAAATAGGCGTGCTGAAGATCGCGTTCCCGCCAGGCAAGCATGCTCGTGTCAAGGGTCACCACCAACGCCTTGTATCCCGCGCGCCCGGCGCGTTGCAGCATGCTGGCGGTCAGGTCGGGATTCTTTCCCCAGTAGAGTTGAAACCAGCGAATGCCATTCCCCGCGCTATCGGCTGCTTGCGCGACTTCTTCGATCGAACGGCTTGCAGCAGTGCTAAGTGTAAAAGGCAATCCAAGCGCAGCCGCCGCGCGTGCCGATGCCAGTTCCCCTTCCGCATGAAGGATGCCCTGAACTCCTACTGGACCCAGAATCACCGGCGCTGGCAGTTGTGCGCCAAAGAGCTCGACGCTCAGGTCGCGCTGGGATACATCGCGAAACATGCGTGGCACGATCCGCCAGCGGTAAAAGGCTTCGCGATTAGCGCGCACCGTGTCCTCGCCGCCCGCTCCCCCCGCGACATAGTCGAACGCAGGCGGTGGAAGTATTTCCTTAGCCTGGTGCTCGAGAAGAGACAGCGAGATCGGAATCGAGAGACTACCGCCGGTCAGACCGAGTGTATAAATCTGCTGCTGGCGCTGCACGCCGGAGGGAACTGGTGAATTCGGAGTTTGCTCGCTCATGGCGGAGCAGGATTATACACGCAGGCCGCGTAGATCCGCGCCAGAGGAAATCAAGGCATCCAGAGCAAAGACGCAGAGACGCCAAGTGGAATGCTTGACAGCAGGATGGCCTCTGCTCAAGATGGACGAACCGTGAAAGATTCTCTCAGTAGCAGGCTCCGAGAGATCGCCCTTCCCGATTGCGATGGGCAGGAGATTCGTCTTGGCTCCTTGTGGACCAGCCAGGCCGCTGTTCTGGTTTTTCTCCGGCACTACGGATGAATCTTTTGCCGCGAGCATGTCGCGCAGTTGCGCGAACACGAGCAAGCCTTCCGGGACAAAGGAGCCGCTCTTGCCGCGATCGGACTGGGCGACCGTAGTTACGCGCGCATCTTCCGTGAAGAAGCGGGCATCACCTTTCCTCTTCTGATCGACGAAACCCGCCAGGCGTATCGCGCAGCGGAATTGAAGTCCGCGAATCTCTTGCATCTCTTGCGGAGCGAGAACGCCGCGGCAAGAAAGCGCGCCCGTGCCGGCGGCCATCATCAACACAAGTTAGGTCAGAACCCGTTTCAGCTTGGCGGCAGCTTTGTGTTCGGTCCGGGAAATGTAGATCGGTTCGCCCACATCAGCCAAACGTTTGGCGACAACGCCACTGTTGCAGAGTTGCTGCAAGCCCTGCCCGTAGACGAAACGGCTGGCCATCCCGCACAACCTCCGAGACCCTCGCAAACGCAGAAGTAATTGCTGATAAAATATAGTCGTGAAGAGATCCTTCTCCGTCGGAAGCTGGCTGGCACTGTTTTGTGCCTGCGCCGTGGTGGCGTTCAGCGATGCGCAAACCAGACCGGTCGGCGGAAATCTTCGGCAGGACTTCCTGGATAAGCTCGTGGCCGCGGCGATTGATCGCACAAATCATTCCGTGAAGTACGTTTCGAAGTACGTCCACATAGATTATCCGGGTGGAGATGTGCCCGCAGACACGGGCGTCTGCTCTGACGAAATTATCCGCGCCTACAGAGCCGTCGGCGTCGATCTCCAGAAAGAAGTGCATGAAGACATGGTGAAGAATTGGCCGGCCTATCCGTCGAGAGCGAAATGGCATCAGGCGCATCCGGATTCGAACATCGACCACCGCCGCGTACCAAACTTAATGGCCTTCTTCAGCCGCAAGGGTGAAAGTCTGCCCGTTTCGTTGCGCGCAGTAGATTACTCGCCGGGCGATATCGTCACGTGGGATTTAGGCGGCAATGTGCCGCACATTGGAATGGTGGTGAACGTGAAGTCCGCTGAGAGCCGTCGATTTATGATCGTGCACAATATTGGCCAGGGACCTAAGATGGAAGATGTGTTGTTTAGCTGGAGAATTACGGGCCACTACCGCTATTTTGGACCGCTTCCGGAGCAAGGGCGCTGATTCTTCAACCCGCAAGAAGCGCACTCTCCCATCATGCGAGCGATTTGGACATAACAATATAGTGGCCCGGCACTTTTGTCTGCAGCGATGGCGAAAACGGCGCTGTGCCGGTTTCGACGTACCCGAGGCGACGGTAAAACGGCGGAAGCGGAGTACGTTGACTGATAACACGCAGGTCAACAGCGCGACAACCCGCGGCGCGAAAATAATCCTCCGCGGCAGCCACCAACTTGCGGCCCAGACCTGTACCCTGAAGCTGCGGATGCACCGCGAGCAAACCTAAATAACCGCGGTCTTCGCGTATTTCCAGATAGACGCACCCCGCAAATCCAGTGGAGTCGTGCGCTACCAAAAACTTACCGGTTTCCATGAATGCCTGTGTCTCTTCAGCGTTGATACGATGGCCATCAAAAACGAATTGTTCAACGATGAATGCGGCGTTGATGAGCCTAACGAGCGCAGGAATATCCCCGCTAACCGCCACGTGAATGGATATGCTTTCATCCTGCGGGAAAGATTTTGGCGCCTGCATCATGAAATCACCCGGACTGAATCTACGGAGCTATTGCTTGGAGTTTGTTTCCAGGGACTTTCGTGGAAACTTCTCTTCCGTTCCAATGGCCGGTGAAGTGTTAGCGCTGGCGGACGGTTTTGGCAACCAAAAATCAGGATCGCCCTCGACGATTTCCTTCCGAACGTGGGACGTCTCCGGGCTAATGGCGTAAAGATTGCTCTCCGTGCTCGCATAGGCATCTCGCGCGATTTGTTGCATGCGGTCGAAGCCCGCTTCCCCTTCGGCTTCGCGAAGCTTCGACGCACGAGCGAGATAGGCGTCGTTTTCCTTGAGCGCGCGCATGGGTACAAAGACGAGGAAGGAGGGCGAAGGCATTCCAACATTGGCCTGATAGACGACCCATGGCATGTTCGCATCGATCTTTTCGTAAGCAGCACTGAGCAGTTTGAACGACTCGACGAAATCACCTTCATGGCCGGGACGAAGACGCACTTCAAGGACGCGCATAAAGCGGGCTTTTGACAGGTCGATGCGGTTCACGCGGTAGCCGAGGTCATTGCGCCGAACAGCGACGATCGTACTCTCGCTCGATTGGAGCGCCCGGAATTGCTCCTGGAGGTCAGCGAGTTCCGGATAGGATGAAAACAGCCGTCCCCAAACAACGATGGCGTTGTCCACCTGCTCGAACGAATCGAATGGATCGAAGGACAGTGCCTCCGGCGGGCCGGTAATCGATTGCAGATCAATCCATGAGTTGGGAACTTCCAGATGGTTGCAGGCTCGCGTTATGCTGACTGCCAGTTTCCGCCGCGTGCTTTCACTCCCAAACTTGAATTGCTGGTGAACAAGCAGAAGAAGTTTCGGTGGCGCAGTGGCCGTGCTTCCCTGCTTTTCAGCCTGTGCTTGCACGATGGAAACGATTGCCAGCAAAAGAAGAGCAATACCCAGGAAGAGCCGTTCGTTTTTCATGTGGGGTTCCTGTCTATCTTTTATAGCCGATGATCCGGAGGTCCTAGAAATTGAAAAAGAGTTCGACGCAATCGCAGGTGAAGCCGCCGGATCGTGGAGCCTCTCCACGGCGCGGCGAGATTTCGTGGGTAAGACTCGATCCCCGCTCGGCGCAGAAATTCGTAAGACGCGACCTTGCTTAGTTATTGCCACGAACATCGTAAACGATCATCGCCGCACCGTGGTGGTTATCCCGCTTTCGAGCGCGCCGACGGCGAGCCCGCCCCTTAAGGTACTCCTTTCCCGTGAGGGCCATCCTTCGGTAGCCATAGTGGATCAGATACGTGCAGTGACGAAGGAACGATTCCTCAGGCGCATCGGAACTGTCAGCACACAACAGCTCCGGGCCGTGGAAGACGGGTTGCGAGCGATCCTGGAGTTGTAATCCGCCCTCAAACTGAAAAAATCGAGTGGCCAGGGAACCGCGCGGCCGGACCAAGCTCTTCTTCAATGCGCAGAAGCTGGTTGTACTTTGCGATGCGGTCCGTGCGCGAGGCAGAACCCGTCTTAATCTGGCCGGCTCCCGTGGCAACGGCGAGATCAGCGATGAAGGTGTCTTCGGTTTCGCCAGAGCGATGTGAAATGATGGAGTGGTAGCTAGCCTTCCGCGCCATCTCGATCGCATCGATGGTTTCGGTCACGCTGCCAATCTGATTGAGCTTGATGAGGATAGCGTTGGCAATCCCCTCTTTGATTCCCCGCGAAAGCCGCGTCGTGTTGGTCACAAAGAGATCGTCACCAACAAGCTGAATTTTTTTCTTCGAGGTCTTTGCCCCAACCGATTGTGTAAGCGCTTTCCAACCGGACCAATCATCCTCGGCCATCCCATCTTCGATCGAGACGATCGGATATTTCTCGACCCAACTCGTCCAATACGCCGCCATCTGCTCCGAAGAGTGTGCGGACTTATCCGACTTTTTGAAAACGTAATTGTCGCTGGCTTTGTCGTAGAATTCGCTGGAGGCGGGATCAAGCGCAATGCTGACCTGTTCGCCCGCTTTGTAACCCGCCTCGCCAATCGCCTCGAGCACGATCTGAATCGCTTCCTCATTCGATTTGCAGCTCGGTGCGAAGCCCCCTTCATCGCCCACCGCCGTCGAATACCCACGCTTCTTCAGCGCGGACTTCAGCGCGTGAAATATTTCCACGCCCCAGCGCAGACCTTCCGAAAAACTTGGCGCTCCCACGGGCATGACCATAAACTCCTGGAAGTCCACCGAGCTGTCCGCATGCGCGCCGCCGTTCAAAATGTTCATCATCGGGCAAGGCAGAAGATTCGCGCTCTTGTCCGTGGAGTAGTGCGCCAAGTATTTGTACAGCGGAAGATTCTGCGCAGCCGCGGCGCCGCGTGCCGCCGCCATAGAAACAGCGAGGATCGCATTGGCCCCGAGCCGCGACTTGGCAGGCGTGCCGTCCAGCTCGATCATGCGCTCGTCCAGCCCGCGCTGGTTGGCAGCGTCCAGGCCCACAACGGCCTTGGAAATTTCGCCGTTCACATTGCCCACGGCCTGGAGCACGCCCTTCCCGAGATAACGCGACTTGTCCCCGTCGCGCAACTCCAGCGCTTCATGTTCCCCGGTGGACGCGCCAGACGAAACCGCGGCGCGGCCCTTAGCGCCGGTCCCGACATACACGTCGACTTCGACGGTAGGGTTCCCGCGGGAGTCGATGATCTGCCGGGCGTTGACTCGAGTGATATTTGTGGACATATCTGCACAAGCTCCTGGATAAAGTGAATTGAAGATTGTAGCAGACCGGGGTCAACGAGCGTGCTGCAGTGGTCAGGGCTACTCCCCAGTATCCTCGATGCTGGGCAGACGTCCACGGCATGAATAGCCCCGCCATTCTCACAACAGAGGACCTCAAGTTTCGCGGAACCAATCGTGCTGAGGGCGCACTACTCCACGTAAAACATCAACAGAACTCCGAGCGCGATCATGCACAGAGGCCATACCGCGCGGAATTTGCGCCGGCCTTGGATCGGCGCGTCCGACAACCCTTTGGAGAGTGCAATTCCAATTCCCGCAACCGCATAGGAAAAATGTTCCATCTGAATGCGTTCCATCTTGTTCATCGCATCAGGCCCGTGCATCCCGGCGCATGCACGTGAAACAGCAGCAAGACCGAGCCGGCAAACGCCAGCACTGGAAAAATCCACGCGCTCCAAGCCGCTCTCAAAATGCCCTTGGCGCGCCTCATTTCAATCACACCAAGCGCGAGGAGAATCACCGCGAAGGTTTTGTGCTGCAAGACCTCGAGGTTTCCGACTATGCCGGTCCACCAGTTCTTCGGGCCGAAGGGCCATAGCTCCGTATCGCTGACAATCAGGACGAAGATGCCCGACAACAAGAAACATAACGGCCAGGCATAGCGCACGCCAGGCCATCGATTCTCTAGCCGCTCCTCGAAAAAGATGAAGAGTCCGGCTAGAAAAACGAAAAAACCGCCGAGGTGATGGTTAAACTCACTTTCCCTTTTGTCTGCCAGCAGCTGACCTGTGCCGCAGGCGTCATGGCCCCGTCCATCACCATGGACGTGCCGCCGTGCTCGTGATCCATGGGATGTTCCTGGGAACGAGCCATGGGCTGGCTGATCCCCAGGAACAAGGTCGAAGCAATCAATAGAGGCAACACCAGAAAAACTGGCAGCAATTTCTTCCCATCGAGATGGCCCATGGCAAACTCCGTCCCCTCGGAATATAGCTGGCGCGTAAGAATCGACCCTCATTCTTGAAGTCGCTGACCCAGCGAACAGGCTCCGCCGACCGGTATTCTCGCCTGAAATCTCCTGGGAGATTGGATTCAAATCAGGGATAAATGGCTGCAGAATTCGTACGAAAGGAAGACTCCAAGGGCTCTTTCCGCCGCGCACGTTGAGCGGTTGAACCGGCAGCATTAAGGCTCTTTTTAGGCAGTCTCAGGCTCTTCGATCAGGGACTCCTGGCGCACCACGACAACAATCCCAGAATCGGTCACATGGAACCGCCGCCGATCGGCTTCCGTGTCATAGCCGATCTCCGTTCGCTCGGGAAGGTTGACGTGACGGTCAATGATCGCGCGGCGGATCCGCGAGTGTCGCCCGATATTCACGTGGTTATAGATGATCGAATCGCTCACTTCGGAATAGCTGTTCACACGAACGTTGTTCCCTATCACACACCGCTGCACTCGTCCGCCGGAAATCACCGAACCTCCGGCCACGATGGAGTCGAGCGCCACGCCCATTCGTTCGGGATCGGCAAAGACGAATTTCGCTGGGGGATATTGGTGCTGCCACGTGCGCAGTGGCCAATGGTTGTCATACAAATTGAAAACCGGTGACACGCTCACCAGATCCATGTTCGCTTCGTAGTAGGCATCCAGCGTGCCCACATCCCGCCAGTAGAGTGCATCCTTCTGGTTTTCGTCCACGAAGTTATACGCGAACACGCGGTGCTTCGAAATGATGCGTGGGAGAATATCCTTGCCAAAGTCGTGCCTCGATTTTGGATCTTCGGAATCCGCCAGAAGTATGGGTATCATTAGCTGGGTATTGAAAATATAGATGCCCATCGAAGCGTTGCAATTCCCCGGATGATGCGGCGATTGCTTTGGCTCGGCGGGCTTTTCTTCGAACCCGATGATGCGCCAGTCCTTATCCACTTCAATTACGCCGAATTGCCGCGCCGCCTGGGCCACTGGGTTCTGAATAGTGGCCACCGTCACATCCGCCGCCGAATCTACGTGCTGCTTCAGCATCTTGGCGTAATTCATTTTGTAGATGTGATCGCCAGAGAGAATAAACACGTATTTCGATCGCTCGCTCCCAATCGAATAAATGTTCTGATAAACAGCATCTGCCGTACCCTGATACCACTCCTTCGAGACTCGCATTTGCGGCGTAAGCACTTCGATATAGTCGCCGAGTCCAGCCAGAGGCGACCATCCCGCGCGGACGTGTCGGTTGAGGCTGAGCGCCTTGTATTGCGTCAGCACGAACACGCGTCGCAAATCGGAGTTGATGCAGTTCGAGAGAGTAATGTCGATGATGCGATACAAAGCGCCGAAAGGAACGGCCGGTTTGGCACGGTCCGATCGTCTGACTCGCCTAGTCGATGCGGCGACACGCGTTGACAGCGCGGCCGTCGCCTACCCCCCTTACAATATCGAGACGACCGGCGAAGACGCCTACAGACTGACGATGGCGGTGGCCGGGTTCTCGCCGGCAGAGCTCGACATCACCGTTCAGGAAAACACGCTGCTGGTGACGGGTAAGGCACAGAAGGAGGACGAGAACGGCGGCGGCTACTTGCACCGCGGGATCGCCCGCCGCAGCTTCGAACGGCGCAATAGCCTTGCCGACCACATGAAGGTGATGGGCGCCAGCCTCGACAATGGCTTGCTTTATGTCGACGTA
>DATDHE010000420.1:0-13009 GCA_036521695.1 Candidatus Acidiferrum sp. | reverse complement strand
CGATCTGGAGGAAAAAACTCTGCAGCCTCTCGACAACCCTTTACCCCCAAAAGTGTAACCTATGTCTCCGGTACGATCTGTCACCTATGTCTCCGGGCCGGACCTTTGAGCAATGGAGGTGCGGGTGGGATTCGAACCCCTGAGCGCCATTCATGCTACGCAACTTATTCATTTTACGACGCGCCAAAAACGCCCAAATAGGCAGAGTTCGGGGATCGGGTACACGCCGGGTACATGTGGAGTAATGGATTGAAACGCCCTACGGGTCTTCCCTTCCTTGATTAGACCTATTTTAATAACAGCTCTTCCCAGCAGCATCCCCACATCGGACAAGGGCCTGGTCGGTGTCCACCAAGGAAGATAGCTATGGATTTCATGCATTTCAGCAAACACAATATTTGTCCCTTATGCCAGAGTCGAATGGCGCACAGGTCTCCCATAAACGGGATGTTTGAAAAACTCTTCTGTGCACTGCTTTCCGTCAGTCCGTTCCGATGTGAAGACTGCGGCAACAGATACTTTCAATTTCGCTCGTCTCACAAAAGGCACGCGCATCACCCTAGACCAGTGTGAGATTTTCTAGAATCCTACGATGGGCGCGGAATTCCTCGATCGTCTAGCCAGCCAACTCAAAATTGGAAAAGATGCGGTTAGCCGACGTGCCATTGAGCGGATTCTGGACGTTATTAAAAAGAGTTACGAGGACGGCAAATATGAAAGCCCCGTCGAAGTGGAAAGAGATTTCCGACGGTTGGTTGAAGGCGAAGCAAACGGCAAGTAGGGGTCTGCGGAGGGGTTCGGACCCCACAACGGGCCGCTATCGACGCGCAGTTTCGACGATTGTAGATTTTGCTGCCTTCTTCAGCTCTGACGGAGCTGGAGTACACGCTCCAGCTCTCGGGTAATCGCGATCGCGCTGCCCGCTAGGGTGACATGGGACCGTACCAGGCGAGGGTTTTTTCGTACTCCTTTTGCCAAGCCGCAGCGTCGCCATATCGGTTTTTAACCGCTGCCTAAAGTTCGCGATGTGAGTTTTGACGTCGGTGGGCAGAGGTTCATTACGAACGGTACAGGCTCAGCAAAAAGTTAAGAAGGCATCGAGTGTCAGCTTCCAACTGTCCATCACAGACACTTCTTGCACTCTGCCACAACTTGTTGAAGCCACCGTTGACCTGGGAATGTCCTACGGGTATCATCCGCGCAATCCCAGGCAAATTTTGCGAGTGAGGTTGACCATGTCAAAGCGCGTGGCTTTTTCTATACTAACCTCGGTAGTAGCGTTTCTCGGCGCCACTGACCGGGTTCGAGCGCAGCAGCCGCAGATCAATCCTGACGTCTACAGCCAACTGGAATTTCGCTACATCGGTCCCGTTGGCAATCGGGCGACCGCGGTAGCTGGCGTACCTGGCAGCCCGTACATCTACTATGTGGGCGCGGCTTCCGGAGGGATCTTCAAGTCGACCGACGGCGGCCTCCACTGGGACCCCGTGTTTGATTCGCAGCCGGTCTCCTCGATTGGATCGCTGGCGGTGGCGGCGAGCGATGCGAATATCGTTTGGGCAGGAACGGGCGAATCATTCATTCGAAGCCACATTTCGGTTGGCAATGGAATATACAAATCGACGGATGCGGGGAAAACCTGGACCCTGATGGGACTCGAGAAAACGGGCCGGATCAGCAATGTCCTGATTGACCAGCGCAATCCGGATACGGTGCTCGCTTGTTCCCTAGGTCACGCCTATGGGACACAGCCGGAGCGGGGCGTCTTTCGCACGACCGATGGTGGCAAGAACTGGGAAAAGGTTCTTTTTGTGGACGAGAACACTGGTTGCTCGGATATGGCCATGGATCCGAACAATTCGAGAGTTTTGTTTGCCGGGATGTGGCAGCTGGAGATTCACACCTGGGGCCGCGCGAGTGGCGGACCGGGAAGCGGATTGTTCAAATCGACTGATGGCGGAGCAACTTGGAAGCGATTGGAAGGCCATGGGCTACCGAAGCCGCCTGTCGGAAGGATTGCGGTGCGAGTGGCGCAGCGTGACTCGAACCGCGTTTACGCGCTGATCGAAACTGGTGACGGTGCGCCTATGGACAGCAAGCCGACACAGAGCGGGCAACTGTGGCGCTCCGACGACGGCGGCGAGAATTGGCAACTGGTCAACTCCGACCGGCAAATTCGCGGACGCACGCACTACTACACGCGCGAAGAAATTTCCCCAGACAATGAGAACGAGGTTTATTTCTTCACGGCCGCATTTTCGAGAACGCTCGACGGCGGTCACACGCTGACCAACATGCCCGCAAGCCCAGGCGGGGACAATCACGAGATGTGGATCGATCCGACCAACGGTGACCGCATGGCGGTGGTGAACGACGCGGGCGTGAGCATTTCTGTGAATCGAGGCCATACCTGGGACCACATTCAACTGCCAATCGCGCAGATTTATCATGTGACGCTGGATGACCAAATTCCCTATTTCGTTTATGGGAACAAGCAGGACGGGCCGTCGTATCGCGGACCCAGTAACAGTTTGCAGTTCGGAGGTTTTGGCGGCGGAGGTGGGGGCCAGGGCGGACAGATTCCACGCAGCGTCTGGCATCCGGTGGGTGGAAGCGAAAGCGGGTTTGCGACTCCCGACCCGGTGGACAACAACATTATTTGGTCGAGCGGCACCGGCTCCGGCAGCGTCGGCGGCGCGCTGGCACGTTTTGATGAAAGGAATCGACAGGCGCGAGAAGTCGAGGTCTGGCCCGAAGATGTTGCAGGGGCGACTGCGTCGGAAACGAAGTACCGCTTCAACTGGGAATTCCCGATCACGATTTCTCCGCACGACCACAACAAGCTTTATGTGGGAAGCCAGTTCGTGCACGTCACAACAGACGGTGGCAACAGTTGGCAGATTATCAGTCCAGACTTGACGCGAAACGACAAAAGCCGACAAGGGATTTCCGGCGGGCTGACTCCGGACGACATCGGTGTGGAATACGCAGGGACGGTTTTCGCTATCGCGGAGTCGCCGAAGGAAGCAGGGACGATCTGGGCGGGCACCAACGATGGCCTTATCCAAATTACGCGGGACGGAGGAAAAACTTGGACCAATGTCACGAAGAATATCCCCAACCTGCTGGACTGGGGCACAGTAAGCAATATTGAGGCCTCGCGCTACGATGCGGGGACCGCTTACATCACCGTGGATGGCCATCAAGTGAACAACCGGGATCCGTTCGCCTACAAAACGGCAGATTACGGCAAAACCTGGTCAGCAATCACAAACGGAATTCCGCACAGCATGTTGAGCTATGCGCATTGTGTTCGAGAAGACCCGGTGCGCAAAGGATTGCTGTACTTGGGGACGGAGAATGCACTCTACATTTCTTTCGACGACGGAAAGAATTGGCAGCCGCTCCAAAGCGGCCTACCACACGCTCCGGTCTACTGGATTGCCGTGCAGGAACGCTTTCACGATTTGGCCTTAGCTACTTACGGCCGGGGATTCTGGATTTTGGATGATCTTACCCCGCTGCAACAGTTGACCTCGGAAGTGCTGGCGTCGAGTGTGCATCTGTTCGCTCCGCGTGACGCTTACCGCTTCCGCCCTGTCGCGCAACCTGTAGGTACTTCGTATGACCCGACCGCCGGACGCAATCCGCTATACGGCGCTGCCATCAACTTTTATCTCAAGTCCAAGCTGGGCGAGAAAGATCGCGCCACCATTACGATCCGCGAGGCGAGCGACAAAGTCGTGCGCGTGCTGGAATGCCGTGCGCCACGGACGGACGGCGCTCGGCGACTGAGAGGGCCTGGTGGTCCGGGCGGAGGTGGTGGAGGCGGCGAGGAAGGTGGCGGCG
Source organism: Candidatus Acidiferrum sp. (assembly GCA_036521695.1). GTDB lineage: Bacteria > Acidobacteriota > Terriglobia > Acidiferrales > UBA7541 > Acidiferrum. The sequence goes on along the minus strand of DATDHE010000420.1, from coordinate 9,160 downwards.
GTCCGGCTTGTGAAGCGAAGCCCGGCATCAATCGCGTTTGGTGGGACCTGCGAAGCGAACCCAGCACGGAGATCAAATTGCGAACCGCGCCTACCTATTCGCCAGACGTACCGTTGAGTGCGGAGGGCTGGCGGGCTGCTCCAGCCGTGAGCCGCATTTCGCTGCTTGTGCCGCCCGGAACGTACACGGTCACACTGAAGGTAGGCGATGAGAAGTCCACTGAGAAACTCAACGTGCTGAAGGATCCGCATTCAACGGGGAGCGACAGCGACATCCAAACGCAACTTCAATTGGTAACCGCGCTTCGGGATGAGATGAATGCGTTGGCGGAAAGCGTCAATCAAATCGAATCCGTTCGCGCGCAGATCGCCGGGCTCGAAAAGCAATTAGGAACAGATGACGCATCCAAAGCGATCCGGAAGGCGGCTGACGAGTTGGTGGAGAAACTGACTGGCGCTGAAGGAAAGGTGCTGCAGCTTAAAACGACCGGAAGAGGTCAGGACGACGTGCGATACCCGCCGATGCTATTGCAAAAAATCAGCTATCTGGCGGCCGAAGTGAGCGGCTCCTCTGACTTTCCGCCTACGACGCAGCAGGGGGCGGTGCAAGCGGAATTGAAGAGGCAAGGCGATGCGTCACAACAGGAGATTCAACAGCTAGTGGCGACGGACGTGGCGGCTTTCAATTCTATGCTGCGCGAGCGGAATATTCCAAACGTAATCGTCAAAATGCCTGAAATGACAAAGTGAAGATAGAAGGCGTCCCGAAAGAGCTTGCAATGTAGACCCTTGCGTACTTGTCGAAGCAAAAGGTACACGCGGGGTGCAGGGCGAAACGCGCCGCTAGAACTCCTGTGTTTTCAAGAAGGACCTGTCCGGATTGGAGGCGCGGGTGGGATTCGAACCCACGGATAAAGGTTTTGCAGACCTTCCCCTTAGGCCACTTGGGTACCGCGCCAAACTGTTAAGTATAGCAAAACTCTTGCCGTGCGCTGGAATCTGGACGGCCGCCACGCGCAGGCTAGGCGCTATTTTTTGTGGGCGCCAACGGCGAAGCGATTTTGGCTTCGCGCAAAAAGCGGGCGGATTCTTCGGGCGGCGTCGGGTTGATATAAAACCCGGTGCCCCACTCAAAGCCAGCGACTTTGGTCAGCTTGGGAATGATCTCGATGTGCCAGTGGTAATGGTCGTTGATTTCTTCGCCGATGGGCGAGGTGTGGATCATGAAGTTGTAAGATGGGCGGTCGAGGACGGCGTCGAGCCGCATCAAGGTGTCCTTCAACATGCGCGCGAGGCTGGCGTACATAGTGCTTTGGTTGTTTTCGTACGACGAGCCGTGCACCTTGGGGAGCAGCCACATCTCGAAAGGAAAGCGCGAGGCATACGGCGCCAGCGTGATGAAATGATCGTTTTCGCCGATGATGCGCTCGCCGGTGTCGCGCTCCTGGCGAATGATGTCGCAAAAGATGCAGCGCTCTTTTTCATCGTAATAGTGCCAGCCGCTATCCACCTCTTCGCGCACGCGCCGGGGTACGATGGGTAAAGCGATCAATTGCGAGTGCGTGTGCTCGACGGAAGCGCCCGCGGCTTCTCCGTGATTCTTGAAGATCAGCACGTAGCGAAACCTTTTGTCGTTCTTGAGATCGAGCATGCGGTCGCGGTAGGCCCAGAGGACGTCTTCGAGGGCACGCTCCGGCAAAGAGGCCAGAGTCGCGGCGTGATCAGGCGTTTCGACAATGACTTCATGCGCGCCGACGCCGTTCATTTTGTCAAAGAGGCCTTCGCCCTCGCGGTCGAGATCGCCTTCGATGCCGAGCGCCGGGAATTTGTTGGGCACAACGCGAACGCTCCAACCCGCGGTGTTCGTGCCACCATTGCTCCTGCCGTAGACGAGAATCTCCGGCGGCGTCTTGGCTTCATTGCCGGGGCAGAACGGGCAATTCTTGCCGTTGGGCAGAGGAGCGACGCTCTCGCGCAGAAAATCGTTTGGACGTTTTCCGCGCTCGGTGGAAATAATCACCCAGCGGCCAGTAATCGGGTCTTTTCGCAACTCCGGCAAAGCAATCCTCCTCGAAAGGGATAAGAGATTCGGACGCGGAGAGAGCGCCCCTGGGCTCTGATTGTACCGCGTCTGGCGGTGTTGAAAAGGCGTCCTGCGGGATTTTCCTGTGGAATTCTACATTGGAGGGCTGAAAGCGTCTTTGTGCAGGCGCACGATCGGCGGCTTGCCGGGGGAATTGTCGATCGCAACAACGTCGAACCGGCATGGGCACTCTGGGACGTGGCGTTCCACAAGGAAGTGCTGCGCATTGCGAGCCAGCAGGTGTTGTTTGCCCGGCGTGACGCTTAGCTCCGGTAAGGCAGACATTTCCTCGCGCACGGTGCGTGTTCGGACCTCGACGAAGGCGAGCGTCTTGCCATCGTAACCGACCATCGATCTCGCCTTTTGAGGCGCGGGGAGTGAAATTGCGGGCTACGAACACCTAGCCGTGGCGGCGGAGATACCAATAGGCGTAGGTCTCGCCGCGAACGCCGGTTTGGCGGGCCGCGTGTTTTTTCGCTTCAGGAGTGGGACCGTCGACTTCTCGCAAGCCTTTTCGCGAGGCCCACTGGACGGCTTGGAAAATCAATCGCGAGACGATCGGCATCGGCTCTCCGCGCAAACGAACTGGACGCCCGGCAGTATAAACGAAAATTCCGTGGCTGCCGTGTAACTTTTCCGGCAACCACGGGAGCGAGTTTGTTTGAGTTCCGCGAGACGCGCGAGCGTGCTCTAGTTTTTTTTCTCCGCTTCGCGCATGCACTCTTCGAGAGTGCGCACGGCGAAGTCCGTCTGTTCTTCGTCGATCAAGAGCGGTGGCGACAACCGCAAGGTGTTCTCGCCCGCGCCCAGGATGCACAGCCCCTTGTGGAATGCGAGGTCGACAATGGCATTGCGCAGATCCGCGGCTTTCTCTTTCGTACGCTGGTCTCTGACTATTTCAATCCCGATCATCAAACCACGTCCGCGTACGTCCCCGACGATTTTGAACTTCTTCGTCCAATCGGCCAGTCGAGTGAAAAGGTACTCGCCCATACGGCGGGCATTCTCCAGATACTCACTCTCAATCAAATCCGCCGTCGCCAGAGCGGCCGCGATGCAGACCGGATTTCCGCCAAACGTAGTTCCATGGGCTCCCGGCTTCCAGTTCATGATGCTGGCGGGCGCGAGAATCGCGCCGAGTGGCATGCCGCTGGCGATGCCTTTGGCGCTGCAGAGGATGTCCGGCTCGATGCCCGCGAATTGATGCGCCCACCACTTCCCTGTGCGGCCCATGCCGGATTGCACTTCATCGGCGATGAGCATGATGCCGTGCTTGCGGCAAATGCGCTGTAGCTCTTGCAGGAAGAAGTTCGGCGCAACGACGTATCCGCCTTCGCCCTGAATCGGCTCAATGATGATGCCCGCGACTTCCTCCGGATCAAAGAGCCGTTTGAAAATCTGCTGCTCGAGCTGCTCGAGAATTTCCGCGCCGCAAGTTTCCGCAGTGTGTCCGTGCACGCAGCGGTAAGCGTACGGAAAAGGAATGTGCTCGACGCCGGAGAGCAAAGCGCCGAAACCTTTGCGCTGCGTGGTTTTCGAGGCCGTCAGAGAAAGCGCGCCCATGGTGCGCCCGTGAAAGCATCCATAAAACGCGATCATTTTGTCCCGCTTGGTGGCATAACGGGCGAGTTTAATGGCACCTTCTACAGCTTCGGCGCCGGAATTGGTGAAGAACGCCTTTTTCGACGTACCGGACAAGGTGTTCACCAAGCGCTCGGCAAGACGCGGCATACTTTCGTAGTAAAAATCCGTTCCGGACATGTGAATGAGTTCGGCGGCCTGCTGCTGAATCGCGGCTACAACTTTGGGATGGCAGTGCCCCGTCGAGCAGACGGCGATGCCCGCTGCGAAATCCAGAAATGCGTTGCCGTCCACGTCCTCAACAATCGCGCCATGGCCGCGCTTGGCAACAAGCGGATAGTCGCGCGTATAAGACGGCGACATGAACTTGGCGTCGCTTTCCACAACGCGCTTGGCGTTGGGTCCCGGCAGCGCGGTAACCAGCTTCGGTAGTTTCGTTTCCATTGTGGCAATCATCTCTTCCTCCTAGGAAAAATGGTCAGCTGTGAATGTGCATGAACTACCGCAGAGCAGGTTGTATGCGTACACCAATACCGAGTGCGCGCCCTGCCAGGAGAGAGATTGCTTAGTCTACGCCGAAGAGGTTGGGACGCAGTTCGGCCGGCGAAAAATTGCCGGGGAATCGATAGTGATTAGGGTGTTTCATTTGCGTTTCCAACGGACGCTGCCATCCTTTGAATCTTCAATAAGTATACCACGATCCGCGAGTTCTTTGCGGATGCGATCGGAGGCGGCGAAGTCGCGACGTTGGCGTGCCGCTTGGCGGTCGGCAATAAGTATATCGATTTCGGCGTCGCTCGGGCCGCTTTCGGCAGGGCCAAAACCCAGCGCCCGCAACTTTTCCGCATCGTTGTCTTCCATGATGGCAAAGATGCGGTCGAAGTTAGCGAGAAATTCTTGGACGGCGGCCACGTCTCCCTGACGGAAATCGCCTTTGTCCATGGCGATATTCGTTTCTCGCAGGAGGTCGAATACCGCGGCAAGCGCGCGAGCAGTGTTCAAATCATCGGACAGGCCGGCGTCAAATTCATCCGCGGCTTCGGCGATGCGGGCGGCCATACCTTTCTGCTTTCCCGCCGGAAATTTCCCCTGTGCCAGCCGCGCGGCAAAGTTGCGCAGGCGCTCGACAGAACTTGCCGCCTGCTGCAATCCGTCAAACGTAAAATTGAGCTGCTTACGGTACGGCACGCTGGCCAGTGCGAAGCGCAACGCAGACGGCTTGTATCCCTTGGCGAATAAATTGCGCAGCGTATAGAAATTGCCGAGCGACTTGGACATCTTTTCGCCTTCGACCAGCAGATGCTCGGCGTGCATCCAGTACCGCACGAAAGGCTTTCCCGTCGCGCCTTCGCTCTGCGCGATTTCGTTTTCGTGGTGCGGAAACGCGAGATCGATGCCGCCAGTGTGAATGTCCAGCGTCTCGCCCAGATATTTCATGGCCATCGCGGAGCATTCGATGTGCCAGCCGGGACGGCCCTTGCCGATGGGCGTTTCCCAGAAATGCTCACCGGGCTTCGGCGCTTTCCACAACGCAAAGTCGCGCGCGCTCTCTTTCTCGTAGCGGTCCACATCCACGCGCGCACCCGCCTGAATCCCAGCCACGTCAATATTCGAAAGCCTGCCGTAGTGCGGAAATTTCGCGATGCGGTAATAGATCGAGCCTTCGCTTGGATAGGTATAAGTCTTCTCCTGGAGCCGCTCGATCAGCTTGACCATGTCGTCGATATGGTCCGTGGCCCGGATCCAGTGCTCTGGCGCCTCGATGCTGAGCGTCTTGCAATCGTCGAAGAAAGCCTGTGCGTACTTCTCAGTGTAGTCGCGAATGCTTACGCCGGCGGCGGCCGAGTTGGCGATGATGCGGTCGTCCACGTCGGTCAGGTTCATGACGTGATTCATCTTGAACCCGCGTAGCTTCAGAAAACGCCGAAGAATGTCCTGAAACACGAACGTGCGGTAATTCCCGATGTGCGCGTAGTCGTACACCGTCGGTCCGCATGTATACATGCGAACTCCATCGCTTTTTTGCGGCGCGAAAGCTTCAATCTTTCCGCCCAGCGTGTTGTGGAACCGTATTTCGTGCATCGCAGCTCAGACAGCTTTTGCCCCAAGCGATAAACGTCAGATTGTATCCGAGCCTTCCGGACAGCCGCAATGAAGAAGGACTCGCAATGTACTGGACTGCGCATGCCATGTGCGACCCAGCTAGTCCTAATTGACGCTCTTCGCATCCGTCGATAGAGTCCTAGGTTCTATTCAAGAGGTGCAACAATGAACCGCTTCATGCTGGTCAGTGGCCTCGCGGGTATCTCGGCGCTCTCGGGAGTCGCGGTTGCGCAGGAAAAGACGGCCGCGGATGCGGCCAAGTTGCTCACGCCGGAAGCATCTCTCAATTTGCGTTCCATTTCCGATTTGCAATTCTCGCCCGACGGCTCGCGCGTTGCATTCGTCGTCGCGGAGCCGCCCAAGGGCGAACGCCGTGCTCGCCATATCTGGCTCTATCAGAAGGAATCCGGCGTCATCCGCCAATTCACATTTTCCGCAAAAGATGAAACCTCGCCGCGATGGTCTCCCGATGGGAAGCAGATCGCGTTTCTTTCGAACCGCGACGATCAGCAGCAAATTTACGTAATGCGCGAGGATGGCGGCGAAGCCGCTGTGGTAACCAAGGGCAAGCGCAGCGTACGTAGTTTTGCGTGGTCTCTCGACGGCAAACAAATTGCCTTCCTTGCTCCGAATGCTAAAAGCGACGCCGAAGAAAAGAAGGATAAAAACAAAGATGACGCGCGCGTCGTGGATAAAGACGATAAGCAACCCCGGTTGTGGCTGCTCACGTTGGCTACAAGCGAGGCCAAAGCGCTAACGGACACCAAATGGGAAATAAGTGAGCTGGCCTGGCTAAAGACCGGTGACCGCCTCGTGGTCAGCGCCACCGACCATCCGGAATCCGACCAGGAGACGCATCGCATTTTTTCCATCTCCATTCCGGACGGCTCTCGGCGACTGATTTTCTCGCCGCACGGACCGTTTCACGAGTTGCAAGTATCGCCCGACGGTGCGACGGTCAGTTACGTTGGCTCTCGCGTGGATGGTCCCTCGCCGCACGACCTCATGCTCCTGGACATCGAAAAGCGCGCCGCGCGTAACCTCACGGGCGCGAGCCTCGATCGCGCCATCTCCGAGCATCGGTGGATGAAGGACGGCTCCATGCTCGCGCTCTACGCCGACGGCTTCCGGAACAAACTCGTTGGTTTTTCTCCCGAGGGTATGAGCAAAAATACCGCGAACCCACCGGCGGGCAACGTTAACGCCTTCGCCGTTTCCGGCGTTGGCGACGTCGTCTTCGCGGGACAGTCCGCCACGACGCCTCCCGAACTCTGGTTCTGGAATCAGAAAGATTCGCCACAACAAGTTTCTCATCTCAACGATTCCTGGAAACAGTTCACGCTTAGCAGGCCAGAATTTTACAAATACAAATCATTCGACGGTATCGAGATCGAAGCGGCTCTTCTGAAACCCACTGCCACGGATGGAAAAACCAAGCTGCCGCTCATTGTACTGATTCATGGCGGCCCTACCGGCAACTGGCAAGATTCCGTCGAAGTCTGGGGCCAGCTCCTCGCGGCGCGGGGCTATGCGGTCTTCTATCCCAACATACGTGGCTCAGTAGGTTATGCTCAAAAATTCATCGAGATGAATCGCGGCGATTGGGGCGGCGCCGACTTCAAAGATGTGATGTGGGGCGTTAAGGATCTTATAGACCGCGGCATCGCCGATCCCGCGAAACTTGGCATTGGCGGATGGTCTTATGGCGGCTATATGGCCGAATGGGCCATCACCCAAACGAACGACTTTAAAGCGGCGGTCTCCGGCGCGGGCCTCTCCAATTTGATCTCCGAATACGGAAGCGAGGAGCGTCCTGCCTATGATGAATGGTTCTATGGCGTGCCCTACGAATCAGATAGCCTCGTAAAATTCTTGAACAGCTCGCCCTTCACGCAGCTCAAGAATGCGAAGACGCCCACACTCATTCTTCAAGGCGAGACAGACACGACCGATCCACCCGATCAAAGTCAGGAACTCTATCGCGGTCTAAAACATTATGGGGTGGAGACCGAACTCGTCATGTATCCAAGAGAACCGCACGGCTTTCGCGAGGAAAAGCATCTTCTCGATCGTCTCAATCGCATTCTCGCCTGGTACGACGCGCACTTGAAGTAGCTACGACCCGAATTTTAGCCCCCTCGATTGCGCGGAATTGCTGTGTTCCGCCGCGGAGGAGTTTATTTCTGGTTTCCAACAGTTTGAAGTTTCGAGAGTTTCCCGATAGGCGGAAAAGATTCCAGCATCGTCACGGTGCGTTCCGGCACGCTTGCGCCGCTGCGCAGTGCATTAGCCATAAGTAGCACGGCCTGTCCGACCATCGGCGGCGTCACCACCGTTGCCGCCAACGACCCGGAACGCACCCAGGCTTGCCCCGTGTTTGGCAAACCGTCGACACCAATAAACGGTAAGCTCAGCCATTTTTCCCGTTCTTGTGGATTGCTTAATGCTTGAAGGGATTTTCTCGCACCCATGGCCATCGCATCATTTTGCGCCGCGACGGCAACAATGCTTAGTTTGCTTGAGCCTCCCAATTTCAGCCAAGTCCCCAAGCTACGCTGCCCGCTCTCTTCCGTCCATTTTCCTCGCAGCACCGTGACGCGCAGATTTTTCGGACACAGCGCTTCGAACCCCGCCTTGCGGTCCTTAACGGTGGCGCTTTCAGTGGGACCAATGATGTACAAAACAGCCCCACCCTCCGGAACAAGCGCGGCTAACTGCCGAGCCTGAATCCTCCCGGTCTCCGGGTGATCGCTCGTCACGATAAATATGGGAACCTTGGTAGTTCGCCGGAAGTCCGCGACATATCCCGCGTCGTGATTGACGAGTCCCCAGGCAATTCCCGCCTCGATCGCTGCCTTGGCTACTTGCGGCAGTCCGGTCCCGCCCGCGGGTTCGACGATAATCCCGTCGGGCCGCAAAGTAGGCTGCGCTTGTATGGTTTTGAGGACCTGCGTACTCTGCGTAATCGTGTCGCCGTCGGCGTACACAATCTCGAGGTCAATTCCGAGTTCGCGCGCAGCCGTCTCCGCCGAAGCCGCTTGCTGGAGTTGGTAGTCGTTGTCTTTGGTGATCAATGAAACGAGGAATCGCAGCTTCTTCACTTGGCGGGGCCCCCAAGTTGCGCCTTGCCGTTCTCTTTCTGCTTGTTGGCATCTTAACGCGATTGCTGGTCTCCTGGCTCCAAAATCACCGCTTTTGGTTACAACTTGGATAGCCCTGGCCGCGACGCTTCTCTATGATGCTGGTGCGTCTTTGCCAGCACCTTCATTGTGGTCGCTCACAATCGAACACCATCTGTTGCGTAGCCCTTTACACCCCACGATGCTCGTGGTAATCATTTTTCCCGTACCGCCATCCACGCGCCAGGCGGCTGGGCCTCTGACTGAGAACCTGC
>DATDHE010000419.1:0-5428 GCA_036521695.1 Candidatus Acidiferrum sp. | reverse complement strand
CTGCTTGTCGGAGTTGTTTTTCGCCCGCGGCATTCTCGTTTTCTCGGTTAGACTGCGTGGCAGCTGTAAAGATAATTACGACGTAAGCAGGAATCTTGTCAAGTCTTTTTTGCCGGAAAGTGCTTGATAATAGTAAGTATTGTTGGCGATCTGCAGCTAATCTGGTGCAGTTCGCGGCCAACACTCCCGACAACATTAGCTTTACAGTCATGACATGTTTTCCTTTACAGTTCTCGCGACTCGTTGGGACTTCCCGCCGTCGATCTGTCGTGCCAGCTCGATCAGATCCGCCACTCGAAACAGCGATCGTCCCGCCGCGAGAGTAACGAAAGGATCGACACCGCCGGCGTCAGTCCAGCTTGTCGGTAATGAATGTAGGCGACCGGGCTTGTCCTGAAACCAGACCCTGTCCTCACCCCAGTTCTGGCGGTAGGAAACCAACTCGAACTCTTGCTGGAAAAGCGGATGGTACGGATGTGTTACGCGGAAACGTCGAATCTCAACATCGCCATGCGGTGCAGTTGAACACTCATGCCAATGGCATCGCGGAGCGCTGGGTGGGAAGCTGCAGACGAGACCTCCTCGACCACATGGTTGCGCTGAATGAAAGTCATCTGATGCGATTGCTCTCGGAGTATGTTCGATACTATCACCAGGACCGCACGCATCTCGGACTTGAGAAGGGGACGCCGAACGGCAGGACTCGTTCTGTAGCTTCGGGTCGGATCCTTTCACAGGAGCGACTCGGAGGGCTGCACCATCGTTACAATCGAGCGGCCTAGTTCGGATCGACTTTCGGCCGGTCCTTTATATATACATGCGCGCTCCAGGCGCACCGGGCTCGCCTTCTCAGGGTCTTCTTGCTGTACCGAGTCGATCATCGTATTCACGCCTACTCCACCAGAACCGCCCGTTTCGGGCCTCGGCTGAAGTTTTGGCGAACTACAGGGTCTATTACCAGCATTGGGGAGATAGGCACATCTACCGTGTGCCGCTCGATGCTTCTGGCAAGGGCGAAGAAATTATTGGCACTCAAGATTATCTGGGCGGGCTAAGTGTTTCGCCAGATGGCAAAATGCTGGCAGTGCCCGTTCACGAACAGGTGCACCGTGAGGCTACTGCTAGAATTGCGCTTTTTCAGGTTGACTCGTCCAATCCCCCGCGAATGCTTGATGCCACCCTTTATGCGAGTAAAGTGCAGTTCACCCCAGATGGAAAGTCCGTCGCATACGCAATCGGGGAGAAAGGTGTGGGAAATGTCTGGGTGCAGCCGATAGATGGCTCGGCGGGCCGCGCGGTCACTGATTTCAAGTCGGAGCAAATCTGGTCATTCAGCCTATCGCCGGATGGTAAGAACCTAGCTGTCCTGCGCGGACACTGGGATTCCGATGTTGTCTTGTTGCAAGAGTCGAAGTAGGAGGTGCCCTGATCGAAAGTCTCTGGAAAAAACGCCGATGCCGACATCCCCATCCTGAAGCAAGCCAAAGCCGAGTACGCGAAGCTGCAATAGCCGTCTTCGAGTGATTGCGGCATCATCGGTAACGTGCCCCGGATCGTGAAGCTAAACTGGTTCGAGCGCACCCGCAATTGCGATGAACCACTCCGTAACTTTCGGTGTCATAGGCGGCTCCGGTAGCACAGGGGAGGCGGTCGCAAGGGAGCTTCGTCGAACCACGGATCGACCGATCCTCATCGGTGGACGTAATCTTGCCAAGCTAGACGCTGTTGCAGAGGAGTTTGGTGCAGCAGTATCAGTGATGCGACTCGATGTCCGCGATCCTCGGTCACTGGAGGAGTTTTGCGGTCGCTGTTCCGTTGTGGTGAACTGCGGCGGCGCGGTATCGGAGCTACGGGACATGGCTGCGCAAGCGGCGTTTAGAACCCGCAGCCATTACGTCGATGTCGCGGGATTGACGCTGGTACCGGAAGCGATGATGCCGCACGATCAGGAATTCTCTGATCTCGGATTAGCATGCGTTATGTCTGCCGGATGGCTTCCGGGCATGACGGAGTTGCTGCCTGCATACTCGCTTGCCATGTCGAAGACACGAATGGATGAGGTTCGTTCCTTCACCACATATTTCGGCGATTCCGGGGAGTGGTCGAATAGCGCGATGCGCGACATTGTCTGGTATCTGCGCAAGTTTGGGCGGCGGCGACCAAAGTACATCCGCAACGGCGAGTGGGTTCGTGCAAAATTGGCTGAGATTCTAATCGAGAAGGACATTGCCGATCCTATCGGTCGTCGCCTGTTCTCGACGTCATGTCTGCCTGAAATAGAAGCGCTGATGGGAAGTTTGAAGGGCTGCGATGGGCGGGCGTATACCTACCTGCCGAGTCGAAGCACGGCAGTCGTAGCATCGCTGATTGCCCTCGTGCCACTTCCGACCGACTTCGCCGTCCGAAGGATACGTGCGGCTCTCCTGTCGGACTCCTTACCTGTGGGCGGATTTAGTGTCGTCGAGATTCATGGTCGCTGCAAAGCCCGTGAGGTCACGGATCGGTATCAAGTAACCTTTGAAAAAGGGCGCGGGTACTGGATGAACGGGGTCGTGGCAGCTACCGTCGCACGGCTGATTTCCGGTGGCGGAATGGTGAAAGCTGGAGTTCACTTTCTCATGGAGGCGGTTGACCCAGTCCCATTCATGCAGGAGTTGCAGAAAGCCGGAGTGTCTCAAATCGAATCTTTCTACGACAGAATGTAACGTGGTAGCGGAAGGTTCAACGCCATGATTGTAGATGACACCCATTCAAGAACCCGCCAGTCTTACATTTGAAGGGGTCAGTGGCGCGTCTTTTGGCTCGTGAGTTTCCAAGCTCGAAATCGCTGCAACGCGAGAATTCTTACCCACAAACTTACCCACAGCGAACGGTTCCTACAGTCGCTTTCAGCGACTTGGCAACCCCCGCGAGAATGTAAGTCGCTGATAAGACGTATATGCCTAGCATCTCGCACCACCGCATCGTCGAGAATCTGGGTGGTGGAGGGATGGGTGTCGCCTACAAAGCTGAGGACACCGACCTTGGCAGGAATTGAACCTTCCCTGCCCCTCGTTCGACATAATAGGTAAATGAATTCGCCGGATTTTCCGAGTCGAACACAGGACGAATGGATCGTATTGCGTTGTCAGGCTGGCGAGGAAAGCGCGTTCGACGATCTTATTCGCTTAATGCAGCGGCCGCTCCTCTATTACGCGACCAAGGTCACCGGGAACCCGGAGATGGCGCTCGATGTTCTGCAAGATGTGTGGTTGAAGGTGTTTCGGGAAATCCGTAGGCTTCAGAATCCCGGTTCCTTGCGCCCGTGGCTTTACCGAATTGCACACGGGATCGCGGTCGATCGCATTCGCCAGCGCATCTCCCGGGAGAGAACAGAAGAAGCACACGTGGATGGATTCTCGGAGTTGGAGGACGTCTCCTTTACGAAGGAGGACGCTGCCGCCATCCATGAGGCTTTGAATGAACTCGGAACGAAACACCGGGAGGTGCTTGTCTTGTATTTTCTCGAAGAGTTTTCGTTGGCTGAGATTGCCATGATCATTGGCTGCTCGGAAGGCACCATCAAATCGCGTTTGCATTATGCCAAGAAAGCGATGAAACAAATTCTGTCAGGAGGTGGCTATGGAGCGTCAAGGTGAGTCGATTCGCGAAGTGTTGCTCTCTCGTCTGCCACGACCGGAGGACGTCGCAACGTATCAAGAGGGAGTGAAATCGCTTTTGGAGAAGAACGACAAAGCACTCCGCCAAAAGAGGTGGACGGTGGTACGAGTATGGATTTTCGTGGTAGCGGCTTCGGTTCCGGGACTGTGGATGGCGGGGGCGCATTTCAACACGCCTCAAGGAAATTGGTTTCTGGGTTTGACGCTCTTTTGGGTTCTTTTCGGGGCAGTTGAGGTCGCAAAATACAGTTTCGCGCAGGGCAGGGTGGAGGTTCTTAAAGAGGTAAAGCAACTCCAGCTTCAGGTACTCCAAATTCACGCCATGCTTCGCGACAGCAGTCACGGAACTGATTCTTGACACTCTTTGCTGTTCGGGAGAAATAGGTGCGCGGGACGAAGTGATCGCCGGGTGTTCAAGCTAAGGAGCAGATGCAGCAGCGAACGTCGTCGAGACTGGATCGAGATCGACGACTTGAACGCCATCTTCAGGTGACTGCTCTCGCTTCGGGTAAGGGAAAGTCTGCCAACGTAACGCCTGCAAAATCGCACGTTTGATTCGCCTGTTCGGTGCGTATATTCCGACATAACGGTGCTTCGGGTTTCCTCTCTCGAAGGCTGCCTTCTGTTCAATCAACTGCTTTTTTCTTTCCGCCCGAAGCCCGTTAGACTTCCTATTACTGTTGAGGTTTTATCCAAATATGAATCCAAACTCTCCCTTCTGGATGTATTCCGCATCACGCCGATTAATACGGTACTGAGCAACGTTGTGTTCTGCTTTCACTCTTATGAGAGTCATGCCTGAGCCTTCAAATTCGTGATACCACGTAGGTGAAGCGAACCTCTCTTCGGTAGTGAAATGGGTGATGTGCTGCCCATTCTCATCGAACAGCCTAACGATGAATTTAACAGGCCCGCCGAACTGTGAGACCGTTTTGCCATATAACTGAGAGTCGAAAACTATTGTCACCATGCCTGTGCTGCGCTTCACAAACATCTGCGGACTTGTGATTTTAAATCCGATGCCTTGTTCGATCGTTTTATATTCGTTGGGGGGCACTGCTCCTGCCCTACCCCAATGTTTAACATTAACGACAATCGCATCCCCCAACTCTTCACGGAGTTTTCTCGCTGCCTCTGCCGCCTGCTGTGCCCGTTCCGCTTCCGCCTTCTGTGCTTGCGCTTGTGCTTGCTCCTGCGCTTTCTGTTCAGTGGTTTTACAACCCACCAACCCGACCGCGAGCAAAAGGAATAAGGCGACGCTGATTCTCTTCATGGCACTTCTCCTCATCGTGAATTCCCCACCAAATTGAGCGTCGATCTTGTTACCGGGGGCACAACTGACATCAGCAGTTCGTAGTTCGTTTGTATTCTCAGGCTCGCAGGGATGTCCGCCATGGGCAATGGAACTGCGGAGAGTTGTTAGCAAATGTTCAATAGCGGGGAGGCGGCAACGCTTTGGTGACTCAATGATCGCCGGGTTTTCGAACTAAGGAGCAGATGCACCAGATAACGTCGTCGAGACTGGATCGAGATCGACGGCTTGGACGCGGTCTTCAGGCGACTGCGCTCGCTTCAAGCCGACGGGTTAATTCGTCCAAGGTGACCTATACTCTGACGACGCCATCCCTAGTGGTGTCGAACTGGTAGAAGGGCTGGACTGCGGGCTATCCAAGCGGCACCCAAGGACACTGTTGCCTCGGTGATTCGGGCTTGCTTGTTTTGAAGGACTACGGGAGCTTTAGTCTCTGCGTCCTCTGCGCCTCAGCGTT
>DATDHE010000418.1:0-4266 GCA_036521695.1 Candidatus Acidiferrum sp. | reverse complement strand
GATTGATATCTGGGGTGCGAACTTGACGCAGCTGTGTATCGGGGATGAAATCTTTGATGACTTGGAAGTCGCGCCGGTAACTAGCGGTGGTCACGTCACGGAGTTTGCGTCGTGTCTTGCTTCCGATTCCTGCAATGACGTATTGTTCCAGATATGACTTCACGGAGTCGGCGGACTGCCCCTGGCGTTGCCCCGCGTTGATAGGCGCTAGTTCCAAGTCGGCTAGAACGCGAACTGTGTTAGGCGCGGAGCCGTCGGAGTTAGCGCGGTGCTCCAATACCAAGGCGAGTTTCTTGTACGAGTCCTTCACCTTCTTAACGCCGTCGATGGTTACGGTCTCTCGAACCTTTAATATCCACCACCGACCATTCTGTCTGATGTGCCCCTTCTGCACGTTGATTTCCTCTACCAACAGGGTACCACGGCATGGGTATAGAACGGGTACAAAAACGTTAAAGCGCCAAGCAGACGTGCGTTGTAAAATAGTTGACAAGGTCTGCAAAACCTTTATCGGCGGTTCGATTCCGCCTCGCGCCTCCAATTTTTGTTGCAAAACCTGAGATCGAACTCCCAGTCTGAGTTCTGCGATTCCCCTTTCTGATCGTTTTCAAGATTGTAGCTGTGTGCGGGACAGCCGATCTTGATTGTGTTGCGTATCGGCGGCCCTCCACAAACCACACAGGCAGAAGTGCCTGTGCTACGAAAGCGCGAAAGCGGGCTCTTCCTTGCACTTTGGTGGTGCAGCCAGTAAACTCTTTCTCTTGCTTACGCGCAAAGGACTCACTCTGGGATGCTGATCGCACGAGACTACGTCGGATACATGGCAACGGAAGTGGTAAAGCGGCTGGTGGAAGGGAAGTTGATCGAGACGAAGGTCGCGGACGCAGTCGCGCAGCGGCTGCGGCAGCGCATGATGGAAGAGATCACCGTCGAAGACCGCCTGAACGAGGAAGTGCGCCAAATTCTCACCGAGCATCAGGATGAAATGCGGCGAACGAACGTCTCGTATCAAGAGATGTACAAAAAAGTGAAAGCGCAGCTGGCGCGCGACCGCAAGCTGGTTCTGCGGTAGCACGGCCATTCTTGGCTGTGCATGATTGAGTTCGATTCGCCTGTAAACGTGGTACATAGCAGGATCCGAGGGCAAGCGACTGGAATGCGACTGAGCCGCGAAAAGATTGTGCGAATCTCCCATCAGATCACGGACGTGCTGGTTTCCAGCGACGACGTGGAATTCGTCGAAGACCGCGACACTATCCGCCAGCAGGTGGTGCAGATCCTGACAGCGACGCTTCACGAAGAAGAAAAGGCTGACCTCGAAGTGCGCAAGAAAATTACCTCCCAGAAAAAAGAAATTCTTGAAGATAGCGAAGAGTGGAACGTTCTCTACCGCAAGTATTACGCCGACGAACTTCGCCGTCTGGGCATTGCTGCCGTTCCTGACGACCGCCGCCGGTCGTGAGCTGAGTTGTTTCCTCCTCCCTGACTGAGCCGTCCTTCTTTTCAGATTCCGAGAGAGGCGTTGCCTGAAACAGGGCAGACTCTCGACCCGGTGGGATGAATTCCGTCTGGCCACCTGAAGTTGGAGGGATGCCCACCCCCGCAAGGGAGCTCATGGCATTAAGCTCAATCCTCCCATCTCCCGTGGGGGCACGGCATGCCGTACCCGTCTGCCTCTCTCTCGCCATCCCTCAACCCTACTACCACCTCGCCGCGCCGTTTCATTTCCCAGCGAATTGCAAAAATGGTACGCTCCCCTCGTGCCGCACGCATCTCCACTCACGCGCACAAGCTTTACGATTGCCGCGCTGCTTCTGGCGTTTTGCACTTACGCCCTGCTCGCCCCCGCGCAGACACTTTCCCCCGGAGAAGTTCGTCTCAGTAGTCACCCTTACGAACCCCGGCCGATTTTTCGCTCAGTGAGCCGCCTCGTCCAGCTCGAAGTTGTCGTCCGCGACAGCCCCGGTCGTGCTGTTGCCGGCCTAACGAAAGACAACTTCGCCGTATTCGACGGAAGCACTGAGCGTGATCTCACAGCATTTTCTGTCGAAACCTTCAATGCGCCTGCGGACGCTCCCAAATCGGCAAGCCCCGCGCCAGACACACCAGCCAATCGAACCGCACTCACTCTCGCGCCGAAATTGCCGAGTCAAAATCCCGTTAGCGCCAGGTGGATTGGCCTCCTCTTCGACGACATCAATACGGCCCCCGGCGACCTGGCGCACACCAAAATCGCGGCTGCGCGTTTTATCAAGGAAGCCGTTGGCAGCGACGACCGCATCGCGGTATTCACTACATCAAGCGGTATGGCAAGCGGGTTCACGAACGATTCGGCGGCCATCCTCCTCGTAATGACAAAGTTGCAATCGCATCCTCGCGTATCGCCCGGGGGCTTGGCGCGCTGCCCGAGAATGACCGCCTACGAGGCCTATCAAATTATCAAAGGCGATCCGTCCGCCATGAAGGCCAAGGTCTTGGAGGCATGTACCTGTGGTGGAAGCTCAGGCTGCGATGCGCTGGAAGCCATACCCGACAACAATTTCATGAACCTTACCCCGACCAATCCGAACGCGGGCTATAGTCTCCCAACCTACGTCCTCGACCCCATACTCGCGCAGGCGCAGCAGACTTGGGATCAGGCGCGCGTTGCTTCGCAGGTTACCTTCGATGCGATCAAAAGCAGCCTCGATCAGCTTGCCAGAATGCCCGGCAAACGGATGTTGTTGCTCGCATCGTCCGGTTTTCTTTCGAACACGCTCGACCAAGAGCAAGATTCCATCATCAACGAAGCCTTACGCGCTGGCGTGGTCATCAACTCACTCGATGCCAAAGGCTTGTACGCCGAGGCACCAGGCACTCCGATCAACGAGACCTCAGAATCTGGCGAGCTGCCAGTGAGCGCTATTGTCTTCGAGATGAGATCGCTCGGTGACCGCCTCGAAGAGCTCGACTCCTCCATGGCACGCTTCGCCGAAAGCACTGGTGGCCTCCTCATCCGCAATAACAACGACCTCGACCTCGGCTTTCACCAACTGAGTCTCTTGCCTGCCTGCACCTATCTGCTGGGATTCACTCCTGCAGAAGACGGCAAATATCACAAAATCAAGGTTGAACTGAAGAACAGCAGCCATGATTTCGTCCAGGTGCGCCCCGGCTATTTTGCTCCAACGCCGGGATCCATCGAGCAGCCAAGCCCTGCCGACAAGTTGGATACCCTAATGAAAGGTACGGAAGAGAAGACCGATCTTCCCGCCACGATCAGCGAAAAACTCGAAACTGCCAAATCCGGCGGCCCGCAACTCACCATCCAAGCCCATATTGATATCCAAAAGCTCCCTTTCGAGCAGCAGAGAGACCGCCACGTACAGAAGCTCACCTTTGTGGCCGCGCTCTTTGACCCGCACGGCAATTTCGTCACTGGCAAGCAAGCCGATATGGAACTCGCCCTGAAGCCCGAAAGCTTCGACCGCTTCTCAAAAACGGGCATCAATGGCGTCATGCAGCTAGAAGTTCCTTCCGGCAAGTATCGCCTGCGTATAGTCGTGCAAGAGGCGGTGCATGGCAACATCAGCGCGACGAGCAAAGAGCTGCAAATTTTATAGAACCGATTTGAATGGGCAGCAGCAGACCAACGGGGAAACGAGACGGACCGGGAATGGAACTCATCCTCTTGACAACTAGCCGTGGCTTCGCAGGGGCGTCCCTCGCCGCACTGTGCGCGATGCTCGCGTGGCTGCTAGCGAGCGCTCTGCTGATGACTCCTGCTTCGTTCTCCGCGCAACAATCAGGAGACGTCGAGAAAAAACTCAAGAACCGGAGCTTGAGTTGGAGCCCTCCCGCGCTGGACTCGCCGGTCCATTCTCTCGCTTCGTCGCCGCCCTGCGACCTTGCCAAAGTGCTCAAGCAGGCCGCCGCGCGCGAGAGTGAACAGGTCACCAATCTTCAAAACTTCACGGCGCAGGAAAAGATCGAATATCGGACTTCCGACGTTCAGAACATCGTCCAAGATCTCGGAGCCGAAACGTTTGATTACATTGTCGTTTTCCAGCAGTCGCCTGGCGGGCTGCTCTTTCAAGAGAAACGGAACCCCACGCATGGAAGCAGCTTGTCTGGTGTCGCGACGCAAGACATGGGTCTGCCCGAGATGGTCCTAATTTTCCTTCCAAACATGCAGGACGACTACGAAATGAAATGTGAAGGCGCGGTCGAATGGGGTGGCCAGCTCACTTGGGTAGTTCGTTTCCAGCAGCGCAAGGATAAGCCAAG